>DATMAW010000131.1:0-28355 GCA_035559715.1 Gemmatimonadales bacterium | reverse complement strand
CGGCGGGGCCCCGCACGCCGGGGGTCCGGAGCCCGCGGCGATCTCACGACTCGAGCGCGCCCTCCCGCATGCTCGGTCGGAGACTCTGGCCGGCGCGGGGCATTTCCTCCAAGAGGAACGACCTGACGCCGTCGCCATTGTGGTGCGCGAGCTTGACGCCCGCTTGACGGCGCAGGCGAACACTGCTTCCACACGTTGAAGGAGTGCCCATGCGTGCCGTCGTCACAGGTGGAGCGGGCTTCGTCGGCAGTCACCTCATCGAGTCGCTGCTCAGCGCAGGACACGACGTAGTGTGCCTCGAGCGCCCGGGCGCATCGCTGCGGTGGATCACCGGGCTGCCGGTGCGGCTGGTGTGCTGCGGCGTGGAAGATCCGCGCGGCCTGGCGGCCGCGTTCGACGGAGCTGACGTGGTGTTTCATCTGGCGGGCCTTACCGAAGCGCGCCGACCCGAGG
The DNA here is from genome assembly GCA_035559715.1 of Gemmatimonadales bacterium. Taxonomy (GTDB): domain Bacteria; phylum Gemmatimonadota; class Gemmatimonadetes; order Gemmatimonadales; family GWC2-71-9; genus JACQHC01. The sequence continues at coordinate 27,902 of DATMAW010000131.1, read as the reverse complement.
ACTTCTACGCGGTGAACACCGAGGGCACCGCCACGGTGCTCCGGGCCGCGGCTCAGCAGGGCAACCGGCCGCCGAAAGTCATCCTCGCTTCGTCCATCGCCGCCGTTGGGCCCTGCCGTAATGGCGAGCGTCTGGGACGGGAGTCCGTTCCGTACCCGCTGTCTCACTACGGGCAGTCGAAGTTGCTGGCCGAAGCGGTGGTGCATGCGTACCGAGACCGCGTTCCCGGCACAATCGTGCGCTGGCCAAGCGTGTACGGGCCGCGTGAGCGCGGTGTGCTGAAGTTCTTCCAACTGGTACGCCGTGGCGTCGCGGTCACGATCGGTTCATGGGACCGCGAGGTGAGCCTGATCTACGTCAAAGACGCCGTGGACGGCCTGCTCCGAGTGGCGGAGGCACCAGACTCGGCGGGGCACACGTACTACCTCGCGTATCCCGAGCCCGTCACCTGGCGGGCGTTCGCGCGGGCTGTGGGAGACGCACTCCGTCGCGAGCCCATCCTCATCTCCGTACCGCGTCCGGTGGCGCAGGTTGTCGCGACCGTCACGGAAACGGTCGCGGCGGTGCGCCGCCGGGCGGCGATTCTCAATCGCGAGCGCGTGCGTGAGTTGACGCAGACTCGTTGGGTCTGCGACGTCTCCTCGGCCTGTGCGGAGCTCGGTTTCCAACCGTCGTACCCCGTGGCTCGCGCGGTTCCGGAAACCGCGGCGTGGTATCGGGAAGCGGGCTGGCTATGAGCAATCCAGCCTGGACCTGCCATCGCTTGGTCGCAGCCTACAACGTCGTGCTGGCCGGTGTGTGGCTGGCGTTCCTCGGCCAGCGATCATTTGTACCGTGGCTCGCGCTGGCGCACGCCGCCGCCGCCACGCTCCCGTGGATGCTCGCGCGTGTGCCCGCGCGCCAGTGGGGAATCGGAGCCGCGCTGCGGGAGATGTACCCGTTGATCCTGCTCGCCGCCTTCTGGACGGAGCTGGACGTGCTGCGATCTGCAGCCCCGCCCGCCAGTAACGATCACGCCATCGCACGACTGGATGAGGCGCTGTTCGGCACACATCTCCACGCCGAGTGGATGCCCCGAATGGACGCGCTGTGGTTCAGCGAGCTGATGTACTTCAGCTACTGCGCGTATTACGTGCTCATCTTCTTGCCACCGATCGTCGTGGCCATTCAGGGACGCCGGGCGGCGCTGCGCGCCATGACGCTGCGCCTCATGGCGACGTATCTCACGTTGTACCTGGTGTACGTGGGCTTTCCCGTGGACGGCCCACACTTCCTCCATCCGCCACACCAGGGACCGCACACCGACGGGTTGTTCTACCGCCTCGTCATGGCGGCCCAGGTCACCGGGGATTCCCGCGGCTGCGCATTCCCCAGCTCTCACGTCGCCGGGGCGGTGACCATCGCGCTCCTGGCATGGCGCTGGCTCCCGCGCGGCGTGGCGCTTCTCACGAGCCTCGAGGCGCTGGGCGTCGTGCTGTCCACGGTGTACACACAGAACCACTACGCCATTGACTCGGTCGCTGGGATTGCCTGGGCTGTCGCCGTGCAGTTGCTATTCGTCCCGGCCCTGCTCCGCATGGGCGGGCCACGACACCGGCCCGCGGTTCCACCGCTCCCGGCCTTGACTCCCGCCTTTCGCCGGGCGCAAACGCCCGGGAGGGCGCCATGACGATCTGGCTGGTTACCGGAGCCACCGGCTTCATCGGCCGGTATGTGGTCCGCCGCCTGGTGAACGAGAAGGATGCGCGGGTTCGCGTGCTGGTCCGGCGACCGGAGATGCTGGATCAGGACACCCGCGCCACCGTCGAAGTGATTCGTGGCGATATCCGCGACGCACGGGCTTTGGGCCGCGCCGTGCAGGGCGCGGACACCGTGCTGCATCTGGCGGCGTTCGCTCAGGCCTGGAGCCGCGACCCATCGGCGTTCGTCGAGACGAACGTGAACGCCGTGCAGCGCCTGCTCGAGCTTGCGACCGCGTACAATGTGAGGAAGCTGGTGCACGTCTCGACGATCCTTACGCTGCCGCCGTTTCGCGCGGCCGGCGTCAATGGGCGCGCGGCACGGCCCACCGACTACGAGTCGACCAAGTTGGCCGGAGAGCGGCTCGTCGAGGCCTATGCTCGCACCGGTCGTGACGCCGTAATCGTGCATCCCACGCGAGTGTATGGGCCCGGGCCCTTGAGCGACGCGAACGCCGTGACGCGGGCTGTCGCCCTGTACCTGCGAGGGCTGCTTCGAGTTCGGCTGGCCGACGGGGACGCGCTCGCGAACTACGCATACGTGGACGACGTCGCAGCCGGCATCCTGCTGGCCGCGCGTCAGGGACGCGCGGGGGCGCACTACGTCCTCGGCGGCGAAGACGCATCGTTCCGGCAGTTCCTCTACCTCGTGTCTGAGATCGCCGGCCGCTCCCGCCACGTGACCGCCCTGCCTCCCCGGCTCGGCTTGGTCCTCGCGACCGGCGCCGAATGGTGGGGCCGGCTTGGGGGCCGGCCCGCGCTCACGCCTGGCTGGGTTCGAGTGTTTCTGGAGGATCGCCGGGCGGACCTGACCGCCGCGCACCAGGATCTGGGATATGGGCCGCGCGGCCTGCGACCGGGGCTGACCGAGACGATCCACTGGCTGCGCACGATGGCCATGGTCCCGGTATGAGTGTGCGAGTGGAGTCCGCCAGGGATCGCCGGTGGGTCCTCATTCCGGTCGCGACGATGGTCTTGACCGTGTTCTATTACCTCATGCGTGCGGACGCGGTCGGCGTCTCGTCGGCGGGGCGAGACTGGACACCGATGACCGGTGGCCCGTTACCCGCGTGGGCGCACTTCGGCGCGTCAGCGCTGCTGCTCGCCGTGATTCCCACCCTCGTGGCGCGGGTTGGCTTCGGCGCCCGCCTAGCTGATCTGGGCCTTGGACTGGGCAAGGCGAAGCCCGGCGTGCTGCTAGTGCTCATCAGCCTGCCCATCGCCGTTGCCGCGGGAGCGATCGCGGCGGCGACCCCGGCGATGCGAGCGGTGTACCCCCTCTACCCGGGCGCCGCGCGGGACAGCTTCGCCGCCTACGCGGGGCTTGCGTTCCTGTATTACGGGGCCTGGGAGGTCCTGTTTCGCGGGGTGCTGCTCTTCGGCCTTCGGGCGCACCTGGGCGAAACGACCGCCAATGTGCTCCAGACCGCCCTTTCGGTTCTCGCACACTTTGGCCGACCGTGGAACGAGACCGTCGCGGCAATTCCAGCGGGCCTCGTGTTCGGCAAGGTGGACGTCAAACTTGGATCAGTGTGGTACGTCGCGGTGATTCACTGGGTGGTGGGCGCGAGTATGGACTGGTTCATCCTGCGGTGAAAGGCAAAAGCCTGGGAGTAAGGGGTACCGGGTAAGGAGTGAGGGACCTCACGCCTCACCCCTTTCGCCTCAGGGAACGATGCTCGCCTTCTTGATGTAATCCAGCTCCGGGAACGAGGCGTTCAGATACGCGTTCCCCTGCGCCTGGATCCGCCCTTGATTGGGCTGTTCGCCGTAGAGCGAATGAATGCGGTCTACGACCTCCATGCCCTCCACGACGCGCCCGAACGGTGGGAAGCCCATGCTGTCGAGCCGGGAGTTGTCCCCGTAATTGATGAACACCTGAGTCGTGCGGGTGTTGGGGCCGGCCATGGCAAAGCTCACGTATCCGCGCTTGTTGCTTTCTTTGACGGGGTCGTCCGGGATGCTCGCCCCGCGCCAGCGGGCGGAGATCTGCGGGTCGCCATTGATGCCGAACTGCGCCATGAATCCCGCGATGACGCGGAAGAACCTCGCGTCGTCGTAGAAGCCGTGCTTCACGAGGTTATAGAACCGGTCGGCGCCGTTCGGCGCCCACGCGCGCGTGACTTCGATCACGAAGTCGCCCTCGCTGGTCTCGAACTTCACCCGATAGGTCGCGGGCGCGGTCTCCTTCATCTCGGCCGCGAGGGGGTTGAGCAGGGGGTTCACGGCTTGCACGGCCTCCGCGGGCGGCGGGGTTTGAGCTTGCGATTCGGCTTCCGGCTTCTCGCCGCACGCAGCCACCAGCCCGGCGCACGCGAACAGGATGGTGGTCAGTCGCTGCTGTTGCATACGATGCTCCGTTCACGAACGGCCCACAGTCTCATGCACCGGGCGCAGGAGCGCAAGGCGAACTCCACGGCCGGAACCCGCTTTACTTTCCGGCCACGACGGTATTCCGCAGCACGCCGACCCCCTCCACCTCGATCTCGACCACGTCCCCCGGCTTCATAGCCCGGGTGGTCTGCGGCGTTCCGGTGAAGATCACGTCCCCCGGCACGAGCGTGACGTACTTGCTGACGTAACTCACGATGGTCGGCACGTTGAAGATGAGGTCCCTGGTGCGCTCGGACTGCCGCACCTCGCCGTTGACGCGCGTCTGGACCAGGAGATCGTCATAGTTGAGTCCCGTGGCAATCGCGGGACCAACCGGCCCGAAAGTGTCCGACGCTTTGGCGCGGAACCACTGGAGGTCCGATCGCTGCCACGCACGCTCGCTCACGTCGTTTCCCGCCGTGACGCCGAAGATGTACGCCCGTGCTTCCTCCGGAGAGACGTTTTTGGCCCTGCGTCCGATGACGATGACCAGCTCGCCCTCATAATGCAGGTCCGTCGCGTCGGGCGGCATCACGATGTCGTCGCCCGGTCCCACGATGGAGGTGGGGTACTTGGCAAACAACCCGGGATACGCCGCGGCTGGCCGATCGCCCAGGTGGCTCCGGTAGTTGAGGCCCACCGCGATGACTTTCGACGGCTCGACCGGCGCCAGCAGTCGAACGTCGGGCAGGCTGAGCGTGCGTCCGGTGAGTCGAGGCGAGGCGAAGAGATCGCCCTCGAGCTCGCGAATCGTCTCGCCGTTCAGAATCCCGTAGGACGTACGTCCCTCGTGGCTGTACCGCACGTATCGGGTGACCTGGCTCACGAGCAGATTCGGTGCCACGAGCGCCGCGAGAAGTACGAGTGTGCCGACGATGTTCATTGGGCCTCCTTCACCGCCCTCCCTCGAGGGCGATCTCTCCCTCAACGCGGATGTCCGCGGCCACGCCGTCAATCACCAGCGTGGCGCGGGCCTTCAACGTCTCGTTGCCGCGCAGCTGCCCGCTGCGCATGGCGGTGTCAACGGCTTTCTCGATCTCGCGCTGGGCCGTGACACCGAACTTCTTGAGGAACTTCCGCACCTCGAGATTGAAGACGTCTTCGTTCATGGCGGCGCTCCGCGCTGCGACGTGACCGTTCACACCTCTCTCCCGGCAAACTACGCCGCGGCATGCGGATCGCAACGGCCAGCGCGCTCTCTTGACGGGTCGACTCGGCCCGCCATAACTCTCCTTTGCTCCAGCCGCGGCCCTCCAACACGGCGCGGAAACACGGGCGATTAATCCCGCGACCTGAGCGGATGCACTCGCCGCCGCGATGCCTATGAGCCGATCAAACCACACGGTGCATCACCTGTCACGGGGTTCGCGCCCCGGCATTGCTTCGGCGAGCGCATCCGCTCGGTCGCTGCGCATCGCCCGTTCTCGCGCGCCGTGCTAGGCTGCCCGAAGGCCCTGCTCGCGGTGCTCATCGTGCTGCCGTCCGCCATCGCGCGTGCGCAGGACGGCACGGGCCTCCGTCAAGGGTCAGCCGCCGACGGAGTGTTCACGGGCGAGCAAGCCGCGCGGGGCGAAGTCACCTTCGCACAGAACTGCGCCCAGTGTCACGCGAAGAGCCAGTTCACCGGTCCGGCGTTTCTCAAGACGTGGAACCGGCGTTCGGTCTACGAGGTGTTCGACGTCATCCGGTCCATCATGCCGCTCGACGAGCCCGGCCGGCTCACTCCGCAGCAGTACGCGGACGTGGTTGCGTACCTGCTCCGGCTCAACAACTTCCCTCCGGGTGCGACGGAGCTTCCGGCAGACGCGGCCGCCCTGCGACGAATTACGTTCGGGCAGGTTGCCGCCAGTCGCTCCACGGTTACGGGCGTGTACTCCACCGCCCAGGCAACCCTGGGACGAGACCTGTACGCGGCGATGTGCCAGGGGTGTCATACGCCGGCCTCGCACACGGGCCCCGCGTTCGTGAAAGTCTGGAACGGCCAGACCGTCTGGAACCTGTACGACTTCATTATGGGGAGCATGCCCAAGAGCGAGCCCGGAATCCTCACGCCCCAGGAGACCGGGCAGCTCGTGGCGTACCTGCTCCAACTGAATGGGATGCCACCGGGCACGCTCGATCTCCCAACCGACCCCGCGGCATTGAAGCAAATCATGTTCGAAACGCCAACACGCTGAGAAGAGGGCCACGAGCTATGGCGCACGCGTTCGAGACTCGTCATCTGCACCGCGCGGCATTGGTCGCCGCGCTGCTCACCCCCCCGGCGGCGATGCTCGCTCAGGACGGCCGCCCCGTCGTGCGGGGCAACGCCCACGGCGAGTGGCGCGTGTGGGGGGCGGACGCCTGGAGCTCGCGTTACTCGCCGCTGGATCAGATCAACGCGTCCAACTTCGACTCGCTTCAGGTGGCGTGGCAGTGGCCGGCCGGCGCATTCGGGCCGGACGAGTACTACCGCACGACGCCCCTCTACGCGAACGGCCGGCTGTTCACCGTCACCTCCACGCGCCGTGTGGCCGTTGCGATCGATCCCGAGCGCGGCGAGGCGCTGTGGATGTGGCGGCTGGACGAAGGGATCCGGTGGCAGAAGGCACCGCGGCAGTTCGCGGGGCGCGGGCTCGCGTACTGGACCGACGGCCGCGAAGAACGCGTCATCGTGGTGACGCCGGGCTACCACATGGCTTCGCTGGATGCAAAGACCGGCATCCCGGATCCCCGGTTCGGCAAGAACGGCATCGTGGACCTGATGGACGGCCTTGGGCTCCCGCTCGTGCCGCTCGCCGTGGACGACTCGGGCCCGCTCATCATCAGCGACGCCGCCCCGTATCGCCGCGCGCGTCCCGGGGAGAAGTGGGACCCCGTCACCAAGACCGGCGCCGACGGCACGATCGGCATTGACCCGTCGTACGGCCAGATCGCCAACAGTTCCCCTGCCATCATTGTGGGCGACGTGATCGTGGTGGGGAACTCCTCAATTCACGGCTATTACCCGATTCGCGTCCGCAACCTTCCCGGGTACATCCGCGGCTTCGACATTCGGACCGGGAAGCAACTCTGGCTGTTCAATCTGGTGCCGCAGCCGGGCGAGTTCGGCGCGGAGACGTGGAAGAACGGCTCCAAGATCGGAACCGAGGGCGTGGGGAAGAACGACGCCTGGGCCACCTACTCCGCCGATCCGGACCTCGGCCTCGTGTACATCCCCGTGGGCATGCCGCTCATGGACGAGTACGGCGGCCACCGCCCCGGCGACAATCTCTTCGGCAACAGCATCGTCGCGCTCGACGTCAAGACGGGCCAGCGAAAGTGGCACTTCCAGATGGTGCACCACGACATCTGGGACTACGACACACCGATGGCACCCAACCTGTTGGACGTCACGATCGCCGGCCGGCCTCGCAAGATCGTGGCGCAAACCACCAAGCAGGGCTGGATGTACGTGTTCGACCGCGTGACGGGCGAGCCCATCTGGCCGATCGTCGAAACGCCCGTGCTTCAGAGCGAGGTGCCGGGAGAGCAAGCGTCCCCCACACAGCCTATTCCCACCAAGCCCGAGCCCTATTCGCACCAGGGCCTGGAAGAAGACGATCTGATTGACTACACGCCGGCAATCAGGGACACGGCGCTCGCCCTCGCGCGGCGGTGCCGCATGGGTCCCTACTACATCCCAGCCTCGCCCACGGACGGCACGGCGCCGAGCGGCTTTCGTTGCTCGTGGTACGCGCCGGGCGCAAGCGGGGGCGTGAACATTGACGGCGGCGCCGCGGTGGATCTCGAGACGGGAATGATGTACGTCGGGTCGCAGAGCGGCCTCTCCACCATCCAGGTGCAGAAGGACCCGTGTTCCGAGTTCCGCTACAGCTCGCCGCACGACAACTGCGGCCTGATCGGCGCGCTCCCGCCGCCTCCCGGTTACAACGCCAATCCGGAACTGCGGGGCGAAGGCTTCTCGCGCCGGGCGGCCATGTCCACCATCGGCGGCGTGTCCATCCTGAAACCGAAGCAACTCGGCGGCATCACGGCGTACAACATGCGGACCGGGGACAAGGCATGGTGGATCCCGAACGGCACCATGGTGAACGTGACGAGCAACGATCCGTTGTTCGCCGGCGTGACGCTGCCACCCCAGCCCGGCCGCGGTCAGGCACAGATCATCGTCACCAAGACGCTCCTGATCTACGGCACCGGGCGGAACGGGCAGGACAATCCCCCAGGGCTCTACGCCGTGGACAAGGCGACCGGGAAACAGGTGGGTAAGGTGCAGATCCCCTCACGCACCACGGCCGTGCCGATGACGTTCATGCACAATGGGCGGCAGTACATCGTGTTTGCGACCGGCCTCGGCGGAATGAACAATTCGCTCGTGGCACTGACGCTGCCGAGGAAGTAAAGGGGTGTCAGGTGTCAGGTGTCGGGTGTCACCTGGGGGTGAGATGAACGCATTCACAGCTTCCATCGCGGCCGCAATTGGGCTCGCTGTTGCCTCGCCCGCGCTGGCTCAGACGGTGGTCCAGCCCACCAACGACGCGCCCAATCCGTACCGCACCATCGAAGGGTGGGCCAGGATGCCCGAGGGCCGCTCCTGGGGATCTACCAGCGCCGTCGCGGTCGCCAACGATGGCGTGAGCATCTGGGTGGCCGAGCGCTGCGGAGCGAACAGTTGCGTGGGGTCGAACCTCGATCCGATCCTGCTGTTCGACTCCACCGGAACGCTCGTCCGGAGCTTCGGAGCGGGCTTGATGCTGTTCCCGCACGGCATTGACGTGGACTCGGAAGGCAACGTCTGGGTGACCGATTGCGCCTGCATCGGCCCGGCTGCCGCCGATTCCACCCGAGGCCACCAGGTGTTCAAGTTCAGCGCCGAGGGCAAGCTGCTCATGACGCTCGGCAAGGCGGGTGGCGCGCGGGAGCCGGGGTTTTTCTTTCAGCCCAACGACGTCCTCGTGACGCCGGGCGGCGACATCTACGTGTCCGAAGGGCACTCCTCACGCGAAGGCGCCAACGCGCGCATTCTCAAGTTCACCAAAGACGGCACACTCGTGGCCTCGTGGGGCAGGCGAGGCACCGGGCCTGGCGAGTTCGACCAGCCGCACGCCCTGGCGATGGACTCCCGCGGGCGGCTCTTCGTGGGCGACCGCAGCAACAATCGCATCCAGATCCTGGACCAGACGGGCCGATTCCTCGAGGAGTGGCGTCACTTCAGCCGGCCCAGCGGTCTGGACGTGGATAAGGATGACATGCTCTACGTGGCCGACTCCGAGTCCGGCTCGGTGGCCAGGAACCGCCCGGAGTGGAAGCGCGGCATTCGCATCGGCAGGGCCACGGACGGGGCGCTGCTGGCCTTCATCCCGGACCCCGACACTGCCGCCACGGGCACCAGCGCCGCGGAGGGTGTCGCCGTGGACGCCAGAGGCCATATTTACGGGGCGGAAGTCGGACCACGCGCCCTCAAGAAGTACGTCAAACGTTAAGGGAAGGACCTGCCATGACGGTCACGTTCAACGTCAACGGGAAGTCCACCACGGTGGACGTCCCCCCGGAAATGCCCCTCCTCTGGGTACTGCGGGACGTGCTCGACCTCAAGGGCACGAAGTACGCGTGCGGTATCGCCGAGTGCGGCGCGTGTACCGTGCACGTGAACGGGGAGCCCACGCGGTCGTGCATCCTGCCCATCTCGTCGGTGCAGGGTGCGGCGGTCACGACGATCGAGGGGCTCTCACCGGACGGCTCGCATCCATTGCAGCGCGCCTGGGAGGAGCTGGACGTGCCGCAATGCGGTTACTGTCAGGCGGGACAGATCATGTCCGCCGCGGCGTTGTTGGCGAAAACGCCGAAGCCAACCGACGCCGACATAGATGCCGCGATGAACGGCAATCTGTGCCGCTGCGCCACGTACCTTCGCATCCGCCGGGCCATCCATCGAGCGGCCGGAATGCCGGCCGTCGAGGCCGGGTCCACCGGGGCGGCCGGCGCGGGCGGCGCAGTCCATTCCGCGCGCGCGGCGCGGCGCTCGTAGGGAGGAACCATGACCACAACATTGAGCGTCAATCGTCGCCGCTTCCTCCAGGTGACCGCCGTGGCGGGCGGGGGCATGTTGCTCGCGGCCTACTTCGATCCGCTGGGCGTGCTGGCGGGCGAAGGTCCGGTGGAACTCGTTCCCAACGCGTTCATTCGCATTTCGCCCGATGGCATCGTGACCATCATGGCCCAGAACCCGGAGATCGGGCAGGGCGTGAAGACCATGCTGCCGATGATCATCGCGGATGAATTGGACGTGGACTGGAACAATGTGAGAGTGGACCAGGCCTCGTACGATCCCACGAAGTACAACAACCAGTACGCGGGTGGCAGCACCGCCACGCCCAACCACTGGACGCCCATGCGGCGGGTCGGAGCGGCGGGACGAGCGATGCTGATCACGGCGGCGGCGCAGACGTGGGGAGTTCCGGAGGCGGAGTGCGAGACCGGCGCGGGCGTGGTGCTGCATCGGCCGAGCGGCCGGCGCCTCACCTATGGCGAGCTGGCCAACAAAGCCGCCACGTTGCCGCCCCCCGACCTCGATCGCGTGAAGCTCAAGGACCCGAAGGACTTCAGGATCATCGGCAAGCCCATCCCCGGCGTGGACAATCACGCCATCGTGACCGGCAAGCCGCTGTACGGCATTGACATCGCGCTGCCCGGCATGTTGTACGCCGTCTATCACAAGAGCCCTGTGTTCGGCGGCAAGGTGGCGAGCGCCAATCTGGACGAGATCCGCTCCCAACCCGGTGTGCGACACGCGTTCGTGGTCGAAGGGGGTGAAGCGCTCACGGGACTTTTGGGCGGCGTGGCGATCGTCGCTGACACCTGGTGGGCGGCCCAGCGCGCTCGCGAAAAGCTCCAGGTTACCTGGAACGAGGGAACCACGGCGGCGCAGAGCAGTGTGGGCTTTGCCTCGCGCGCGGCGGAGTTGTTCCGGCAACCGCCGCACCGCACCATCCGGAAGGACGGTGACGTGGATGCCGCGCTGCGCAGCGCCTCGAAAGTGGTGGAGGCGGAGTACTTCTATCCGTTCCTCGCGCATGCGCCGATGGAGCCGATGAACTGCACGGCGCATTTCAAGGATGGGAAGCTCGAGATTTGGGCGCCCACCCAGACGCCGGCCAGCGGCCGGCCGCTCGTGGCCCGAACGCTCGGCATGCGGGAGGAGGACATCACGCTCCACCTGATCCGGGCGGGTGGTGGGTTCGGGCGGCGACTGAACAACGACTACATGGTCGAGGCCGCGTGGATCGCCAAGGAAGTCGGCGTGCCGGTGAAGCTCGTGTGGACGCGCGAGGACGACATGCGGCACGACTTCTACCGTCCGGCGGGCTTCCATCGCCTCACGGGCGCGGTGGATGCCGCCGGCAGGCTCGTGGCGTGGCGCAATCATTTCGTAACGTTCGGCGAGGGCGAGCGGTATGCGCCGAGCGCGAACATCTCAGACGACGAGTTTCCTGCGCGGTTCATCCCGAACTTCGCGCTGGACGTCTCGGTCATGCCGCTCGGCGTGCCCACGGGTGCCTTGCGCGCGCCGCGCAGCAACGGGCTCGCGTTCGTGTTCCAGTCGTTCATTGACGAGTTGGCTCACGCCGCAGGGAAGGATCCGGTGCAGTTCCGCCTGGACCTCCTCGCCAACACTCCCGTTGCACTGCCGCCGCCGCCGGAGGGGCGGCAACCGGCCCCCGCGTTCGACGCCGCGCGTATGCGCGGGGTCCTGGAGCTCGTGGCCGAGAAGTCCGGCTGGGGAAAGAAGCAGCTCCCCCGGGGCACCGGGATGGGCGTGGCGTTCCATTTCAGTCACCGTGGCTATTTCGCCGAAGTGGTCCAGGCCACCGTGAGCAGGGCGGGCGCGGTGACGGTGGACAAGGTCTGGGTCGCGGGCGACATCGGGAGCGAGATCATCAACCCGAGCAACGCGGAGAATCAGACGCAGGGGGCCATTCTCGACGGGATCGCCGAGGCGTTGGGACAGGAGATCACGATCGAGCGCGGGCGCACGGTGCAGAGCAACTTCCACAACTTCCCGTTGCTGCGGCTCACGCAGGCGCCGCCGGTGGAGGTGCATTTCCGGAAGACCGCGTTCCCGCCAACCGGTCTTGGGGAACCCGCGCTGCCGCCGGTGGTGCCGGCATTGTGCAACGCGATCTTCGCCGCGACAGGGAAGCGCGTGCGGTCGCTGCCGTTGTCCAGGCAGGATTTGAGCTGGACGTAGCGAGGTCGGGCGGCCGCAGCAGGCGGATGTCCGTGGACAAGATTCAGGTGTCCGCGGAGAAACGCCGGATGTCCGCGCTGCCATCGGCCGCAGGTATTGTCAACAGTGGTAGATCGGGTCGCATCATCAAGCGGCGTCCCTCCGATCCTGCTGCTCGTGACGTTCCACTTGCGTTCCATCAACCGATCCTCGAGCAGGCAGACGGTCGCCTCCGCTCCTCACGTTCTTCGACAAAGAGATGAAGCAGCTGATCGAGGCGCACTACGCGTACATCGTGCTGCCGCCGCTGTTCCGGGTGGCCCAGGGCAAGGAGGAGTTGGGTCTACGACGAGCAGCGGTGCGACGAGGTGGAGCCGCGGCGGGCCTTCATCGAGGAGACTGCACGCTACGTGAGGAGTCTGGAGATCTGACCTGCCGCTGACCCTCCACCGGCGACAGCGCGGCAGAGCGGGATCGCGTGCGGGACTTGACAGTATAGATATAATGCTATATTCTGTGGCTCGTGGCACGCAGGCAATTGGTTCGCTCCGTCACGCCGCACATCCTCCGGCGGGCTGCCGAGATCATCAAGCTGCTCGGTCACGCGGAGCGCCTGAAAATCGTGGAGGTTCTGGAGGGGGGCGAAGCGACGGTGTCAGAGATTCAGGAGCAGGTGGGGCTGCCGCAGGCGATTGTGTCGCAGCACCTGGCCAAGCTGCGCGGAGCCAGCGTGGTCGCCGCCCGGCGCGATGGCGTGCGGGTCTACTATCAACTGACCGAGCCCAAGGTGCACCATATCCTGCAGTGCATCCGAACTTGCGACATGTAGGGACCAAGCCACTCACTTTTTTTCTTCCTATACATATGCTTATAACGATCATTCTATTTCTAGGGGTGGCGCACCCGGACACGCTCGTCCTCTCACTGGAGGCGGCGCGCACCCGCGCCCTGGAGGCGAACCCCGCTCTGCTCGCGGATCGGGCCGAGGCCCGCGCCGCGGCCACCATGATGGCTAACGCGAGCCGTGCGTTCCTGCCGACCGTGCGGGCCGAGATCCTGGGGATGCGAACGAACGACCCGGTGGCCGCATTCGGCCTAAAGCTCCGCCAGGGCATGTTCTCCGGCCAGGACCTCACGCTCGATGCCCTCAACAACCCAGCCCCATTCGGCGGCTTCACTGCCTCGGCCGTGGTTGAACTCCCTCTGCTCGCACCCGAGGGCTGGCTCGGGTTTCGCGCGGCGGGGCGCGGCGCCGCCGCCCGGGAGGCCGCGGCCTCGCGTCTGGCCGGGGCAACGGTCTTTATGGTGTCGCAGGCGTACCTGGACGCCCAGCTGGCCGCACACAGGCTCGCGGCGCTCGACACCTCGCTCGCGGCCATTCGGGCCCATGAGCGCCAGGCCGAGCTGATGCACCGCCAGGGCCTCGTGACGGGCCTCGACGCGCGGCTGGCGTCGCTTCAGGCCGCGGATGTGGAGGTGCGGCGCCTGGCCGCCGCGGCGGAGGCGGCGAACGCCGCGTCCCGCTTGCGGGCGCTGCTCGCGATCCCCGAGAGCACGTCGCTGGTGCTCACCGACTCGATCTCCACGGTGGCTGCCGCGACGCCGTGCCAGGCCGACGACGTCCGGTGCACCGTGGACGCGCGTGGCGACCTGCGCGCGCTCGACGCGAGGCGCGACGCCGCGAGCGCCGCTCGGAAGAGCGCCTGGGCCGCCCAGTTGCCCCAGATCGGGGCGTTCGGCATGCTGTCACACCACGGGCGCGACGCGCCGTGGAGTGCGGGGAGCGGTGACTGGACGCTCGGCATCGCGCTCAAATGGAACGTGTTCCCCGCCCTGGGCGGCATTGCCACCGTGCGCAAGGCGGGGGCGGAGCACGAGGCCGCCGCGGCACGATACGACGGGGCGCGGCGTGCGGCCGAAGTCGAAGTGCTCGCCGCCCGGCGCATGCTCCAGGCGGCCCGCGACGGCGCTGCGGTGGCGGCCCGCGCGGAGGGCGAGGCCCGCGAGGCGCTGGCGCAAGCGCAGGCGCGCTATCGCACCGGCGCCGCCCCCATCACCGAGCTGCTGGACGTGCAGTCCGCCGCCACCACCGCCACGTTGAACCTGCTCACCGCGCGCCGTGATGTGCTGCTCGCTCAGGCCGCGCTCGACTTTGCCTACGGAGTCCACGACCGATGAAGACCCTTCCCCTGCTGGCGCTCGCCGGCGTCACCCTGGCCGCCTGCAGCGGCGCCGACCACGACGCTCCGGCACCGGTTGAGCGCACGCCCGCGAGGACCTACGTCGTCACGGCCGACTCGGTCACGACGACCATCGCGATCGAGGGCACCGTCCACGCCCGTCATCGCGCGGAGATCTCCACGCGTCTCATGGCACGGGTCACCGACGTGCCCGTCGAACTCGGTACCGCGGTGCGCGCCGGCCAAATCGTCATCAGGCTCGGGATCGAGGACGTCGCCGCAAACCGCGCCAAGGCAGAAGCGGCCGTGTCGGTTGCGCAGGCGGCGCGGGACGAAGCGGCCCGCCACGCGGCCCGCATGGACGCCCTGCTGGCCGAAGACGTCGTGCCCCGGGTGCAGCGGGACCAGGCGCACCTCGGCCTCACGCAGGCCGAGTCGCAGCTCGCGATGGCTCAGGCGACGTTGCGTGAGGTGGAGACAGCGGCCGGCTACGCTCAGATCGCGGCCCCGTTCGACGGCGTGGTGGTTGCGCGCACGGTGGATCCCGGAGACCTCGCGGCGCCCGGCATGCCGCTGCTCACCATCGAGAGTCGCGGCGGAAGGGAGGCGGTACTGGCGGTGCCGCCCGAGGCGGCAGCTGGCCTCACCGAGGGCGCTGCGCTCGACGTGGCGGGCCGCGACGGCCGGACCGCGAAGGGTAGGCTTCGGGCGGTGGCCGGCGGCGCGGATCCCATGACGCGTACCGTGGAGATCCGTGTGACGATTCCGGCCGACTGGCCAACCGGCTCGAGCGTCACCGCCTTCGTTCCCGTCGGCGGGCGGACGGCGGTGACCATTCCGGCGGAGGCTGTGGTGCGCCGGGGCCAACTCACGGGCGTGCATGTGGTGCAGGGAGACCTGGTGCTGCTCCGATGGGTGCGGCTCGGGCGTGCGGTGGGCAGCCGCGTGGAGGTGCTGAGCGGGCTCGAGGCCGGGGAGCAGATCGCCCTATGAAGACCGGGCCGTCGGGCGGCCTCGCCCAACGCTTCCTCAATTCCAAGCTGACGCCCTTGCTGATCGGCGCGTCCATCGCGGCGGGCGCTGGTGGGCTGCTCACCACGCCGCGAGAGGAGGAGCCCCAGATCCGCGTGCCCATGATTGACGTGGTCGTGGGGCTGCCGGGGGCGACGCCGCGCGAGATCGAGCGCCGCGTGGTGGAGCCGCTCGAGCGGGTCATCTGGGAGGTGTCCGGCGTCGAGTACGTGTACAGCATGGCCCAGGCCGACGGTGCGCTGATCACCGCACGGTTCAAGGTGGGGACGGAGCCGGAGATCGCGCTCACCCGTCTCTACGGCAAGCTGCTCGCCAACGCCGACCGGAGTCCGCCGGGTGCGACGCAGCCGCTCGTGACGCTGCACGGCATCAACGAGGTGCCCATCCTGACGATCACGCTCTCCGGTGGAGGGGACGCGGGGGACGGCTATCTGCTGCGCCAGCAGGCGGTGGAGCTGGCGGCCGAGCTGAAGCGCCTGCCGGACGTCGCAGAGACCTGGGTCGTGGGCGGCGCGCCGCGCGAGGTGCGTGTCACGCTCGACGCGGCGGCCCTGGCGGCCCGCGGGCTCTCGGCTGGCGCGGTGATGCATGCCCTGGGCACGGCCAACGCCGAACTCCCGGCCGGCGATCTCCTGGCCGGCAACCGGACGGTGCCGGTGCGGGTGGGGCACCTGCTGCGCGACCTGGACCAGGTCCGGAACGTCGTGGTGGGCGTGCGCGGGGACCGCGCGATTCGGCTGGGCGACGTGGCGACGGTCGAGGACGGGCCGGCCGAGCCCGACCAGTACGTGGGGTTCCTGGCCGCGGGCGGCACGACGTTCGAGCCCGCGGTCACCATTGCGCTGGCCAAGCGCGAGGGGACGAACGCCGCAACCATCGCGCACCGCGCCATGGCGCGGGTGGAGGAGCTGACCGGCTCCGTGCTTGCTGCCGACGTGCGCGTCACCGTCACTCGGGACTACGGCGAGACCGCCACCGAGAAGTCGCGGGAGCTGCTGCTCCACATCCTGATCGCGACGCTCGGTGTGGCCGTCTTGGTGTGGGCCACGCTGGGCTGGCGGGAGGCCGTGGTGGTGCTGGTGGCCGTGCCGGTGACGCTTGCCCTCACGCTGCTGGTATACCGGCTGTACGGCTACACCCTCAACCGCATCACCTTGTTCGCTCTCGTGTTCGCCATCGGCATTCTGGTGGACGACGCCATTGTGGTGGTGGAGAACATCGCGCGCCACCTGGGGATGGGTCGCCGTCATCCCGACGAGGCCGCCGTAATGGCGGTGGACGAGGTGGGGAACCCCACGATTCTCGCCACCCTCACGGTGATCGCGGCGATCCTGCCCATGGCGTTCGTGTCGGGGCTCATGGGCCCCTACATGCGTCCCATCCCGGTGGGCGCCTCGGTGGCTATGATCTTCTCGCTCGCGGTCGCCTTCATCGTGACGCCCTACCTCGCGGTGCGGCTGCTGCGGGGACATGTGGCCCAGCCGGTGGGTGGCGGCGACGAGGAGCCGCTACCCGACGGCCGGCTCGCGCGATGGTACCGTAGCCTCCTCGAGGGCCTGCTCACGAACCCGCGGCGGCGGCTGGGAGCCTACGGCGCGATGGTCGCGCTGCTGCTCGTCTCGGTGCTGCTGGTGCCGCTCAAGCTCGTCACGGTGAAGATGCTGCCGTTCGACAACAAGAGCGAGTTCCAGCTCATCGTGGACATGCCCGAGGGCACCCCGCTCGAGCGCACGGCCGAGGTGGCCCAGGCGCTGGCCGTGGCGGTCGCGCGGGACGAGGCGGTGCGGGACATTCAGACGTACGCCGGTGTGGCGGCCCCGTTCAACTTCAACGGGCTCGTGCGGCACTACTTCCTGCGTCGTGGCCCGTCGGTGGCCGACGTGCAGGTGAACCTCAAACGCAAGCACGAGCGGAGCGAGCAGAGCCATGCAATAGCGCTTCGCGTACGTCCGGTCGTGGACTCGATCGCTCGGGCATACGGCGCCGCGGTGAAGGTGGCCGAAATCCCGCCGGGCCCGCCCGTGTTCTCGACGCTCACCGCCGAGATCTACGGTCCGAGCTACGAGGCGCAGATCGCGGCCGCCGAGCGGGTGCGCGCGGTGTTCAACTCCACCGATGGCGTGGTGGACGTGGACTGGACCGTGGCGGCACCGCACGCGGAGGTGCACGCCGCGATCAGCCAGGCCGAAGCCCTGCGCGCCGGGACGAACGTCCGGGAGGTCGCGCAGACCGTGGCCGCGGCGATGGGTGGGGCCGCGGCGGGCCTGCTGCATGATCCGCACGCTGCCGAGCCGGTGCCGATCCGGGTGGCTCTGGCCGACTCCACGACGACCTCCCCCGGTGATCTCGCGGCATTGCCGATCGCCACCCCCAACGGTGGCCGGCGGCTGGGGTCGCTCGCGGCCCTCGACAGCGTCGCGGCGCAGGTTCCCATCTTCCGGAAGAACCTGCGGCCCGTGGTGTACGTGACGGGCGACGTCGCCGGCCGGCTCGAGAGCCCTGCTTACGCGATGTTGGCGATGCGGGGGGCGCTGGCCGAGGTAGGCGACGGGTTCCAGGTGTACTACGCGGCGTCCCCCACGCTCACCGCGGAGCCGTTCCTGGTATGGGACGGCGAGTGGCAGATCACGGTCGAGGTGTTTCGCGATCTGGGGATCGCGTTCGCCGCGGTGCTGGTGCTGATCTACGTGCTGGTCGTGGCGTGGTTCCAGTCGTTCACCGTTCCGCTCGTGATCATGGCGCCGATTCCCCTCACGCTGATCGGCATCCTGCCGGCGCACGCGGCGTCGGGCGCGTTCTTCACCGCCACCTCCATGATCGGCATGATCGCACTCGCCGGCATCATCGTCCGGAACTCGATCCTGCTCGTGGACTTCGTGGAGCTGGGCCGCGAGCGCGGTCGCTCCGTGCGCGACGCGGTGGTGGCGTCGGGCCTGATCCGGTCGCGACCCATCATTCTCACGGCAGCCGCGGTCGTGATCGGCGGAGCCGTCATGGTGACGGACCCGATCTTCCAGGGCCTTGGCATCGCGCTGATCAGCGGCGCCGTGATCGCCACGGCGCTCACGCTGGTGGCCATTCCCCTGCTCTATTACGAGATGAAACGATGAACCAGAAGCTGCTGCTGATCTTTGTGGACGCCGACCACGCGGACGACGTGGAGCGCCTGCTCGAGGCGTCCGAGGTGGCCGGGTACAGCGAGCTCCCGAACGTGCTCGGGAAGGGCCGGACCGGCCGCAAGCTGGGGAACCGCGCCTTCCCCGGTTCGAGCACGCTCTACTTCGTGGCCCTGCCGGACGGGGAGTGTCACGGCCTGTGCGACGGGCTGCGCCGCCTGCGGGAGTCGAAGGGACCGGAAGAGGGTCTCAGGGCCTATATTCTCGACACGATGGAGGTACTGTGAAGCGCGAGCTGATCATTCGGGCGTTCGCGGGGACGTTCGTTCTCACGTCCCTGGCGCTGGGCTACTGGGTGAGCCCGTACTGGTTCCTGTTCACGGCGTTCGTGGGGCTGAACCTGCTTCAGTCCAGCGTGACGAAGTGGTGCCTGCTGGAACAGATCCTGAAGAAGGTTAGGATCGGGAGCTGAGCGACAGACGAGGGAGAGGCAGAGCGGCAGGAATGCGCTCGCCGTGGCGACCCGGGCGCGAGCCCCGTAACGGGTATCGCGACTCGTGGCTGGCTCGGCCCACAGGCATCGCAGGCGAGTGTCTCCCGCTCGGGTCGGCAACTGACGCTGGTCTTTCGGCCGCTGCTGCAGCGGACGGGCTACGGCGCGGGTGGCTCCTTCCTTTCGTCTCCGGCGCCTTCGGGATGGAACGTGATGGACCCCGCCACGCCGAAGGTCCCCGTTGCCCGCAGGGCGCCGCTCCTGCGATCGCCAGCCCGCGGCTTCCGGAACATCCGCGAGGCTTCCGTGACGGCCTCCACGGTCCCCACCAGGACGACGAGATCCCCGGCGTTGAACCGGAACTGGGGATCTGGCGTGTAATGGGCGGTGCCGTCCCGGATCGCGGCGAGCACGGTGCAACCCGTCACACGGCGCATCGCGAGCGTCGCGGGGCTCTCGCCCACCGCGCGGGACTCGGCTTCCACCTCGACGGTCTCGATCGCGATCTGCGTCCCCAGATGCCGTAGCGCGTCGAACTTGAGGGCGGGGAGCGCCAGCCCCCGCAACATCTCGTAGTGCTCGCCCCTGACCGCGTCCACCTCCCGCCGAATGGTGTTGGCGGGCACGCCGTACAGCCGCAGTACACGTGCGAAGATCTCGAGCGACGTCTCGAATTCCTCCGGAATCACCTGATCGGCGCCGAGCCGTTCCAGCTCCTCGATCTCTTTCACGTATCGCGTCCGCACCACGACCGAGATATCCGGATTGAGGTGCCGCGCCACCGCGACGCCACGCCGCTCTTCGGCCGGCGCCGAGATGGCAAACACGATGACCCGAGCCCGCGTGATGCCGACGCGCTCGAGCACCTCGTGCCGCGTCGCGTCGCCGAAGATGATGGGCTCACGATTCAAACGCGCCTGCCGCACCACCTGGCCGTTCTGCTCCAGAATGACGTACGGAATGCCCGCGCCCTTCAGCGCGTGCGCCAGGTTCCGGCCGTTGAGGCCGTATCCCACCACGATCACGTGGTCCACTAGGGCCTGCGCCGCTTCAGCCTCGTGCGGCGCGATGGGCGCCGGCACGCCGCCGCGCATCCGCTCCACCCAATCCGCCACCGGCCCTGACACCTGAATGATGAACGGCGCGGCGAGCATCGAAAGCACCGACACGCCGAGGAACAGTTGATACGAGTCGCCGCTCAAGAGCCCGAGCGGCTCGGCGACATCGGCCAGGATGAAGGAGAACTCCCCCACCTGCGCCAGCGCGAGCCCGCTGATCACGCTCACCTGAAACGTGCGCTGGAGCGCGCGGACCACGCCGCCGGCGATCACGGCCTTGAGGACCACCAGCCCCAACGTGGCGCCGAGGACGAGCATCAGGTGATCGGCCACGAACCCCACGTCCAGCAGCATGCCGACGGACGTGAAGAAGATGCCGCTGAACGTATCCCGGAACGGGAGAACGTCGGACAGCGCCTGCAGGCCGTACTCCGATTCCGAAACCACGAGCCCCGCGATGAATGCGCCCAGCGCGAGCGACAGCCCCACGCTCGCCGTGACGTACGCCGCGCCCAGGCCCACCACGACGATGCACAGCGTGAAGATCTCCCGGTTGCGTACGGCCGCCACGCGCTCCAGCAATCGGGGCACCGCAATGCGACCCACGACGACGAGGAGCGTGGTCACCACGAGCGCCATGCCGATTTGCAGCGCCCCGGGCGCGTCGCCCGTGGGATCCCCGCCCGCCAGCACCGGCAGCAGCACCATGAGCGGCACCACGCACAAGTCCTGAAACAGGAGGATCGCGATGACCACGCGGCCAGGCGCCGTATCCAGCTCGCCCCGGTCCGTGATCACCTTGAGCACGATGGCGGTGGACGAGAGCGCCACCAGCGCGCCGAGGAACACGGCCTGGTTCACCGGAGCCGAGAATGCGCGCGCGATGAGCGCACCCGCCACAATGGTCCCGCCCATCTGGAGCAGCCCACCTACGAGCACCGTGCGGCCCAGCTTGATGATGCGCGACAGCGACAACTCGAGCCCGATGGCGAAGAGCAACAGAACCACGCCGATCTCGGCCAACGCGGCCACCGAGTCTGGCTGGCCGATGACGCCGAACCCGTGCGGCCCGATGGCGACTCCCGTGAGCAGGAAGCCCACCAAGGTGGGCAGCCTGAGGCGCTGCGCCACCACCACGACGGGGAGCGCCACTGCGACGAGGATCACGAGGTCCCGGAGCAGCGCGAATTCGTGCATGGCGGAAGGTTGGCGACAGAGCTCGCCGGACAAAAGGGGCCGGCCTCTTGCGCGGACCGCGCGAGCGAGGAAGCATACTCGCGTCCCGATGGGAGGCTCTCATGAAACCAGCCAGTATTGCCGTGACGCTCGCGACCGTGGTGGTGTGCGGCACCGCGCTCGCGCCCGAGCAGGGTCAACCGATGAGCTTTTTCATTACCAGTGTGGGCCCGGGGAACGGAGCCGATCTGGGCGGGCTCGACGGGGCCGATCGCCACTGCCAGCAGCTGGCCCAGGCGGCCGGCGCCGGGAACCGGACGTGGCGCGCCTACCTCAGTACCATCACGCCGGACGGGCGTGCGGCCGTGAACGCCAAGGACCGCATCGGCAGCGGCCCATGGTACAACGCCAAAGGCGTGATGGTGGCCCAGAACGTGGCCGATCTGCACAGCGACAATAACAAGTTGAGCAAGGAAAACTCGCTCACCGAGAAGGGCACAGTCGTGAACGGCCGGGGCGACACGCCCAACATGCACGACATCCTCACGGGCTCGAACCTCGATGGAACCGCGTACACGGAGGAGGGCTACACCAACTGCGGGAACTGGACCAGCAGCGGGACTGAGGGCGGTGCGCGCGTGGGACACCACGACCGTCAGGGAGGCGGTCAGAACCCCACGTCATGGAACTCCGCCCACACGTCACGCGGATGCAGCCAGCAGAATCTGGTGGCGACGGGCGGGAACGGACTGTTCTATTGTTTTGCGATCAATTAGCCGGTGGCGGATGCGTAGCGACCGAGCGGATGCGTTCGCCAAGCGATGCCGGGGCGCGAACCCCGTAGCGGGTGATCCAACTTGTGGCTGGCCCGGCCCATCGGCATCGCGGAGGCGAGTACATCCGCTCGGGTCGCAAACTGAACTCTCGTTCTTCCGCTGCCTGCTAACGCTCACGAAACCGTGAGCCGTTCCTCGCCCATCTCAGATTGCGCCCACCGTCCCACGATGATGCGCAGCACCCAACCGATGCCTACCAGTACCACCGCGACCAACGCCACGCGCATGGCCCCCAGTGCGAACGCGGCATCCAGCGCGGGCCACTGATACCGGTACTGCCGCAGCGCGGACCCCCGTTCGGTCATCCAATGCCACGCGCTATGCGCCACCAGCGCGGACAAGATGATCGTCCCCAGCCGCTCGGCCGCCACGCGCCTGAATGCTGCGTTCAGCACCGGCACGGCCACCGCCAGAATGAGCAGCTGCCCCAGCTCCACGCCCAGGTTGAACGTGAGCAACGCCGTGGTGAGGTGGGAGCCCGCGAATTGCAGCGATTCCTTGAGCGCGAACGAGAAACCGAACCCGTGCACCAATCCGAAAGCGAAGGCCACGAGCCAGCGGCGCTCGAGCTTCGCGCCCACGATGTTCTCGAACGCCATGTACACGATCGAGAGGGCGATCAGCGTTTCGACCAGCGGCGGGAACCATAGCGCCCTTGGCACGAGCCCCATGGCCGAGGCGATCAACGTGACGGAATGCGCCACCGTGAACGACGTGACGATGGCGATGAGCGGGCGCATGCGGCGAAACGGGATCACCAGACACACAACGAACAACAGGTGATCCACACCACCAAGTATGTGCGCGAAGCCCAGCCGCACGAACCGAAGCGCCGCGTGGTGCCAGCCGGGATCGAGGCGCACGAGCCCGGGATTCCCGGCGTATTGAAACACGCGCTCCGCGCGACCTGGGGGGAGGAAGCGGAGCACCGTGGTCGTTCGCAGGCCCAGGTGGGCGAGCGTGGGCCGAATCGAGAAGCCAGCCTGATCCGACCGGATCTCGTACTCGAACAGGACGTCGAGCATGGCCTGGTTCCACATGAGTTCGGTGCCCGCCTCGAGCGGCGGACCGAGGACCAGGGCGAGCGCGCGGTCGTAGCTCTCGAACGACCGATCGGACGGGAGGGAAACTCTGGCGGCAACGAGGCGAGGCTCGCCCAGCCGCTCGCCATCCTCGTACAACTCCACGTACGGAGCGATCCACTGCCGAGCGGCGTCGCGCAGCAGCGCGGCCGCCTTCTCGATCTCGAGATACCCCGGCCCCCACACGGGCCACTGGATGTCTCGCATGGACTCGAGCGGGACGCGGACCAGGAGCCGCAGGCGCTGCCCCTCGGGCTTCACATAGGCGAGCGCCGTGACCGTCGCCGGGACGTCGTGGGCCAGGCTGCGCCCGGCCCGCGTTCCCACAAGCGCAACCGCGAGCAGCGCGACCTGCCAGGTCCCGTTCAGGCGAACCCAGGCGCGAGGCATCCGAGGACTCTGGACGCAGCGGGAACCGCGCGTTAAAAGCATGGGAGTCGAAAGCGACCAATCGAGTATACGCTTGCGCCGGGTACGGCACAGGGGGTTGGCGTCATGCGGCAACCAAGGACACACACGCGGGATCTCACGTTCGGCACCATGCTCCTGGGCAGCATTGCCGCGCTCGGCGCGGGTCAGGCGATGCTCGCGCCCCTCGCCGATCAGCAGACCGTGGAAGCGCCGATCTTCGAAGTGGATCCATTCTGGCCCAAACCGCTCCCCAACCACTGGATCCTCGGCTCGGCCATCGGCGTGGGCGTGGACTCACGCGATCACGTGTTCATCGTTCATCGCGGCCTGCCCACGCTCAACGCCCGCACCGAGGCCGGGCTCGCGGCAAGTCCGCCGAGCGGCGACTGCTGTGCGCCGGCCCCGCCGATCCTCGAGTTCGATCCGGACGGCAATCTCGTCAACTCCTGGGGCGGGCCGGGCCAGGGATACGTCTGGCCGTCGTCGAACCATGGCATCTCGCTCGATCACAAGGACAATGTTTGGATCGGCGGAAACGGGACCTGTCCCAACGATGCGACCGCCACGCCTGAGTGTCCGCCCGGAGCGGTGGACTCCCACGTTCTCAAGTTCACCCACGACGGCAAACTGCTGATGCAGGTCGGGCTGCCGCTCCAGCGCGCCAACAGTAACAGCATGACGAGCTTCGGGCGGGTGGCGAAGATCTCCTTCGACCCCTCAGCGAACGAGGCGTATCTGGCGGACGGCTACAGCAACAAGCGCGTGGCCGTGATTGACATGGACTCGGGAAAGATCAAGCGGTATTGGGGCGCCTACGGCAAGGCTCCGGTGGATACCAACATGGGGCCGTACAACCCCGACGCGCCGCCGGCCCCGCAGTTCAGGAATCCCGTGCACTGCGCCGAGCCGTCCAATGACGGATTGATCTACGTGTGCGACCGGCCGAACAACCGGATTCAGGTGTTCCGCAAGGATGGGACGTTCGTCCAGGAGGTACGGATCGCGCCGCGCACGCTGGGCGACGGATCCGTATGGGACATCGCGTTCTCACGCGACGCGGAACAACGGTACCTGTACCTGGCCGATGGAAAGAACGAGAAGATCTACGTGATCGATCGCCAATCGCTCGAGGTTCTCTATAGCTTCGGCGACGGCGGGCGACAGCCGGGGCAGTTCTTCGGTGTGCACAGCATCGCCACCGACTCCCGCGGCAACATCTACACGACGGAAACGTACGAGGGGAAGCGGATCCAGAAGTTCACCTACCGCGGACTGGGGCGCGTGGCGCGCCAGAGTCAAACCATGCCGTGGCCACGGCGCTAGGCTACTGCAAGGTCGCCAACCAGATGTCGGCTTCGGTGACGCGCCGCGAGTAGAACATTGCGCGCCCGTCACGCGTGAGCCGTGGCGGGCCGATAACGTCGCGCGTGGTGGAGTAGATCGTGCTTCAGATCGATGGAGAGATAAACCACGTCCATCCCGCCCAGACCCAGCTCGCGGTCTAGGCTATAGCGGTCACCGAGCGCCTGCTGGAGGCGCTGGAGAAGCTCGGCCATGACCTAGAGGAATCTGAGCGGCGCGGTGGTGCGCGGCTAGACCGGCGAGACATCAGCGGGGCTGCCACCCGAACGACGATTACTTGAACGACACCAGCTCGATCTCGAACACCAGCGTCTGGTTCGGTCCGATGACCGGGGGCGATCCCCGCTCCCCGTACGCCAGAGCCGGCGGCAACCAGAACTGGTAGCGCCCACCCGCCTGCATCAGTTGCACCCCTTCGGTCCACCCGGGGATCACCTCGTTCAACGGGAACGAGACCGGTGATCCGGCCGTGGAGCTGTCGAACACGGTGCCGTCGAGCAACGATCCCTTGTAATGAACGGTGACGACGCTCGACGGGGCCGGACGAGGACCCGAGCCCTCTCGCAGCACTTTCCACTGCAGGCCGGTCGAGGACGTGCGAACGCCGGGCTGCTTGCCGTTCTGCTCGAGAAACGCCGCGCCCTCGCTCTCGTTCTTGCTCGCGGCGGCCGAGTCGCGCTGCCGCGCTTCACTCATGAGCCGCGATTGAAGCGCCATCATGGTCGCCTGAGCCTGCTCCTCGGTGAGCACGGGATCCGCCCCGCTCAGGCCGTCCCGCAACCCCCGCAGCACGGCGTCGGGATTGGCCGGCACGCTCTGCCGTTTCAGGTTGCTCCCAACCTGGTACCCAATGACGTAACTGGCGCTGTCGCCGGGCGTCGCCAGCTCGGCCGTGCCACCGGTCCCCCCGCATGCCGCGAGGGTGGCGCACACAGCGCCAAAAATCGGAAGTCGCAATGCAAGCTCCTGTGTGAAGGAAAGACAGCGCGGGCTCCCCGCGCGTGACGCAGGAATCTACTGGGTTGGCCGGCCGCGTGTTGTGGTCCAGGTTCAGCTCAGCTTCTTGCGATACAGCTTGATCTGGGCGCAGTGCTCGCGCTTGTGGCCGTAGTAGGTGTACACCACGAAGTCGTCCAGTGAGTACTCCGCTCCGTACCACGGGAGCGTCCCCGGCTCGCGGCACTTCTCGGCGGGAATCTTCGCCACCATGCTCATGTTCCTGGCGTGGGTGTCGTTGTACTCGGCGAGCACCTGAGATGGCGTCCTGCTCCTCCGCTGGGCCACTTCGTCGTCATTGAACTTCTCGTTGCTCCAGCGCTCCAGATACGGCGTGGGACCACCGCCAAGGAAGCCGCTCAGTACGTCGGTCAGGATGTGCTCGAAGGACGCGAGGTGCGCAATGATGTCTTTCACCGACCACTCGCCGCACACGCCGGTCTTCTCCCACTGAGTCTCAGGGAGGCCGTCCACGGTATCGAGAACCGTCTGGTGCCCGTACTTCAGAATGTCGGTGATGTTCATGGGGGGAGCCTCTCTCCCGACCGGTTGTGTCTACATAAGGTCGGCGGGTGAAGATATCACGCCAGTCGGGCTCGTGTGACCCGCGTCACGGAATGCCATGGAACACGCGAGTAACTGAGTGTACTACTGTAGCTGGTCGCCCGTAGCTGGTCGCCTGCGCGCGCCGCAGAGCCCACTCAAGGTCCGCGTGCCAGCTCGTTCGTGATGTATCCGGAGGCTCGCATGGCCATCCACCTCAGTCGTTGGCGACTCACGCTGCCGGCAGCCCTCGGCCTCACACTGGCCGGTCTGGCGTGCACAGACGTCCCCGTTGGCCCCGAGGACCAGGGTGCCCTCGAGCTGTTCGAGTCCGGGAATTTCTCGGACGCGGCGGGCGAGCTGAATGGCCGCGCGGCGAGCGTACGCGTGGTACTGGACGGCGAGCGGCTGCTGGCGCGCAGCGTCCGCATCGGCACCCCTGTCGCCGAAGAACGGATCGGAGGCCGGGTGACCACCTTCGCGCTCACGACCTCGGGTGGCACGGTGACCGTCGCCCCCGGCCTCTCCATCCAGTTCACGGGCGAGACGGAGTTCGAGATCGGCGAGGAGGAGGCCACGCAGGAAGTCTTCGTGGCCCGGCTCACCGCTCTCCTGGCTGAAGGCGGCGCGTGGATCGAAGCGGAACGCGGTGCGCCCACGGAGCCTCAGTCGCCGGACAACGCCGCCTTCGTGGCCGCCGAACTCTCCCTGCACCGTTCGGGCGAGCACGCCGAGCTGCGGCTCAACGTGGATGGGGACAACCTCGTCCGCAACGCCACCCCGCCCCCTGACGGTTGGCTCAAAGTGCTCGGCCTTCAAATCGACCTCCGGGTGACCGAAGGGCTCACGGTCATCGAGATCGAGAACGGCGAGATCGCCAAACGTGAATTCTCCGGCACCATTCAAGCGGTGGACCTCGCGGCGCGGACGCTGGCGCTCGAGGGCGGCGTCACAGTTCGCGTGGTGGGAGAGACCGAGATCGGGTTGCGAGTCGAGCACGGGGTCGCGCTTCGCACCCTGGAAGCGGCGGCTCAGGCGATTGACGCGGGGTTCACGGTGTCCGCCGTTGGGTTCGGCGCCGTCGAGACGGATGAGCCCCTCACGGTGGTCGCGTTCCGACTCGTCCTCCTGCTCCGGGCGGAGGTTCGGGAGTTCCAGGGTCGACTAACCGCGGTGGACCTCTCCGCCAGGAGCTTCACGCTGGAAGACGGCAAGATCGTGCGCTTGTTCACAGGCACGATCGTCCTCCACCAGACCGGCGACGTTCATCGGTTCGCCACGCTCGAGGCGGTTGCC
>DATMAW010000130.1:0-13056 GCA_035559715.1 Gemmatimonadales bacterium | reverse complement strand
TGGTGCGCGGATAGCACCACGAACCGCCCAACCGCCGAACCGCCCTACCCGTCGATGCGCCAGTAGCTCAGCTGGATAGTGCGTTGGCCTCCGGAGCCAAAGGTCGTGGGTTCGAATCCCGCCTGGCGCATTTCCCGGCTGCTCGCGAAAACACGAACGCTGCCCGTCAAGGCGGCGTTCTCGCTCCGGACCACGCGTCCCCCGTCCGATTCTCTATCTGGGCCGACGGCTCCTGGCAGAGGCTTCCTCCCGCTCGCGCACGTGGCGCACGCGGTGCTCCTCGGCCGCGCGGCGCAGCCCTTCGAGCTTGGCGGTTTGTTCCCGATCACGGGCCTCACGCGCCGCACGTCTTGCCGCAGCCTGCTCAGCCACGACGGCATGCGCCGCCGCAGGGTCCTCGGCCGTCGCCGGTGGCGGCGCGGCGCCGGGCTCGGCAGCCGCGGCCGGACTCCACGCGCCACGAGCGGCAGCGGCCGGAGGCGATAGCGGGGGAACATCAGAGGGCTCGGACGTGAGGTGCAACGTGTCGTCCACCGCAGCCGAGCTCACGCTGTCCGCGTCTTGCAATCCGCTGCCGTAGAACCCACCGGCTCCGTTTGGGCTGCCCCACCAGTTCTGCCTGGCGTCGAAGGCCGTCGCACTGCTGACGGCGTACCGCCCGTTGCCGACCCCGCCGCTGTTGAACTTCCCGAGCGTGAAGCTCCTCAGACCAGAACCGCCCACGTTGTAGATCCCGTCCCGCCGGTTCCCCGCGATATTGTTGCGCACGCCGACCACGGGGGCATTGATGTAGTAGAGCTGAATCCCGTAGAGACCCGTCCCGGACACGGCGCTGCTGTCAATCCGCGCGGCTGCCGTGTCGGTCGGCGACAGATCGATACCAACATAGCCGCCCACCACCCTCGCCCCGACAATCGTGGCGCGGACGCGCGTCTCCACCCGAATCCCAACGTGGTAGTAGGACGTGTCCCGCGGGAACACCGTGTCCCCTCTCGAGACGAAGTTCACCAGCGGATACCCCGAGTACTGATAACCGCTCACGCCGTAGGAGCAATTCCGGACGGCGTTCTGCTCGGACCGAACGCCATTGTAATACACGCGAAGCCCGACGCCCGTCCCGCCAGCCACGGGATGGCAGCTCACCTGGTTCCGCAGCAACCGGGCCTCAGTATACGGGTTGTTGTAGTTCGACGGCTCCACGTACGCGCCCATGTACCGGAGCCGCGACATCACGTTGTCACTGATCGTCACCGAATCCGCATAGACATCGAAGCCGCGAGACACGCTATCCACCGTGTTGCCCGCCAGCGTCACCGGACCACCCTGCGACTGGTAACCGTACGCGTACACGGCCCGGTACGCCTGCCGGAACGTTGAGTTCGTGACGGTCACCGAAGGCCCCGCCCCACTGAAGTCGCTGGCGCGGATCGCGTCCCCATAATCCCAGTTGCACACGTTGCACCCGATGAACTGGGAATTGCTGACGACGAGCCGCTTGCCGTAGAAATCGATCGGCGTCCCGCCATACGTGTCCAGGAACCGGGATTCCCTCACCCGCATGTGGTTGGCCTCCACGTACGAGTACCAGTTCGTGGCCGTGTCGGGCGTGCTCGTGACCACCACGGAGTCCACCAGCACGGAATCGAGGCGCCTCGCGTCGAGCCAGTAATACCCTGACTGGCGGTGACGAACCGAGTCACCCACGATGACCAGCTTGGCTCCCGGCACCGGCAATCCCGAACCCGTGTAGGGGCCGTAAACCTGGATATCGTCGTACCGGTTACCGTGGACGTTGCGCCGCAGCACCACGGTTCTCGCATCGTCGATGTACACGCCGTCGCTCTGGTTGTCCTCAAACCGGTTGTCGGTCAGGACGGCGCTGACCGAGATCTGGTCGCTCGCCGCCTGGAAGATCGTGTACGAGTTGGACCGGCGTATGCGGCTGCGTTGCACGTCCAGCGAGTCGACGTCGTACCCGTAGATTGCGCCGTACCCCCAATGCGACAGCTCCGTGTCACGAACCTCAACCAACAGCGCCCCGTCGGACAGGTAGATCCCGTAGTAGCTGAACTGGGCGCTGTCTCCCAGGATCTGGGACCGCCTGACCCGCAGCGTATCCATAGGCGCGTAAACCTGGATTCCGTACCCGTAGCCGCCCCCCCGCTCCAGGATCGTCACGTTGTCCACCAGGAGGTTGCGCAACCCGTCCACCTGGATACCCGCATAGAAGTTCTCGAGCACGAGGTTCTTCACCTCGGCGCGAGTGGTTCCAGCCTGCGGGGCCCGGGCCGCACCACCCGCATCCGGTGGCGCTCCGATCGCATACGAGTAAGGGTAGAAGTACAGCGCCCTGTCAGGGCCGGTGCCGGCGTATCGCAGCCGGGGACGAGTACCGTCCGGCAGAGTGTCGCCAAGGACCACCGCCCCGGCCGCGATGTAGCAGTAGTACGTGTAGTAGCAGCCCTCCCGCTGATCGTAAGTGCCCGGCGCAACGCGCACGGTGTCGCCGTCGGCCAGGAGCTCGAACGCTTTCCACGGGTCGGCGAAGGGCCATTTCATGGTACCGAGCTGAATCGGGTTCCCGGCCGCCCGCTGGACGTCCGCGTACCACGTGCC
Source organism: Gemmatimonadales bacterium (assembly GCA_035559715.1). Classification (GTDB taxonomy): domain Bacteria; phylum Gemmatimonadota; class Gemmatimonadetes; order Gemmatimonadales; family GWC2-71-9; genus JACQHC01. The sequence goes on along the minus strand of DATMAW010000130.1, from coordinate 10,440 downwards.
GCGGCGGGACCGGACGATCACCGGGGCTTCGAGCCTCGTTCCGGGACCTACTTGCGCCGCGACCGTCGTCACCCCGGGTTGTCGCGCCAACAGCGTTCCATCCCGGTCCACGAGGGCCACGGCCGGGTCCGCCGTCTGCCACATCAGGCCCGAAAGCGCCGTGAGATCTCCGGCCGCATTGCGCGTGTACCCCATAAGCTGGACCTGCTGCCCGGGAACCAGGTCTGCGGTATCCGGTAGCACCACGATACCCGGTACCTCGCCTGAGGCGCAGGAACCCGCGACTACGAGCAAGATGCGCTGTCCCGTGATCGGCAGCCCAACGGCGTACGACAACAGAATGAGCGCATCCCGGCTATTGACTTTGCCGTCGCCATCCACGTCGCCAAGACCCAGGTTGAACGCCGGGTCCACCGGGAGGTCCACGATGTCGGACAGGATGGCGAGGGCGTCACGGCTGTTGGCCAGGCGGTCCCCGTCAAGATCCCCCCAACGGCCCAGACCGGGGCAGAACCCGCCGCTCTGCACCTGGATCGTGGCCGTGGTGAGCAGGTTGACGAGCGTCCCAGCCGCCGATAGCTCCGTGACCGAAAGCCGGATCGTGTCGGCCCGGGCCGAGTCGACGACGAGGCGGACATCGGCCAGGTGTACCAGGCCGTCCTTCCCGGCCGCCGAGACGGCCGCCAACCACAGGGCGTTCCGCCCATAGTAGATCGCGCTGTCTTCTCGAACCACCGGCGTGGCGAACGCCCCCGTCCGCACGTTGCCGAAAGTGGGATACCGCAGCGCCGTTCCATCCCACGAGACGCGGATGGTGTAGCTACCGAGCTTGGCGGCACCAGCCTTTCGCATGTCCACGACGATCGGGATCGTAATGGTGTCGAGCCGGTTGGCTGTGAGGTCGGCGCCGACGCGAACGATCACGGTGTCCTGGGCGCGCGCCACGGGGGCCGCCGCCAACGCCAGGAGGACCGGCCACGCGACTCGCCTCACGGGGTCACCCTCACTCTTGCGCTGTCCGAGCGCCAGCCCCGGACCGTTGCCACGATGAACACGCCAGCGGTGTCCACGGACACGGCCGTGGCGAGCCCGCCCAGCGAGTCCACCGTCACCCTGGCCGGGTTACGACTGATCCACCGAACGGCGGCACTGCTCGTCGAGCCATCGTTGTTCTTGACCGTGGCCGTGAACTGTTGCGTCGTGGTGCCCGAGAGCGATAGCGACGCGCTGTCCGGCGCGATTGTGACCGTATCCACGTACACCCCGCCCGACCGCCGGAACGATGGACGAGAGTCGTTGCTGTTCACCGTGTTGCGATGCACGCGCAGGTGGCGACCGTCCGAGGAACGGCGGAGAAAGAAGTCGTACGGCGAGCGGACGTACGACTTGAAAACCGCGCCGAGCGAGGACGCGCCCGGCGAATCCGATTCCGTTCCGCCGTACAGCGGAGAGACGCGTACCGGCGTGGCCGCGGCCTGGGCAGCCACCGACCAGACGTATCCGTCGCCCCGGCGGTAGTAAATGGAGTCGCCCGCGGCAGTCCACACAGGGTTGTACGGGTTGTGATTGAGACTCCCCTGGAGCACCTCCGTGAGGCCCGATCCGTCCGGCCCGACCATCCAGATGCCGTAACCTCCGCACGTTTGACACGCGACGAACGCGATGCGGGTACCGTCGGGACTCCACGAGACCGGTTGCCCCGTGTTGAGCACCACCCCCGTGGTGACCTGGACCTGCCCCGTGCCGTTGGCGTTCATCACGTACAGGGGGTAGGGGTACACGCGCTGGGACACGAAGGCGATCCGCGTTCCGTCGGGCGACCAATCGGCCCCCACATCGTACGACCCGTTCCGAACCAGGGTGTCCACCAGGCCCGTGAGCGTGTCGTAGGCGAGCAGATCGTAGTAGAAGGACGGTGTGTAGGCCGTGTACAGAATGCGCCGCCGGTCCGGCGACCAGCGCGCCGGATAGGCATTGTATGCCTGCGGCGTGTTGTACCGCCGCGGAATCGTGTCGCCCGCCGCAATGCCGTAGATATCGGAGGCGCGGAAGAACAGCATGTCGCCCGGCGATGGGTGGAGCGGCGCACAGGCGTTCGCAATGCCTTTGATGTTGCCCTCGTAGCCCGTGTAGAGCCCAATGCCCAGACTCAGCATGAACAACGCATCGCGGGACGTGGCGGCCCGGTCCAGATCGATATCGCCGCCGGGCATGACCTGAAACCCGGGCACCGGAAGGCCCACGGCCGCTGTCAACGTGATCAGTGCGTCGCGGGAGGAGATGACGCGATCCCCTGTGACGTCGCCCCGCAGGACGAGCGCCTGGCACACGTTGAGCAGGCCCGTCAGGTGGCTCCCGACCACCTCCACGCCCGAGTAGTTCGTGAGCGAGTTGACCCGCAACGAGATCAACGTCCCTTGCTGAGCCAGCGAGTCCATCTCGAAGATCAAGCGGGCAATGAGGGTCGTGCTGGAGTAGCCGGTACCGGAGGCCGCAATCGTGACCACGCCCGTGCCGGGCGTGACCGTGGGCTTGGGCAGGCCGTAGCCCGGCACCGAATCCGCCTGCACGAGGCGAACACGGGCGTCGTCCAGAAAGAGGGTAATGTCGTAGGCCCGCGCGCCGCCCGTCACGCGAAGGTCTACAGTGGCTCGAGCGCCCGTGAGGATGATAAGCGCCGAGTCGCCGCCGGGAATCTGGAAGTCCACCACCTGCGCCGCGGCCGGCCGGAGACCAAGCGCGAGCATGATCGTGAGCCCAAGGGCGAGGCGTGTCACTGGGGCCGGCCCTCCCGCTCACCGCGGCGCTGTTCGGCCTCCGCGCGGCGGCCCTCGCGCACGCGTACTCGCTCGGCCGCCCTCACTTCGCGCTCGGCGCGCTGGGACGCTCGGGCCTGGATCCGGGCTTCACGCTGCGCTGCCGCGGCAGCGTGTTGCTCCGCCTGTCGTTTGTCAGCGGCAACCATCGGATCGTTCACGCCTTCGGGCGCGCGAGCGCGGGCGAGCGCGGGCTTGGGAGCACGAACCACGCTCGGGACCGCCCGCCGGTCCCGTAGCTCGAGTGCCCGGGGTTGACGCGCCCTCACAGATGGCGTGGCAACGAACGCCCGCGGCAGGTCCACGGCGGGCGCAGCGGCTGGAGCCGCTGCCACGAACCGGGGCGCGGGCGCCGGTACGTCGCCCTGTGGCGCCGCGAGGAACGGCGAGAACGTCACGCTGGCCGAGACGCTGTCGCCAGCGCCGGTGCAGCCCGTGGCCCCGGAAGCGCACCTGGGCCCGCCCGCATCGCCCCACCAGTTGTTGGTGGCGTCGATCACACCAGCGGCGCCGGCGTTCCGCACGCCGTGCTGCACGTTTCGCGTGAGATTGTTGAAGTTCACGAGCGCGGGCGCCACACCGCTGTACTGCTCCAGCCGCACGCCGTCCATCGCCGCGCTGTCGAGGGCGTTCTTTCGGATGTTGGCACGGCTGTACCACAGCACCCACACGCCCATGCTGTCAACGTTGCGCACCGTGTTGCTGTCCACCTGGACCGTGACGGTGTCGCCGAAATCCCTGAGCAGCACGATCCCGTTGGTGGCCCGCGTGATGCGATTCCGCAGGACGTGCGCGCGCACGTCGTTGCCGGCCGAACCATCCAGCACGATGGCGCCGGTGTAATAGACGCAGCACGTCCCACCGGCGTGGTTCTGAATCACGTTGTCCCTGATGGCCAGGGTGTCAATCGAGGAATACGCGTAGATCCCCGCCTGGATGCTGCCGGTGACCGTGTTGGAATCCACGTACACGCGGCTCATCGCGCCCTGCAGGCGGATGGATCCGTAGCGCGCTTTGCCCGCCACCGTATTGCCGGCGATTCTGGCCAACCCGCTGGCATCGCCGGTGAGATACACGCCATAGTTGGCCGTGTCCGGCAAGGTCACGCTGTTGCGGGCCGCCTCCACCAGCCCGCCGCTCGTGGCATTCAGCCACAGGCCGTGGCCCGGGCACCCGGTGACGGCGTTGTCCAGCACGAGGGCCGTGTCCTGGCCGTTGACCTCCGCGGAAATCCCCTCGTTCTGGTCCGTGCCGGCGCACGTAACCGTGTTGCGCTGCACGGTCACCGAGCCGTAACCGTCCCCATCCACGTCGATCCCGTCGTTGTACCGGGGCCGCACGATCACGTTGTCACGCACCACCGCTGGCGCGCCCCACAGATCCACGTTTTCATCGGAATCCGCGAACGAGTTGCTGTCCACGATGGCGGGCATGTAGCCCGAGTACAGCGCTCCGTAGAACTGTCCCGCGAACGTGGATCGCTTTACAATCAACGAGTCCGTGGCGTCGCAGCCGTACGCGTAGACACCCTCCCCGTAGCCGTACGAGCCGTCGTTGGTGACAGTGTTGTTGATCCAGCGCACCGGCCCGCAGTCGTGGTCCAGCGCCTCGTATTCCGGGTTCGTGAACGTGGAGTTCGTTACCACGACGGCGACGTCATCGGATTCGATCGCATTGTAGGCCCGCGTGATCGTGGTGCTGTCCACCACCAGCGAATCGCCAGGATCACAGCCGTTCGCATAGAACCCGTACTCCACGTCCGTTATGGTGGAGCGGCGCACCCGCGTGCTGCCGCAATACACGTAGAAGCCGTCGTACACGCGCTGGAGCGTCACGTTACTCGCCGTCACCGAGCCATCGTAGAGATCGAGGAACGTGCTGAGGTTGACGCCCACCACGCTGTCTATCACGAGGGACACGCGATCGTTGAAGTTGATGGCGTCGCCGCAGCGATCACACGACGTGGAATCCGGGCCGCGGAACTCGACGTTGCGCACCTCCAGGTGCATCGAGTCCCGCGGATAGGCCTCCATGTACATCGCCGTGCCCGTCAATTCGAGGAACTTCGAGTTGCGGACGACGGCGATGCGTCCGCCTTGGATATCGTTGTAGCTGCCCGATTCTGCCACCACGACGGAATCCACCAGCAACGAGTCAAACTGGTACAGGTTCATCCACGAGCCGTCTCTGACGCGGAAGGTGTCCGCCACGAGGCTCACCACGGTGCGACCGGTGTCCCCGTATAGCGTCACTCCGTCGTACCCGCCCCCGATGAACACGTTGTGATCGAAGCGGGCCGAGCGGACCCCTCCCTCGCTGTCGTAGTAGTACGCGTAGTAATCGTACGAGTAGACGTGGCCGCCGCCGTTCTGGATCATCCGATTGTGGCTGAACACCATGGCGATCCCGCGTCCACAGCCGTAGCAGTAGTGGTAGACGCCCGCCCCATAGTTGTCGCGGATCTGCGAACCGCGCACGAAGAGGCTGTCCACACTGTCGAGATACACCGCGTCGTCGCGGAAGTCCGCGATCAACGACGAGTCGATGGCCAGAACCCGGACGCTGGCGGCATACACCGCGTTGCTCGAGGAGCAGGCCAACACGCTGGAGCCTCCGGACCCCACCAGCGTGGACCGCTCGATGCGCGCCACTCCCGTGGCATCCAGGTTGATGCCGATCCCGCCGGTGCACGAGGCGCGCAGTTGCAGATCACGCACCACGAACGTGTCCGCCTTCAGGACGTTCACGGGGTTCCAGACGGTGTCCAGCCGCAGGCGGTGCAGCTCCACACGCCCCGTCGCGTCAATGATGAAGGACCGGGGAAATGCGCCCCCGGGGCTCGCGATGAACGGCCTGGGCCGACCGCCCGCCGTATCTCCCTCGACGATCACGCCGCGCTCGATCGTCACGACCTCCGCGTACCGGCCCGGCCGGACGCGCACGGTGTCCCCAGGGCGGGCGAAATTGACGGCGGCCTGGATCGTGGCAAACGGCAGCTCCGCCGATCCGATCTGTTCCTCAATGCCCGCGAACGCGAGCGCATCCACCCAGTGAACCCGCCGCCTGGCGACCGTCACCGTCGCCGCAGCCCGCGCGCCGCCGATGCGCGAGCCGCTGATGACGGCGGTTCCCGGCCCCACGGCCGATACCACACCGCGGGCGTCCACGGCCGCGACGTGAGGCGCGCTGGTACTCCACACGACGTCCGTTGTGGCGACGCCGGCGCCCGTGGAGTCAGCCGCCACTGCCACCATCCGCAATTGCTGCCCCAGATCCAGTGTCGTGGCGCCCGGCACCAGCATCAGTGCGGGACGGCGCGCCGTGGCGCAGGGGCCGGGGGCTACCCGGAACACGCGGAACGCGGACACGTCCAACCCCACCGCCGCCGAGAGAATGATCAGCGCGTCACGTGCGCCCGTCAGGCCATCGCCGTCCACGTCCCCCAGGGCCGCATTGCCGATTCCCGAGATGTCCCGGCCCACGCCGTGCGCGAGCGCGAGCAGAGCATCCCGGCTTCCCGCAGTCTGGTCGGCGTCAAGGTCCGCGAACCGTCCAATGGCCGGGCAGTAGGGTCGGTTTGACACGGTCACGCTCGGCAGCAGATCGGCGAACGTCCCGGCCGCGTACAGCTCGCCCACCGACAACTGGAACGTCGTGGTGTCCGCCACCAGCGGGAGGAACCGCCCCACACCCAGGATGACCCGACCACCGACGCCCGCCGCGTTGACGCCCACCATCTTGAGCACGCCGGCGGGGATCGAGTCTTCATTGACCGTGAGGTCGCCGAAGTTCCCGTTGGTCCCCGCGAGGAACTTCAGGACCGCCGGATTCCAGCGAAGCGCGAGCGCCACACTCCCCACCTTCTCCGCCCGGGCAGTCATGTCGATCTCTAGGGGAAGCGAGATCTCGAGCCCCACGAGCGACGAGGCCTCTCCCGCAAGCCGGACCGGAATGCTCTGCGCGCTGGCCGAGCCGGCCGCCAGGCTCAGGGCGGACAGGCCGAGCAGCACGCGCGGCACCAGCGAGGTGCGACCTCGGCGACTCACCGCCATCTCCTCTTCACCTTCGGCGCGGGCGTCCCAGTCCCACCACCACCACCACCGGTGGCACCGCCCCCGGCCCGCTCCTCACGCAACGATTGCACCGGGGCTGCATGAGGGGCCGCAGCCGGCGTCGCGCTAACGGCCGGATCCGTGCTCGCCACCGGCGCCGCGGGCGGCTCAGCGGGGGCCACGGCGATGGCCCGGGCAACCGGCGCCGCCAGTCCCAGCGTCAGCGCGGGTGGCGCGCCAGCTGGCGTCCCGACCACCGTGTCCGTCGCCGACGGCGAGTGCAGCACGCGGAACGACGTGAGGCTGTCGCCCGTGGATGACGCGTTGCAGCCCCAATCCGACGTGGCGTCGCAAGCCGGCCCCAGCGTGTCGCCCCACCAGCTGTTGATCGCGTTCACCACGACCGTGTCGGCGTTGAGATTTCGGACGCCGTAACCCGTGTTGTCTTCGAAGTTGTTGGACTGGAACGTCACGCCGGACCCGGAGCCCTGGTACACCAGGCCGTCCGCGTTGCGGCGGATCGAGTTGTAGGAACCGATCGCCGGGCGATGTAGCCGGATTCCGGCGAGCGTGTTGTCCACCACCAGGTTGCTATCAATGAACACGAACGTGGCGAGCACCGAATCCACCAGCAGTCCGTTCGCGCGATTCGAGCGGAACGTGTTGCCCACGATCCGCAGCGAGTCGTAAGTGCCGCTGGAGTCGGATCGGGCCACGCGCATCCCGTTGGTCAGGTTCGACTGGAACGTGTTGCCGGCAACGCGGGCGCGTACGCCTGTGGCGCCGGACAACGCGAGGTTCATCCCCAGGCCCTTGCGCGCCGTGACCGTGTTCTGCTCGACCCGGACCCAGTGCCGGCCGTCGATCCACAGACCGCCGTTACCACCAACCGTGACGCTGTTGCCACGCACCACCACGGTGTCCACCCTGGAGAACGGCACCACGATCCCCTCGCGTTCCGGGAACGCGGGTACTGCACCGCCCACGGTGTCACTCGTCACCGTGTTTGAGTCGATCCGCATCGCCACGGTGGCCGAGTCGGGCGTGGGCATGATCGCCGCCTGCGTCGCGCCCTGGATCGTGTTGCCCACGATCTCCCACACCGGCGGGTGCGTTGGGCCCGTGCTCGTAATCCCGTAATCGAGCAGGGCGCCATTGTCCTGCACGGTATTGCCTCGCACCACGACGCGATCGTGCACGTGCGGCGACGAGAAAGAGTAGTGCACAGCGTCAAACACCAGCACGCCGTACCGGCACGCGCGGACCGTGTTGCCAGAGACTTCTGCGTTGGCGTAGCCGGCCATGATGCCGTACGTCACGTCTATCGCCGGGCCACAGGTCACGGTATTCCCCTGCACCAGCGACTGCCGGGCTCCGTACGCGATGACGGCCTGCCCGTTGGTGCCGTTCCCCGTGGCGCTGAGCGTGTTGTTCCGCGCGATCGCCGTGTCCACGGCCTCGAGCTGAACGGCCGTCCTGCCGGTCGAGTCGATGGCATTGCGCTCCACGATGACGGAGCCCGACAGGGACGTCGCGACGACGACGTTGTCCTCCGGGTAATACGACGGCCTGCCCGTTCCCTTGAACGTGTTGTCGCGAATCACCACCCGGCCATCCTGGGCGGTGTCGGCCGGGAAGTAGTCGCCCGACACGAACACCCCGAAGATCCCGATGCCGGAGTAGTACCCGTACGTCGCGCGCGCCGTGCGGACGGTGTTGCTGTCGACCGTCACGGAATCGCCGTTGTTCGCCAGGACCTTGATCCCGGAATTGTCCGACTCGGTGACCGTGTTCCTTCGGAACAGCACCCACGGCACGTCCGACAGCAGCACGGCCGGCGGCACTTCGGAGTACCCGCTGAAATTCGTGGCGCGATAGCTCCCGGTGATGGTGTTGCCGTACATCCGCAGGCTCCGGGCTCCCGAGGCTTCCAACGCGCCGGCGAAGTTGTCGTGAAAGTTGACGGAATCCACTCGGACGTCCCCCACGTCGTACAGCTCGATCGCGGCGCTGCACGTCCCACACCCCCCCACCACAGTGGACTGGGTGCCGTCAATCTCCGATCCAACCACCGCCAACCAATCCACCACGCTGTCGGCGTAGATACCCTCGTACAGCAGGCTGCGAATGCGGACGTTCCGCACATCGAGCCACCGCGTGGCTCGCGGTCCGCCCGGATGCTGCCAGATCCCCCAGCCCACGGCCCGAATCGTGTTGTTCCGGAGGAGCAGGCTGTCCGCGTGGACGTGAATGGCCGTGTAAGGGCCGTCGAACGCCGTGTTGAGAATCGAAACGTATCCGGACTGGCGGACGCCCGGGTCCCCCGTGTTGCCCGGCTCCTTGGAGCACACGCCCAGGCCATAGCCCGCGTGGCGGAAGCTGGCGTAGTTCACGCGGGCGAACGCGGCGTTGCTGTCCAGCTCGAGCCCGCAGGTGAACCCCGTCAGGTCCACGGAGCCGATGCTCACCGAGTCGAGGGTGATGGTATCCGCCCCGGGGTCGAACGCGCTCATGGCTACTCGGTCCACGCTCACTCGACGACTGGTGGATCGCCCGCCGTCCTGCCCGCGCGCCACGAACCCCACGTCGGTCCCGAACACGTCGGTGATCTCCTGCACGTGATAGCGATCTCCCGCTTCCACCAGCGCACCACGCACTTCGCTCACGGCGGCGCTGTCCAGGCGAATCGTGTCACCGGCCATGGCGAGGCCCTCGCCACCGATCCGCTGCAACGACACCGTGCCCACGTCGAGCGTGACGGCGCTGTCGGCGCCGATGCCCACGCCGCGAGTGGAGTCCGCCGCGTCGGTGGCGTCCCACGCGATGTCCGTCACCGTTGATCGACGCACCAGCGTGCGGCGCGCCCCGACGGTGAGAATCCCGGCCACCATCGCCGTGTCCGAAGCCGCCGAGCGCTCCACCGCGCGGACCGCAACCGAGTCCAGGCTCACCGAATCGGCGCGCACGAAAATGCCGGCGGCGTGCAGGGCGTATTCGTCGCCGAACCGCAGCGCCTGCGAATCCGGCTCCACGCCCGCCACAAGCGAGCGTCGAATGTCCACCACGCTCCCCGCCGCGCTATCTACCCAGATCCCGGCGCCGCGCGCGCCGGACACCGCGACCGCGTAGAGCGATACATCGGTGAAGCCGAAGATCCGGAGCGCAGGGCCGCCGATGGACACGAAGGTGAGCGACGTGAGATCCACCGTGTCGGCCCGAATGGTCAGCCCCGTTCTGGCGCCGACGAACTGGAGCTGCCGCATGACCTGGCGCCCGGCTCGCGTGATAACCCCGGCGGCGCCGTCCGGCACCACGATCAGCGGGAACCCGCTGGCCGTGGAATCACCAAGAAAGACAAGCCGTTTGGTGGTGGTGAGCGGGTCGCTGTAGCGCCCGTAGCGAATGACGATGGTGTCGCCGTCCACGGCTCGGTCGAGGGCCTGCTTGATGGTGCTGAAAGGATACAAGTCGCTGCCCACTTCACTCGCTTGCCCCTGCGCGCCGGGGGCGTTCACGACCCAGCGGTGCCGCGCCCCCACCGTAACAGTCGTCGTATCTGTGAGCCCTGGCGC
>DATMAW010000129.1:0-5438 GCA_035559715.1 Gemmatimonadales bacterium | reverse complement strand
CTTACCTCCGAGCTTGCTCGACGGAGTGCCGGACACCGCCGCCTTGAAGTGCGCCAGCGACTGCTCCAGCTCGGTGATGATCGCATCCCGGCTGAGCTGCCGCTTCTCGTACGCCCCGGCCGTGTTGTAGTCCTCGTGACGGATGCCCGTGGTGGAGGGCGCCGGGCTCCCCGCCGCGGACGCGAGCAGCCAGTTGTCGGCCGCGACGTGCTTGAACACCTCGCCCACCGACCGGACGCCCGCGCCAGGACGCCAGTCGTACTTGTCGGCCGGGATCGCCCGCGCCAACTGCATCAGCTTGGACTCGACGTCGTTGATGTCATTCACCAGGTCGGCCACCACCGTGGGTTGCTGGCCGGCCAGGGGAGCGGCGAGGCTCAGCGCCAGTGCCAGCCCCAGGAAGGTGAAGCGTGTCAATGATCGCATGTCAGAACCCTTGGGAGGGGTGGACGTGGAGGTTACGCTGCCGCGCGCGGACAAGGTAGGCCGCCCCGCCACCGGTGTCAGCGTGAGGCGATGGCCCGGCTTGACGAAACGCGCCACGGGGGAGGCTTGCCTACAGCCCACGATCCGTCCCCGCGGCGGGCGGAGCCTCAGGGCAATTCGTGCGTGGGGTAACGCGCCACTTGCCCGTCAATGATGCGGTGCGCGAATTGGCAGCATCCGAAGATCGCGGCTTCCTCGGTCGGGTAGGTGTCCGGGCCGCTGAAGGCCCGGATGCGGCTCTTGCGGCCAATGAGCAGGTCGAGCGTCCAGCGTCCCGATCCATGTATCTGAAACGTCCGCGGTGTGATGGCAAAGCCTTTGTACGTGAGGTGATGCAACGGCACGTCCGTATGAGAGACAATTGGAATATAGGGCATTGCAGCGCGCGCGGTCGGCGCCAACTGCCTGTTACGCCGCGGCCGCTGCGGGCGCTGGGCCCGCATCCACCAGCTCCTTCGCACCGGGGCGCTCATCGGCTTCAACCCCTCGAGCGAGCGCGATCCAGGAACGACGAGGTCTCGATGCCGAGGGACCTCCAAAGCTCGGTCGACGCGCTTGAAATGCAGCGACGGATGACGAGAATCGGACTTCAGTAACTGGAACTTCTTGTCGGCGAGTTCCCGAACTGCTCGGGGCAAAGCGTCGTAGCACCGCCAGAAGCTCGGTGCCGCATGGTGAGTCAAAGCTCGCGAGATCGGCCGGCGCGATGGTCCACCAGGGCGGCGTCAGCAAGCGCGTCCAGCCGGCCAGCAGCAGCATCCTCCTCGATCTGCTTGTCCCACACTGCGGCATCGAACTCGGCGAACCAGCGGCGGAATGTCGCCAGGTCCTTTGCCGACAGCCGGCGGATCTCCTGCTCCAGCCTCTCGATCTTTGTCATCCGTGCCTGCAATTATAACTCGGAACACCCGAGCGATGCACTCACCATGGGTCGCACCTTGCCCTGCCCTTCGGCAGATACTCGGGCCGGAACCGTTTCAGCACTCGGGCATCGCGAGTGAGAAGAACGGTTTCGTAGCGCTTGGATAAGCACGTGATCGCACGGCCCCCCCTGCCTGCCGCGTCAACACCGTGCCAGCCCACGCCTGCGCCGATGCTCGTAGAATCGGAGCCAACCTTCGCCACGCGCGCTACATGTCATAAGGCAAGCAGCACCGGACTTATGCGGCAACCACGCCGTGACAAGGACATCCGCGACGACCGGCGCACCGGCGCTCGAGAGTCGCGCAGCCCTCGCGGCCGGCCCCACGTTGAATTCCCTCACCGGCCTCTCTCATATTCAGCGCCATGTCCCCCTCCCCCGACCTCTCCAACACGCCCGACAAACACCTCGTGGCCCTCGCCATCCACGGCCGCGAGGAAGCCCGCCGCGCGCTCATGCTCCGCTACGCCCCCACCGTCTATCAGCGCGCCCGCAGGATCGTTCACGATCCCGACGTCGCCAAAGACATCGTGCAGGAGACCTTCATCACGGCCTTCCGCCTGCTCCGTCGCCGTCACCGGGTCCGCACGTTCTCCGCCTGGATCTGCCGCATCGCCACCAACAAGGCGATTGACTACCGCCGCCGCCAACGGCTCGAGACCCTGTCGCTCCCCCTGAACACACCGCCGCCGGAGGTGCAGGAGGCGCTTCGCGCCCCGGTGGCGGCCCGCGCGGAACGCCGGGAGGCAAGGCTGAGCAAGCGCCAACGCCTGCTGGAGGACGCCATTGACCAGCTACCGGTGAAGCAGGCCCGTTGCATCCGGCTCCGGTTCTACGAGAACCTCACGCCAAAACAGATTGCCAGACGCCTGCGCATCCCGCCCGGAACGGTGAAGACCCGCATCCACGGTGGAATGCAGACGCTGCAAGAGACGCTCGATCCCGAGGACGTCGAATGGCTTCGCCAGGACTCCACGGGCCCATTCTATACGCCGCTGACCGACGAGGAGCTGACCCGCGACCTCGGTCAGAACCCGCCCGGGACGCGGTAAAAGTGACCTGACCTAACTCCTTCACCCACAACCGCTTAACCAGGGTCCGCAAATCCCTGGGGCATTCTCTGCGTCTCACTTAGGGGGGAGACGAAGGAGCCCCGGTTCGCCGTCACCCACCACCCGAAGTCACGCAACTCCAGCATCAGGAACATCCGGCACGATCGTATGCGGGCCAAGTACATGCAGGACGACGAGATCGCCACCTTCGGGCTGCGTGGCTCCGAACCGGGGCACGCGTGTTCCGGCTTGGAGCACCATTACTCCGGCTTGGAGCACGCTTCCTCCGGGGCGGAGTTCGTGTACTCCAACGCGGAGTTGCATGACTCCGCGGCGGAGTTGAGCGACTCCGCGGCTCGGCCCGGCAACTTCAGGCTGGAGGACGCGTGCCGGGGCTCGGGGCACGCCCGCTCCGCCGTCCGGCACCCGTGTTCCCCCGCGGAGCAAGCGTTCCCTGCCCCGGGGCACGCGCGCCATGGCCTGGTGTCGGCCAGCTCCGTGTCGGAGTACGCGTGCTTCGCCGTGGAGCAAGCGTGCCTCGCGTTGGGGTCCGGCACCCTCCTCGCGGCGACGGCGACCGTCGAGTCCCCGCACGCGTGGCCGCGGCCCCCACCGGCCGGCAACACAGCGTCACCGCTGTGCATTCGGTCTCCGTCACGGGGACGGAGACGCACCAACACTCAGGATCCGAAACGGAAGGGTCGTTCCATGCGGTTTCCCAAAAGAGAGCCCGATATCGCGCGCCTCGCGCAGGACCTCGTTGCCGGGCTCCGGGGTCATCCCGAGGCGTTCCCCAACTCGCCCGTGTCAGCGGATGAGTTGGAAGCAGCACTCACGAAGTACAACGGGTCCCGTGAGGCAGCCATCGTCCTGCACGCGCAGGCGGCGAAGGGCACGGCGGCCAAGGACGAGGACCTGGTGGCGATGGTGGATCTCATGAAGACCGCGATCCGCCACGCCGAGAACCTCGCGGACGGCGACGCTGGCACGCTCCAGCTCATCGGGTGGGGCGCACGCCGCAGCCGGTCTCCCAACGAGGTGCCCGGTCAGGTGCTCAACCTGCGGGTCCTGCGCGAGGGGAAGGACTGGATCCTGCTCGATTGGGACGAGGCGGCCAACGGCGGGACGATCTCCGCCTACCAGATCCAGCGCCGCCGTCGCGACGGCGACGGAGCGTGGACCAACGTCGGCATGGCCGTGGACAGCGAAGTGCTGCTGACTGGTCAGGAGTCCGGCGTGGAGTTCGAGTATCAGGTCACCGCGCGGAACAAGACGGGCGAAGGGCCGCCCAGCAACATCGTTCGGGCGGTTCTGTAAGCAGGGACCTTCAGCGGAACGGCAGGACCCTTCGACGGAAGGGAGCTTGGAGTGGGCCCACTCCGGTTGGAAGAGGCCCGGGTCGCAGTTGGCCCGGGCCTCGTTGTGTGCCACTCACGGTCCTTCCTCGGGCAACGTCCTGGCGTGGTACGCCCTTAGCGTTTCGTACCAGCGCGCAAGAAGGCCGAGCCGAGTGCGAAGGGTCCCGGCTCGGTTCCCCGCCACGAGCCGCGAACGGAGATGGAATCGGTCCGGAGCTCGCCGCTCACCTCGATCGCAGGAATCAGAGGATCCTTCATGGTGATCAGCAAAGTAACGCGCGGCAGATCGGCAACGCTGCCGCTCACCGGCCCGAATGCGTCAACGGGCACGCCGACGTCCCCGGCGAACCACAGCGACACGCGGCCGGAGAAACGGACATCGGCCACGGAGTCGACGTCGATCACGGCGATGAGTCCCGCGTTGAGCGACGGTTCGCCGGTTGGGCGGTGGGACCGGACATGCTCCCAGCGCCCGACCATGATGTCGGCGGCTTGCACGCCGGCGACCGACTGGATCGGCTGCACGGGCTCCGTGCCGCAGGCGCTGAAGCAGAGGGCCATAGCATGCGCTAGTCGGTGGGGACCACGGAACTTGGTGCCACCATCCTGTCTAGTCATGTTGACGTTCACGGAGCCCTCGCCTCCTTTCCTGACTCTCCCCTGCTGCCGCCTGGAGCACGCTCACGGTCCCCGCGTTCTCACGCTCACGAAGAGGTCGAAATCGAAACCTGGTGACGCGGCCATGTTGCGCGTGAAGTACAGCCATTCCGTTCCGCCGGCCGATACGATCAGCGGGAAATGCTCTCCCGCTCCCGTGTTGATGGGCGGGCCCAGATTCACGGGCGGCGACCAGGCCTCGAGGACGCTCTGCCGCGTCGAGCTCCAGATATCGGTCTCGGCGGAACCCGGCCGGTCGGATTGGAAGTAGATCGCCAGTCCGTGTGAGGCGACCGACGGGCGCTGATCGCTTGACGGACTGCTGAGCTCCGCGACCAGGATCCGCGGCCCGAAACTACCGTCCGGCGCCTGCTCGCTGAGGTAGATGTCGCCGCCAGCCGGCACGGGCGCTGGGTTGGCGTTGAAGTACAGCTGCGGAAGGCCCATCTCGTCGTTTTCGAAGAACGCGGGGCCACCGTCGAAC
Source organism: Gemmatimonadales bacterium (assembly GCA_035559715.1). GTDB lineage: Bacteria > Gemmatimonadota > Gemmatimonadetes > Gemmatimonadales > GWC2-71-9 > JACQHC01. The sequence continues at coordinate 479 of DATMAW010000129.1, read as the reverse complement.
CCGGCCGCATTCACGCCCGCGCCGAGATTCACGGGCGTTTCCCAACCGAAGTCATCGTGCACGTTGGACCGCCAGGCCACCCAGATGTCGCTCGAGGTCGAGCCCGGACGATTCGACAGGAGGAACAGCCGGTGGCCGTCGCGAGACAGCGCCGGCGCGGCGTCGTTGGAACCCGTGTTCACCGGCGGACCAAGATTGACCGGCGCCGTCCACGGACACTCCACGCATGCACGCCGGGAAACCCAGATGTCATTCGGCCCGGGCCCCGGCGTTCCCGGCCGGTTGGACGCGAAGTAGAGACTGCGCCCGTCTTTGGACAGCGCCGCCTGCTGGTCGTTGAAGGCCGTGTTGATGGTGGGCCCGAGGCTCACCGGTTCGGACCACGCAGAGAAGCCGGCGGCGCGACTGGCCGCAATGGAGCCGACGACGGCCCGCTCTGCCTCACATCCGAGAAGCAGGGCGAGCGGCGCCAGCGAAGC
>DATMAW010000128.1:0-24450 GCA_035559715.1 Gemmatimonadales bacterium | reverse complement strand
CGCGCCCCCCGCCACGAGGGCCGAGATGTCTTCGTCCGGCGCAGCGATCACGGCAACGAGTTTGCCGACCTCGACCGTGGCACCGGCAGGCGCGAGCACTTTTCGCAGCACACCGTCACCACGGGCCTGTAGTTCCATGACCGCCTTGTCGGTTTCTACTTCGGCGAGAATGTCGCCCGCATTCACCGCCGCGCCTTCGGTCTTGAGCCAGTTGACGATGCGACCTTCCTCCATGGTGGGGGAAAGCGCTTCCATCACGACGCGCGTGGCCATGGGGATCTCAGTCGAGATAGGCGACGCGACGCGCGGCGCGGATCACCGCGTCCACGCTCGGCTTGGCCGCGCGCTCGAGCAGCTTGTTGTAGGGCATGGGCACGTCCGCGCCGGTCACGCGCTCGACGGGAGCATCGAGGTCGTCGAACGCGGCGCGTTGAATCTCGTCCACGACTTGGGCGCCTACGCCGCAGAACGGCCAGCCTTCTTCCACAACGACACAGCGGTTTGTCTTGCGGACGCTGGCGATAATGGTCCCGGTATCCAGCGGCCGAATGGTGCGGAGGTCAATGACCTCGGCCTCGAGCCCGTGCTCGCCGGAGAGTTGCTGGGCGGCCCGCAAGGCGGTCGCCACGGTCTTCGAGTGACAGATGACCGTCACGTCCTTGCCCTCCCGCTTCACGTCCGCCGCGCCCAGCGGCACGGTGTACTCGCCGTCGGGGATCTCGCCCTTGGTGTTGTACAGCATTTCGCCTTCGAGGAACACGACGGGGTTCGGGTCGCGGATGGAGGACTTGAGCAGCCCTTTGGCATCGTAGGGCGTGGCCGGGGCGACGACCTTGAGCCCGGGGATGTGCGCGTACCAGGACTCGAACGCCTGCGAGTGCTGGGCGCCAAGCTGGAGGGCCGCGCCACCGGGTCCGCGGAACACGATGGGAATCGGAATCTGTCCCCCGGACATGTACAACATCTTGGCCGCCGAGTTCACCACCTCGTCAATCGCGAGGAGCGCAAAGTTCCACGTCATGAACTCGATCACGGGCTTCAGCCCAACCATGGCGGCGCCCACGCCGATACCGGCAAAGCCCATCTCGGCGATCGGCGTATCAATCACGCGCTTCTCGCCGAACTGCTGCAGCAGGCCGCGACTCACCTTGTACGCACCCTGATAGACGCCCACCTCCTCGCCCATCAGGAATACGTCGGGATCGCGCTCCATTTCCTCCCGGAGCGCCTGGTTCAGTGCGTCGCGGTAGGTGACGACGGGCATGCCGTCACTCCTGATACACGTCGGCGTACAGCTCGGCGGGCTCCGGGTCCGGGCTCTGCGCAGCGAAAGCGAGCGCATCGTCCACTTCCGCGTGCACCCCTCGTTCCATTTCGGCGTACTGCGCGTCGGTCAGCAGGTCCGCCTCCTGCAGCCGCGCGCGGAGAGCGGCAATCGGGTCTCGCTGCTTCTGCTCCTCCAGCTCCTCCTTGGTGCGATAATGGCCGTGAATGGGATCTGCCATGGAGTGTCCCATGTAGCGGTACGTTCGGGCCTCGATGAGCGTGGGGAGCTGCTCTGCACGCGCGCGTTCCACCGCCCGTCGCGTCGCCTCGTACATGGCCAGCACGTCCATGCCGTCCACGGTCTCGGCCGCCATGTGGTACGCGCACGCCCGCTGGTAGATGTCGTACACGGCGGACGCCCGCTCCAGGGCCGTGCCCATACCGTAACGGTTGTTCTCGCAAATGAAGATGCCCGGGAGCTTCCACAGCGCCGCCATGTTGAGCGTCTCGTGGAACGCCCCGATGTTGGCGGCTGCCTCGCCGAAGTAACACACGCTCACCTGGTCCGTGCCGCGGTACTTGCACGCGAATGCCGCCCCGGCCGCGAGCGGGATATGGGAGCCCACGATCGCGTGCCCGCCCAGGAAGTTGCGCTCCACGTCGAACAAATGCATCGAGCCGCCCTTGCCGCGGGAGCACCCGGTGGCCTTGCCAAACAACTCCGCCATCACGGCGCGCGCGCTCGTGCCGCGCACCAGGGCATGGGCGTGCTCCCGGTACCCGGCGAACACGTAGTCGTCCGGCCGCAGCGCCGCGAGCGAGCCCACCGCGACGGCTTCCTGGCCGATGTAGAGATGGCAGAACCCGCCGATGCTCCCCTGCGCGTACGCTTCGCCGGCCTTTTCTTCGAAGTAGCGAACCAGCAGCATGTGCCGCAGCAGCTCGTGATAGAACGCGCGGCGCGACGGATCGAGCGCTCCGCGAGCGGGCGCTGGCGCCGCCGGCTTCACGGCACTCATCGGATCGCCGCCTGCTGCGCCTGTTCCCAGGCGTGATAGGACGATCGCACCAGCGGTCCGGCCTCGACGTGGCGGAACCCCATGCGGAGTCCTTCGCGCTTCAACTCGGCGAACTCCTGGGGCGTGTAGTACCGCGCCACCGGGAGATGTTGCGCGGAGGGCCGCAGGTACTGTCCGAGCGTGATGATGTCCACACCCTGCGCGCGGAGGTCGCGCAGGGCGGTGAGCAGCTCGTCCCACTCCTCGCCCAGCCCGCAGATGACGCCGGACTTCGTCAGGGAGCCTGGCGCCATCTCCTTGGCCCGCGCGAGCAGGCGCAGGGCTCGGTCGTATCGGCCGCCGGGACGCGCGATCCGGTACAACCGTTCAATGGTCTCGAGATTGTGGTTCAGGATGTCAGGCTCCGCCTCGACGACGATGGCCAAAGCTTCATCCGAGCCCTTGAAGTCGGGAATCAGAACCTCGATGGACGTCTCCGGCAGCCGCTGGCGGATCTCGATCACGCAGCGCGCGAAGATCTCGGCCCCGCCATTGGGCAGGTCGTCCCGGTCCACGCTCGTAATGACCACGTGTTGCAGGCCGAGCTTGGCCACGGCCTCGGCCAGACGGCGTGGCTCGTCGGGGTCGTACGGCGCCGGCGTGCCGTGCGCCACCGCGCAGTACGCGCAGTTCCTCGTGCACACGTCGCCCAGCACCATAAACGTCGCTGCGCGATGCTCCCAGCACTCGCCGATGTTGGGACAGTGCGCTTCCTCGCACACCGTGTGAAGCGCCAGATCCCGCATCAGACGCCGCACCTCGACGTACGTCGGGCCGCCCGGAGCCCGAACCTTGAGCCACGGTGGCTTACGAACGGGAGTCGCAGGGGCGGTGCGCTGGGAGGGGCGCCCCGCAACGGTTAACTGCACTAGGTCCATGAGCGGTCGAAACATAGCCCCGGCAACGGCGCGCGACTAGCGCGGCGAACACCGATGTCAACCAGACGGTTGAACCGGCCGTCGGGCTCAGTAGTTCCAGAACCGTCCGGGATCGAGGGGGGAGAGGTCGAACTCCACGGGCTCGCCGGCCCACAGCTGGGCGATGATCTCGCCGGTGATGGCCGCGAGCAGGATGCCGTGACGCCCGTGCCCCGAGGCATACCACAAGTTGGGGATTGTCGAGTCGGGGCCCACGAACGGGCGTCCATCTGGCGTTCCGGGTCTCAGGCCCGCCACTCGGCGGGTAGGCTGTGCGCGATCGAGGGCCGGATACAGTCGGCGAGCCGCACCCAGGACTTGTGCGATACCGCTCTCCGTGGGCGAGGGATCGAAGCCGGCGAACTCCACCGTGGCGCCCGCGACCGCCTCGCCCTCACGATGGACGACGTAGCCGCCACCGCCGTACACCACAGCCGGAGCAGCACCCTCGGGCCAGGGAAGCACGGCCATCTGGCCGCGCACGGGCTCAACGGACAAAGGCCGCGGGAGACCACCGATCTTGCCGGACCAACATCCGGCGCTGATGAGAACGGCGCCCGCCGCGCGCATGCCCGACGGTGTTCTGACGGCGGTGACCTTGCCGTTCTCGATCACCAGGCCTTCCACCGCCGTCCCACGGGCGAATGTGGCTCCCCTGGCGATTGCCGACTTGAGGAGGGCGTCGTGCAACGCCACGGGATCCAGCGCGCCGTCTTCGGCCGCGAGGGCGGCGCCCAGCGCCTCGGGAGAGATTCCCCGAGCGTGGCGGTGAAGCTCATCGGCGCTGAGCCACTCCGCGTGGTAGCCCTGCTGGCGTTGCCAGGCAACGCCGTCCTTGAGGCGATCCGCGTCGGCGTCCGTGAAGGCCACCTGGAGGATGCCCTCCGTCCAAAGGCCCACCCGCACGCCGGTCTCAGCGGCGAGCGCCGGGACCAGGTCTCGGTAGAGATCGCGGGCGCGAACGGAGAGGCCGAGTAACGGGTCGTCCGGGCGTGCCTCCACCAGGGGCGGAAGCATGCCGGCCGATGCGGGCGTGGCCGGACCTTGTTCGAGCCCGGCATCCAGCAGGGCCACCGAGAGCCCGCGAGCCGCGAGTGCGCGGGCGCACGCGGCGCCCACGACGCCCGCGCCGGCAATCAGGACGTCAGGCGCGCCCATACCCGGCCGTTGTGACGAAACTCGAAGGTCCGTAGCTTCGTACAGTTTTCACAGACTCAAGCTTCCGGAGTGTCCACATGCTGCGCACGCTGCTGGGATACGCGGTTCTCGCGATCGCGGGCTTCATTGCCCTCAAGCTGTTGTTCGGGCTACTCGGGCTCGCGTTCGGGCTGCTGATGAGCCTGCTGTGGCTGGCCGCGATCGGCTTCGTGTTTTACCTCGCGCTCAAACTTATCAGCCCGGACACGGCCCGCCGAGTGCGCGAGATGATTACCGGGAATCGCCCCGCCGCCTGAGCCGGTGGTGCCGGGCGCCGCTCAGCCGCCCGGCGGTCGCGCGGTGCTCGAGTGCACGTGCTTGATGCGCCATGCGCCTCCCAGTCGCTCGAGGACCAGGGTGGCGCGCCCGACTCCGGCACCTCCCGCCTCGCCCCCCCAGCGGTACTCCACGGACGCCCACGCCAGGACGCCGGTGATCTCGATTGCGCTGGCGGAGATGTTGGCGCGGCCCCGGGACCGGATGCCGGCGAAGCGGGGCGGCCCGATCCGCGTCTGACCGTCGGCGATCACGCTCGCGCCCACCAGGTAGAGGGAATCCGCATCCTGCATGGCCGCGTCGGCTGCAAGCGCGGCCGCGATGACGTCACGCACGGCGCCGGTTTCCAGGGTCGTGGGCCCCGTGGCGGGGACCGGGGCGGCTCGCGTGCAGCCCCCGCTCGCGCATGCGACGATCAACGCCGCGGCCGCGCGGGTCATCTGGCCTCACCCGAGTCCCGCGGCGGCGCGAACTCCGTATCCGTGAGCCGCAGCGTAATCGTCCCGAACGGGAAGCTGGACTTGAGCTGCACCATGATGCGCCGGTCGTCGTCCGACAGCCACATGCGGGGATTCTGCGCCTCGGCCAGAATGCCCCGTCCCTTCACGGTTGGGCGGACCACGACCGTCGGGAAGCGGCCCGCCGGCACGTCAACGGTGTCGCGCTCGAGCACCTCCAGCACCACCGGATTGCGATCTGGTCGGAAGTACCGGTTGAACTCGTACCGCCGTCCCGGCTCGAGCGGCACCGTGCGGACGAAGTAGAAGAAGGCGGCGTCGTCCAGCGGGTCCGGTGACGTCGGCAGCAGCGTATCGGCTACGAGATCCCGGTAGAAGCCGGAGTCCGGGTAGATCTCGAAGCGGGCCTGCCGGCGCTTGCCCATCTCGTCGAAATCCTGACGGAAGCGCCGCGAGGCGAAATCGGTGAGGCCGACCCAAGATTGCATCCGGTTGTTGAGGCGGAAGAACAGCGTTCCTCCCTGGAGGGTGAAAGCGAACTGGAGGGTGGGGACGCCGCGAACCGTGTCCACTCCAGCCACTTCCATTGCCGCGTGGCCCACGGTGATGAAGCCGAACCGCGCATCGTATCGCAGCAACTCGCCCACAGGGAAGCGTTCGAGCAGCCGGAGCGTGTCCGGCGTGCCTTGACCCATCGTCGGGGCGGCCCAGGTTGTCGCGATCACGACAACGCACCTGAGCAAGCGCATCACGATGCTCGCTCAATCAGTGCGGCCGGCGCCGGGATGTTGAGGCGCCTCCCGGTGCGGTACAGCGAGAGCGCTAGGGTGAGCCCGCCGGGTGCGGTGTCGGCGGGCCGAAGGCCCGGTGGAAGCCTGAGCACGGCAATCTGTCGCGCGGCGGCGGCGGCGCGGGCGATCAGTTCGGCGTTGGCGGGCCAGCCGTCGGTGTCGAGGAGGCACGCACGCTCGCGCAGGCACGCGCGCAACGTCGAAAGCCGGACAGCGAAGCAGCCGGACACGAAGTCGCGGACGCCCGGCACGCGCACGCCGGGCCGGAGCAACCACGCGGCGTTCTTCCGAACCAATCGCCGCACGAGTGAGCGATCGCCGTCGGCCGATTCCCCCACGACGAGGTCGGCGCCGGATTCGACCCGGCGCACGATGTCCGGCAGCGCGTCGGCCGGGATGGAGAAATCCGGGCGGATGGCGACGGCGCAGTCCCGTTTGGGGCGATCCGTGCGCCGCAAGGCGTCTCGCAGCAGCAGATCCAGCTGCGCCGCGTACCCTCGTGCGGTCTCGCTCCGCAACACGGTGAGCGGCAGGACGCGTTGATACAGATCCAACACCTCGCGCGTGGCGTCGTTCGAGCCATCGTCGGCCACCAGCAAGTGGTACTCCCGCGGGAAGGCCGTGAACACGTGCCGCACCTTCCAGAGGAAGAGTCCCACGGTGGACCCGCTGTTGTTGACGTGCGTGCAGACGTAGATCAACGACGCCACTCCGCTCGTGGGTTACGTGCAGTGGTCCAGCCGTTGGCCGATGGCATCGGGGTGGCCGGTGTCGGCCTGCAAGATGGCGGAGGGCCGTGCGGCTGGTAAAGGGTCGCCCAACGGCGAGTGATCCCGGTCACCACGCTTCGCGGAACGCACGAGCACTCGCCGGTCCCGGTGGATAACAGGCGGGAACGTTGAATCCGGGGGCCCGGCGTTTGCATAATTACGGTTACAGCAGCCAGAGCGATGGAGGCTTGGAATGATCCTCGCCAACGTGCGGGAACGCATCAGCCCGACGGATCGGAATCTGGTTCTCACGCTCCTCTCCGGCGGCAGCGCGGACCGTCGTGCCCACTACGAAGCGCGCGTGCGAGACCTTGGTCCGGACTGCCTGCTGGATGAGGAGGGGCTCTTCGAGCTACTGCACGCGGCGCCGGGGCTCGCGGCCCCTTCGGCGCCGCTCTATTTCTACGTAGCCGTTCGCCATCACCTGCGGCGCATGGGAATTGATGACGCCACGCTCAGCGATTACCTGGGCGCGTTGCTCCTCGAGTTCGGCGTGCGCGATCGAGCATATCGCATCGCTCCCATTGACGATGCGCGGTACGCGTACGTAACGGACATCGTGGCCGACCTGGACGTGGCCGACGCGCGGCGCGGGTTTTTGCTCCGTGCGCATCTGGGGAACTACAGCCTGTGGCTGGCCGGAGTGTTTCCGGACTACATCGCGGCTCGACGGCAGAGCGGGGGTCCGGATCTCCGCTATTACGAGACGCTGGGCGTGCGTGGCTTCCAGCTCGCGGCCGAGCATCGGCTGGCCGAGCAATACGGGCTGGAAGACGTATTCGACCGGCTGGCGGAGGCGTTCGAGCGGATTCGGGTGGCGCTCAACCGGCTGGCGGATTCGTGCTTCTTCCCGGGTGTGGGTGGGCCGGATCGGCTGTTGCGGCAGGTAAGCGATCAGATGCGATTCGGGCCGCTGGATAACTAGGAGGCCAGGATGGGTGATCGCAGGCGATGACGGGCGAGGTGGTATCCGTCGGCGACGCGGGCGCCGGGTTCGCCTGGCATTGCCCGCCGTCGTCTGTGATTGGTCCTAGGTGCCTCCTGAATCCGCGGCAGGGGGCGCGAACAGGGGACATTTCGGCGCGTTGAGCGAGGGCCAGTGCACCCGCAAGCCATACAGCGGAATGCTGTTGGCGGCGCTCGAGACGGTGCCGAGCCTGGGATAACCGCCGGGTCCTTCCGGCTCGAAGATCATCACGCCCCGCGCCACCTCGGACGAGTCATCCACCAGCAATAGGCCGAATCCCGGCACGGCCGGGAACCCTTCTCCCTCGTATCCCATCACGAGACCGTCGGGCCCCGGCGCGACGACGACCTTTGCCGTGCCGCGCCCCGCCACTTTGGCCGGCAGCTCGCCCGGGACATCTTGAGGGACATCGGAGACCACGAGGTTCAGGTTCCCGAGCGAGTTAATGATCATGGATGCCGCGGCGATGCTCGCGAATCCGCACGAGGCCGTGTTTTCGCGGTTGCCCGCCGTGCACCCGGCGAGCAGGGTGATGAGTGAGAGGACGCGTTTCATAAAATGCAAGCTAGCCTTCCACCCGGGCCGTGCCTAGCCGGCTCCCGTTCGCTTGACCCGTTCCGGAGCGCCGCATAACCTATCGGCGTTTCCTCGGTACGCGAGAGGTTTGCCGACATGCCGACCTATGAGTATCGCTGCGAGAAGTGCGGGAAGCGATTCTCGATCGTTCACTCGATCTCCCAGCACGGGCGCAAGCGCCCCGCCTGTCCCAAGTGCAAGTCCGCCAAAGTGGAGCAGATGTTCTCGGCGTTCTTCGCGAAGACGGCGAAAAAGAGCTGACGGGCGTAGTGGCGGACCCGGCGATCCAGCGCATGCGCGCCGCCATCCGGGAAGCCCGGGGCGCGCTCCAACAGCTGCGTGATCAGATCGACGCCGGGCATGCGGCGCTGGGCGCCGAGCGCCGGCAGCTGGAGGACGCGGAGCGTCGGGGCCGAATGGCCCGGGACATTGGAGATACGGAAACCGCGGGGATCGCCGAACGGTTCGCCGCGCGTCATGCCGAGCGCGCGGCTGTGCTGGAGCGGAAAGTGGCCGTGCTGGGCGAAGAAGCCGCGCTGCTCGAGCGCGATCTTGCCGAGATGATCCAGCAGCTGGACGAAACGCAGCGCGCGGCCGCTCCCGCGGGGGCCGGCGGCGCGGGGAGGAGCAGCGCGGCGCAGCCCGCGGCCGGTGGCTCCGGGACACCGGCGGAGGAAGACGAAATCCTGCGCGCACGGCTGGACCGCGCCGCCCGGGAACGGGCCGCGGAGGACCAACTCGCCGCCATCAAACGCAAGATGGGCAGATAGGGTTGAGCCGATGGACATCAAGCCGGATCGAATGGTGCACCTGGGCTACGGGAAATACTGGCGGTCTGACGCGATCGTCGGCCTGATGCCCATCGAGAGCGAACGTGGCCCCGGGCGTCGCACGGAGGTGTACACCGCTACGTTGAGCCATCCCATCGTCGCTTCGCGAAGCGAGCAGGCAATTCTCGAGGACATGGCGCTCGCGAGCGGCGAGCAGTTTCAGATCGCGGAGGCCAGGGCCGTCCTCGCCGACTTGGTGGATGCCTTCAACGACATTCCCGACGTGCTGCGGCGACTCCTGGCCAATGAGGCGCGGCTGGACGTGGACGCTTGGATTCGCCGGATCCGAGAGACGATGAAGACGACGGTTCCCGAGTCCGCGGACCAGAGCGAGCTGTTCACCTGAGCTTCACGCCTCTTCCTGCAGGAACGGCTTGAGTTTGTCGGGTGGGGAGGGCGGCGTGAGCAAGCTCACCACCACCAGCAGGCTCAGCGAGAGCGCCACGGCCGGGATCACGATGTAATCACTGCTTGCGAAATCGAAGTCGGTTCCCGCGAAGGTGATCGTGAAGTCCACACCAAGCCGACCCAGCAGGCTGATGCCCACGATGGACGCCAATCCTCCCGCGATACACGCGACGGCCCCCGGCGCCGTCACGCGCTTCCACAGGAACGCGGCCAGCAGCGCCGGCGTGAGACTCGCCCCCACCAGGGAGTACGCGTACAGGGCCATGGACAGCACCGTCTGGAACTGCGTCAACAGGAACAGCCCGGCGAGGCCGAACACCACGACGAACGCCCGCTGAACCGCTAGTAGGCGAGCTTCGCTTGCCGCGGGGTTGACGAACCGCTGATAGATGTCCCGACTCACGTTGGTCGAGGGGACGAGCAAGAACGTGTTCCCGGTGGTGAGCACGATGGCGATACCGGCGGCCAGCAGCAGGGCGCCTGCCGCCACGGGCAGCCCGGTCTTCGCGATGTGCAACACGATCGTTTCCGACGCCGCACGGCCGACGACGGACGTCTGGGTCAGGAGGTCCGGGTATGCCGCGCGGCCCACGATGCTGAGCAGCGCGAGCGCCGTCTCGATCACCATGATGCCGATCACCATGCCGATAACGGCCTGGCGGGCGGCTCGTTCGTTCTTCGCGGCGAAGAACTTCTGATACATGCCGCTCTCCCCGAGGATCAGCAGGAACGTCGGCGTCGCCACACCCAACGCCCAGAGCGGGTTGTGCTGCCCGAACACGGAAAGGTGACCAGCCGGGAGCGCGTCCCCGAGCGCTTCCAGCCCTCCGACGTGCGCGACCATGAGGGGAAGGGCCACGAGGACGCCGACGGTGATGATCACGCCGTTGACGATGTCCACCGTGACGATGGAGACCATGCCCGCAAGGGCCGTGAAGATCACGATGGCCGCGGCCGTGATGTAGATGCCGGTTTGCGGCGAGATGCGCCCGTCGGACACAATGGACAGGATCCACCCGCCGCCGCGGAACTGGTACGCCGCGATCGTCACGTACGCGAGGATCACGGCGAGCGTGCCGAGCAGCCTGGCGGCCGCATTGTACCGTTGCTCCAGCAGGTCCGGCACGGTGTATTGAGCGATGCGGCGCACGCGCCCGGCGATGAAGTACGCGACGACGAGTCCGATCCAGCCACCAAACGAGAACCAGAGTTCCGGCAGCCCGCTCCGGTAGGCGAGACCTGCGCCGCCGAACAGAGACCCGGACCCGATCCACGTACAGACCAGCGTGGCCACGAGCAGCGCCACGGGCACCGATCTCCCGGCGACCATGAAGTCCTCGTGCGTCTTCACGGCGCGGGAACGCCACAGGCTGACGCCGATCAAGGCGATCGGGTAGAGCAACACCACGGCGACGAGCAGGCTCATCCGGACCTCGGTGCCTCAGGAGATGGGCCGCGTTCCGGGCGGACGCGGTGCGGGAAACGGGCAGGGAAGATGCCCGCGGAACGCGAGCCCGGCAACCACGGTGACCCTAAGACGTTCGTCGGCCCGCCGCCGGGTCGTCTGCGTAGTGGCACGCCGCGAGTCGTGCGGCCGGCACCTCGCGAAGCAGCGGGCGTTCCCGCACACACCGCTCGTCCTTTCGCGGGTGCTGGCACCTGGGCTCAAACGGACAGCCGGGAAGCGACAGCCGGCCCGAGGGGGGATCGCCGGGCAATGGCACCCGCTTCCCGCGAACGCCGGGATCCAGTGCTGGCACGGCGGAGAGCAGGGCAGCGGTATACGGATGTCGCGGGTCGGCGTAGAGGAGCTCCGTGGGAGCCACTTCGACGAGACGTCCCGCATACATCACAGCCACTCGATCGGCGAAATGCCGAACCACGCGCAGGTCGTGCGCGATGAGCAGATACGTAAGCCGGTGCCGCTCCCGGAGGTCGGCCAGGAGATTGAGAACCTGTGCCGCGACCGAGACGTCGAGGCTCGCGACGGGCTCATCGAGCACCACGAACTCCGGTTCGAGGATGAGCGCACGGGCGATGACGGCGCGCTGTTTCTGCCCGCCGGAAAGCTCGTGGGGAAGCCGCGCTGCATGGCTCGGGTCGAGTCCAACTTCCGTGAGCGCGGACGCCACCCGCTCCGCGGCTTCCGCGCCGCGCGCAAGCCCGTGAGCCACCAGAGGCTCGCGCATCGCCGCTCCGATGGACATTCGCGGATTCAGCGCGGCGGCGGGATCCTGGAACACGAATTGGGCTCGCCGGCGCCAACGACGGAGCTCCCCGGGAGCGAGGGCCAGCACGTCGGTGCCGTTGAAGCTCACGCTTCCGGAGGTCGGCTCGGTGAGCCGCACCAGGCAGCGGCCCAGGGTCGTCTTGCCGCTGCCGCTCTCGCCCACCAGCGCGAGCGTCTCGCCGCGGCTCACGGCCAGCGACACATGTTGAACCGCGCGCACGGTGGTCGCGCGCCCCAGGACCGCGGCAGGTCCCGGGAACTCCTTCACCAGGTGGATGCACGAGACGAGCGCGCTCACGCGCCCTCGCGCGCAGGTTCTGCCACCAGCCAACAGCGAGCATGGTGGGCCGGGGCGGCGCTCAAGAGGATGGGAGCCTCCGTTCGGCACCGTTCCCATGCGAGAGCGCAGCGGGGATGGAACCGACATGCGTCGGGCCATGCGCTGGCGCGCGGCGGGGCACCGGGGATTGCCGCCAGGCGGTGGCGTCGCTCCTCGAGGGCTCGAGCGGCGCCCAACAGGCCACGTGTGTAAGGATGGCGACTCCGTGTGAACAGCTGCTCCACCGACGCCGACTCCACCACCTGGCCGGCGTACATCACGAGGACGCGGTGGGCGACTTCTGCCACCAGGCCGAGATCGTGTGTGATCAGCAGCAGCGCCATGCCCAGGCGACGGCGCAGGTCCGCGAACAGCTGGAGAATCTGGGCCTGCACGGTGACGTCGAGCGCCGCCGTCGGCTCGTCGGCCACGAGGAGCTTGGGACTCCCCGCCAGGGCCACGGCGATCAGCGCGCGCTGACGCAGGCCACCGGACAACTGGTGCGGGTACTGGCGGGCGCGGATCTGCGGCGCATCCACGCCGACCATGTCGAGCAATTCGATCGCCCGGCTCCGGGCGGTGGGCGGCGAGCAACGGGCGTGGGTGCGCACCACGTGCGCGATTTGGGAACCGATCGTCAGCACGGGGTTGAGGCTCACGGCCGGATCCTGAAACACCATGCCGATCTCGCGGCCACGCACGCGACGCCACGTGGCCGCATCCGCGTTCGCCAGGCTGATCCCAGCGAACTCGATCCGGCTGGACGGGGCGATCGCCGCAGGCTCCGGCAACAGGCCCAGGAGTGCGAGGGCGAGCGTCGTCTTGCCGGACCCGGACTCGCCCACGAGAGCGACGATCTCCTCCCGCTCCACCGCGAGCGAGACATCGTCCAGGGCCCGTGCCACGCCGTCCGGCCCGTGGTAGCTCACGGACAGGTTGCGCACGGCGAGCAGGGGCTCGCTCATGTCGTGGCGCGCGGATCCAGCGCGTCTTGCATGGCTTCGGCCACGAGGCTCAGCGACACCACGGTCAGGCCGAGGGCCGCTCCCGGCGCGGCCGCGAGCCATGGCGCGCGGGTGAGGTAGTGCTGGCCGTCGGCGATCATGTTCCCCCAGGACGGCGTGGGTGGCGGCACGCCGACGCCGAGGAACGACAGCCCCGCTTCGATGAGCACGATCTGTCCCACGCCAAGCGCGGCCGAGACGAGAATGGGCGGTGCGACATTGGGGAGCACATGCCGCGCCACGATACGCCAGGGCTCGAGTCCGAGCGCGCGGGCGGCCAGAACGTAGTCACGCTGGCGAACGCTCAACACTTCGGCCCGCACCAGCCGGCTGGTCGGGAGCCAACTGGTCAGGCCGAGCACGACGATGAGCGCCGCAGTGCTCGCGCCCTCCCACAGCGCCAATACCAGGAGCAGCAGGAACATGCGCGGGAATGCGAGTCCTGCGTCAACCAGCCGCATCAACACTGCATCTACCCCGGGGCTTCCGAATCCGGCCGCGAGACCCACGAGCGTCCCGACGGTGAGGGCGACCAGCGTGGCGAGCCCCGCGATCGAGAGCGACACGCGGGCGCCGTAGAGCAGCCGGCTCAGCACGTCGCGGCTGAAGAGGTCTGTGCCCAGGGGATGTTCCCAACTCGGCGGGAGCAGCTGCCCGCCAACCACGTCGGGCTGTGCGGCCGGATCGTACGGAGCGAGCAGCGGCGCGGCGAGCGCGAGCACGGTCAGGGCCGCCACGAGGAGAAGGCCCCGGCGCGCGGCGCGATGTTGCCACCAGCCCGATCTCACCTCAGGCCTCACGGGTACGCGGGTCGGCCAGGCGGTAGGCGAGGTCGGCGACGGCGTTGGCCGCCACGACGGCGATCGAGGCGAGCAAGGCCGCGCCGGCGACCATCGGATAGTCTCGCTGCAGCACGGCGTTCACCGTGAGCCGGCCGACCCCGGGCCACGAGAACACGGTTTCCACGAGCACGGCGCCGGAAAGCAGCGACGGCAGGGTCAGGCCAACGAGCGTGATGGTCGGCAGCAGCGCGGCGGGCAGTGCGTGGCGCAGCACGACGGTTCGCTCACTCAGGCCGGCCGCGCGAGCCGTACGGATGAAATCCTGGCCCAACACCTCGAGCAACGCCGCCCGCTGATATCTGGCCGTCGAGCCCGCTCCGACGAGGCCCAGGGCCAGGGCCGGGAGGGCGAGGTGGTGAAGTCGATCCAGCGCCTGGCCGATAGGCGACAGCGACGGATGCGTCACGGGGTCCACCACGCCGCCCACGGGGAACCAGCCAAGGACTTGGCCGAAGACCAGCAACAGCATCAAGCCGAGCCAGAATACGGGAAGGGAGTAGAGCACGAGCGAGACAGCCGAGAGCGCCTTGTCCAGCGCGGAGCGGGGCCGCAACGCCTGGATGCTGCCGAGGGCGATGCCACCCGCGAAGTTCACCAGCAGCGCCGCGAGTCCGAGCACAACGGTGTTTGGCAGCGCGTCGGCAAGGGCGTCCAGAACCGGCCGCCGTTGAGCGAACGACATGCCCCAATCGCCGCGCAGGAGATTGCGGACGTAGCGGGCGTACTGGACGTGGATCGGCCGATCGAGGCCGAAGTTCCTCCGCATTTGCTCGATTACCTCTGGGGAGGCGTACGGCGATTCGGCCACGCCGGCCAGCGGCTCGCCGGGCGCGAGCTGCAACAGGGCGAACGTGACCGTTACGACGGCGAACGCCACCAGCGCCCCGTGGGCGAGCCGGCGAACGAACGCCGTGAACCCGGCCATCCTACGGTGCGATCAGGCGATCGCGGGGGAGCGTGCTATCGGGATTGACGTGCCAGGTCCAGAGCAGGGAGGTCCATTGGTCGGCGCGGAACGCGACGTTCTGAAAGCGGCGATGCACACCGGCCAGGGGCCTCGTGGAGTACACCCAGATCGCGGGCGCGTCCTCATTAATCTGGCGGATGGCGGCGTGCCAGTGGCGGCGGGCGGTCCCCGGGTCGCCGGCCGCGATGGCGTCGTGGATGAGGCGATCGAAGGCGGGACTCGAATACGAGCCGTGATTGAAGCCGCCGATGCCGGCGCTGCCCCAGCTCTGCTCGATCGATCGCGGACTGGGATCCTGGCTCCAGGCGCCGAACGTCGCGTCAAACCGGCCGGTGCGCTGCCGCTCGTTGAACAGATTGAAATCGATCTCCACAACGGCCATGCCGATCCCGACGCGACGGAGCTGCTCCTGGATGACGACGGCCGCGCGGCGCCGCGGCTGACTGATCGTGGGGACGATCAACTCGAACTCCAGCCGATTGGCGCCGCGCAACAACACGCCGTCTCGGTCGCGGCCCACCCACCCGCGGCTCGCCAGCAGGCGTCGCGCTTCTGCGCTGTCGAACGGAAGAGCCTTGAGGGAGTCCGAGTAGATCCACAGGGTGTGGGCCAGCGGCCCCGTGCCGACCCGGGCGCCGTCGCCGAACACCGCCTGCACCACCGCGGCCCGGTCTACGGCCATGGAGATGGCCCGGCGCACGTCGCGATCGGCGAACAGCGGATGCGCGCGGCCACGGTCGCCGGGATATCGCAGGTTGAACCCGATGTAGGCGTAGAACGAGGGCGACGACTCCGCTATCCGGAGGTGCGGAGCCCGCCGGACGCGCTCCACGTTCTCCGGAACGCCGAGCGTGGGCATAACGTCCGCTTCGCCGGCCACGAGCTGCGTCACGCCGACGACCGGATCGCCGATCACGCGCCAGATGACGCGCGCCAGCCCCGGAGCACCAAGAACGGAGCCGGTGTCGGCGACCAGCTCGACGTACTGGCCCGGCACCCACCGGACAAAGCGGAATGGCCCGTTCCCGATCGGGCTTCGCCCGAACGGGTGCGAAGCCAGGCGCTGTCGTGGGATGGTGTCGAGCACGTGGCGCGGCAGAATGCGCGCGTGATAGACCGTGTCGAAGAACCGCTCGGGGTAGTTGCGCCGCAGGCGGAACAGCACGGTGAGCGAATCGAGGGCCGTGACCTCCTCGATGTGCTGGAGCAAGGGGCGCGCGCCGGCGTTGACCAGCGTATCCCGGTACACGTCGAACGTGAACACGACGTCCTGCGCCGTTACCGGCTGGCCGTCGTGCCAGCGAGCGCGCGGATCGAGCGAAAAGCGAATGGCAGTAGGATCTGAGATGTCCCAGGACCTGGCGAGCTGCGGGACGAATCCGCTGTCGCCCAGGGTGTTCAATGCCGGTCCGATGTCCGCCAGCTTGAGGAAGATCATGTCGGTCACGCCAATGCCCGCGTCCTGGTGCGTCACGGGTGGGAACAACACGTCGGGCTCGGCGCCGAGAATCACCGCCGTGCCGCACACCCCGGGGCACGCGGGCGTTTCGCGGCAGGCGAGGATCGCCAACGTGACGACGAGCGAGAGAGCGGACCTGTTCATGGCTGGTTTGCGATGCATGGGCGCTGCCGCCGGCTGGTGGGTGCTTGCGCGCGCACGATTATGGGGAATTCGCCCTATCGGCGCCAGGTCCACTGCGGATCGTGGTATCGCGAGCGACGGGCTGGCGGCTCGGCCGTCCGAATCACCACGCCGTCGCCCGACCACGCCATCGCGATCGCGGTGGCGACCTCGTCGAAGTCCACGGAACGTCCCAGGGCTTGCTGCAGTGTGGTGGCGGCGATCGGGCCCGCCGGGGCGCGCGAGACCTGACGGACGATGTCCTGTGAGCCGCCGAGCAGGATGGACCCGTGCTGCAGGAATACGCTGCCGAGCCGAACCTGTGCCGACCCCACGACTTTCAGCCCGTCCACCAGCACCTCACCGCCCACCGGGTGGGCGAAACAGGCCCCCCCCCCGGGCCCGGGCGTGCGGCCGGCAAACGGCGCCAGCGAGGCTGCGACTCCCAGTCGGCGGAGCGCGTCGGCCAGCCGCCGGTGTATCGCCAGATAACTGCGTCGCAGGGATCCGAACGCGGCCACGGGCGCGACCACGGCGTAGGTCAGCTCGTGCTCGTGCCAGACGGCACGCCCGCCGGTGGGTCGTCGAACGACAGCGATGCCGAGCCGCTCGATCAGGTCCCGGTCGTATCGCGCGAGGGCGGGTTCGTTGCGGCCGAACGACAGGGAGGGCGGATTCCATCGGTACAGCCGGAGCCAGGCGTGCCCCGCGCCCTCCCGGTCGGCGTGCTCCAGCAGCCAGTGATCGAACGCCATGTTGTCGGCGCCACTTCGACCGGCCGCCTCGACGATGAGCGTCCACCGAAGGCGCGGCATCGCGTCGGGGGTCGTGCGACTGGCGGCCGCACGCGGTGAGGTCGCGGCGAGGCCGGCGCGCGCGCCGTCCTTGCTCCCTACGCCCCCCATGGCGCCCTCGCCTCAGGCATATGCCTCCACGGGCGGGCGCACGCACACGAGGTTTCGGTCGCCGTAGGCCGCGTCCACGCGGCCCACCGCGGGCCACACCTTGTGCTGGCGGGTCTCGGGCGTGGGAAACCCGGCCTGCTCGCGGGAGTACGGATGCGTCCACTCGTCGGCCAGCAGCGCCCGCAGCGTGTGGGGCGCGTTCTTCAGCACGTTGTCGGCACGATCGGCACGCCCGTCTTCGATGGCCCGAATCTCCTCGCGAATCGCGATCATGGCGTCACAGAACCGGTCCAGCTCGGACAGCGGCTCGCTTTCGGTGGGCTCGACCATCATGGTGCCGGGCACGGGGAACGAAATCGTGGGCGGGTGAAACCCGTAGTCGATCAGTCGCTTGGCGATGTCTTCCACATCGATGCCGGCGGAGGCCTTGAACGGGCGCGTGTCAATGATGCACTCGTGCGCAATGAGGCCGTTCTTCCCGCTGTAAACCAGCTCGTAGTAGCCGGCGAGCCGCCGGGCGATGTAGTTCGCGTTGAGGATCGCGCACTTCGTCGCGTCCGTTAGTCCGTCCGGGCCCATCATGGCGATGTACGCCCACGAGATCGGGAGGATCGAAGGGCTGCCCCACGGAGCCGACGAGACGGTGCCGCACGGACGTTCCACGCCCAGGGAGATCACCGGGTGATCCGGCAGGAACGGAGCGAGGTGCGGCGCCACCGCGATGGGGCCCATGCCGGGCCCGCCGCCGCCGTGTGGAATGCAGAATGTCTTGTGCAGATTGAGGTGGCACACGTCAGCGCCGATGTCGCCCGGCCGGCATAATCCCACCTGCGCGTTCATGTTGGCGCCGTCCATGTACACCTGACCGCCGTTCTCGTGTACGATCCGGCAGATCTCCCGGATGCCGGCCTCGAAGACACCGTGCGTCGAGGGATAGGTGATCATCAGCGCGGCGAGGGTCGAGCTGTGCTCCTTCGCCTTGGTCTTGAGGTCTGCCAGATCCACGTTCCCTTGAGCATCGGTCTTGACCACGACCACCCGCATCCCGGCCATCACGGCGCTGGCCGGGTTGGTGCCGTGCGCCGATTGCGGAATCAGGCAGGTGGTGCGTCGGTGTTGTCCGCGCGAGCGGTGGTAGGCGCGGATCACAAGCAGGCCGGTGAACTCGCCCTGTGAGCCCGCATTCGGTTGCAGGGATACGCGGGCGAAGCCGGTGATCTCCGCAAGCCAGCGCTCGAGCTCCGCGAACAGCTCGCGGTAGCCCGCCGCCTGCTCAGGTGGCGCAAACGGGTGGAGCCGGCCGAACTCGGGCCAAGTGATCGCCTCCATCTCAGCCGTCGCGTTCAGCTTCATCGTGCACGATCCCAGGGGGATCATGGCCGAGGTGAGCGAGAGATCGCGGTCCTCGAGTCGCTTGAGATACCGCAGCATCTCCGTCTCGGAGTGATAGGTATTGAAGACCGGGTGCGTAAGAAACGCGCTGGTTCGCGCCGCCGCCGGCGGAATGGCACGCGGGACCCCTGTGAGGTCGGATACGGCGGGCGCCGGCCGGCCCAGGGCGAACGCCTCGAGAAGATCACGAAGATCTGCCGGCTCGGTGGTCTCATCCAGCGTGATCCCGATGTGGCGGTCGCTGATCGGCCGCAGATTGATGCGGCGGGACCGTGCCGCTTCGTGTACCTGTCGCGCGGTGTCGGGCTGACTCTCCACGCACAGCGTGTCGAAGAACTCCGGGTGGACCACGCGGTACCCCAGCCGCCGCAGTCCCTCAGCCAGCGATGCGGTGAGGCGGTGAACACGTTCGGCAATGGCAGTGAGGCGCCGCGGTCCGTGGTATACGGCGTAGCAGCTGGCCGTGACCGCGAGCAGCACTTGCGCCGTGCAGATGTTGCTCGTGGCTTTCTCTCGCCTGATGTGCTGCTCGCGCGTCTGCAGCGCCATGCGCAGCGCCGGGCGACCCGCGCTGTCTCTGGACACGCCTATGATCCTGCCGGGCAGGTGTCGCTTGTGTGCCTCACGCGTGGCGAAGAACGCGGCGTGTGGCCCGCCGTATCCGAGCGGAACGCCGAAGCGTTGCGAGTTGCCGACGGCGATGTCGGCGCCCCATTCACCGGGAGGCGTGAGCAGCGCCAGCGCGAGCAAATCGGTGGCCGCCGTCACCAGGGCGCCCGAGGCGTGGGCGGCCTCACACAGCGCGCGGAAATCGCGAATTGCACCATCCGTGGCCGGGTACTGCACCAGGGCCCCGATCACGCCCGGTCCGAACGTGAACCCGGCGGGATTCCCGACGACCACCTCCACACCTCTCGCTTCGGCGCGCGTCCGCACCACGGCGATGGTCGGTGGATGACACGCCTCGTCCACCAGGTAGGTGGGTCGGTCTGCGGCCGGGGCCACGGCCACGGTCATCGCCATGGCCTCCGCCGCCGCCGTGCCCTCGTCCAGCAGCGAAGCGCCGGCGATTTCGAGCCCCGTCAGATCCGACACCATGGTTTGGAAATTGAGCAGCGCTTCGAGCCGTCCCTGCGCGATCTCGGCTTGGTAGGGGGTGTAGGCCGTGTACCATCCGGGGTTCTCCAGCACGTTCCGCAGGATGACCGCCGGCGTGACCGTGTCGGCGTATCCCATCCCGATGTACGACCGGAACACCTGGTTCTTTGACGCCATCCGGCGCAGCGCGGCGAGCGCCTCCGGCTCGCTGCGAGCGGCGGGCAAGGCCAGTGGCCGGTCGAGGCGGATGTCCGATGGCACGAGATCGTCGATCAGGGCATCGAGCGTCTTGTATCCGCACACGTCCAGCATGGCCCCCAGCTGGTCCGCGCGCGGGCCGATGTGCCGCGCCGGGAACTGATCGGGATGCGCGGGGATACCGGGGCGGGAACGAGTTTCAGGCGTTACGGATGCGGTGTTCATGAATGTCTGGTTCCGGTGTGCAAAGCGCCCTGAACGTACATCCCAGGGCGCGGGTGGGTGTTCCGCGGTGCGCTGGACCGCGGCGCGCGGTCAGGCGCCGATATGCTGCGCGTAGTCGGAGGCCGCAAGGAGCTGATCCAGCTCGGCGGCGCTGCGATACCGCAGCTTGATCATCCAGCCCTCGCCATAGGGGTCCTGATTGACGAGACCCGGATTTCCCTCCAGCGCCTCGTTCACCTCCACAACCTCTCCCGACAGCGGACAGAACAGCTCCGACACGGCCTTGACGGCTTCAATCGTTCCGAACACGTCCATCCGCGTGAACTTCGTACCCACCTTCGGCAGGTCCACGTACACCACGTCTCCCAGCTCGCCCTGCGCGTAATCGGTGATGCCGATCTGAACGACGGAGGGCTCGTCCGTGGATTTCACGTACTCGTGTTCTTCGGTGTAGCGGAGATCGTCGGGGATGTTGGACATGTGGGTGGTTGGCCGAACGTTCATCAGTCCCGATTTGCCGGACGGACTTTACGTGCGCCTCCGGAGGGTGTCAAGCGCCGAAAAGATCGGTGCGGAGCGTCGGCTGCGCGGAGTCGCGGAAGTACTCGCGGTCCGCGGCTCCGGCCGCGGCGCGCGCGCACGGAGGCGCACGGTAGGCGGCGATCGCCTGGCGCTTCACGTCGAGCCACGGGCGCACGTCGAGGGCTGCCACCGCACCGGTCGCCTGGCCCGGGAGGTTACTCCACACCGGAATGTCGAGTCTGGTGGCGATGGAGCGTGCGGCCGCGTTGAGGGGCTGGTGATCGTCCGTGGCGTCCACACTCTCGATGGTCACCACGGCATCGGGGTGAACCTGCCGGAGCGAATCCTCCAATGCGGCGGCGATCGCCTGAGGCGGGGCGACGAGCCGTCGCACGGTACGCACCGCCAGGGCCGCCGCGGCCTGTGAGAGCGGCTCCATCTCACGCCCGGGCTCCGCCCCCTCGACGAGCCACACGGCCGTCTCGGTGCCCGCGTCGGCGAGGCGGGCAAGCGTTCCGCCGATCAAAAACGACTCGTCGCCGGCATGGCAGATCAGCGCCACAACCCGGCGTCGCGCGGCATCCGGCCCCGCCAGGTCACGCGCGGCACGCGAGCGCAGCGTCACCCACACGTCCCAGGCGGCGCGGCGCAGGTCATCGGGCGTTCCGTTGTTCTCCAGCACCACGTCGCTGCGGTCCCGTTTCGCGGCCGCCGGCAATTGGGTCCGGAGCAGCGCGTCGGCCTCCTCGGGAGGAATGCCGCGCTGTTCCACCAGGCGCCGTCGCCGGATGGTCTCGTCGGCGTCCACCAGGATCAGGACATCGAATGCGGCAGGGTCCAGGGTTTCGAACAGGAGCGGGATATCGTTCACCAGCATGCAATCGCCGCGGGCGGCGGCGGCGCGCGCGATCCGGTCCCGTGCCGCGCGGACCGCCGGGTGAACGATCGCGTTGAGCGCGGCGCGGGCATCCTCGTGGGACAGGATGTGGCGGCGGAGCGCCGCGCGATCGAGTTCGCCTGCCGGCGTGATGAATTGGTGCCCGAGCCGTTCGCCGATCGCTGCGAGAACCGGCGATCCGGGTCGCTGGACGTCGCGCACGAGTTGATCCGCGTCAACGACCGTCGCCCCCCAATCCGCGAACCAGCCGGCGACCAATGACTTGCCGGCTGCGACATTGCCGGTCAGCCCGACGTTGAGCATGGAAGAGACGGGCGTCTCACAATAGGGAGGTCTGGTCGGCGTTCGGGCGCGGGACTTCATGGCACCGGCGGCAGCGTGCCTCGTACGCCTCGCGACCGCCCACCATGATGGTCGGCGAGTCGTACGGCGCCGGCTTCCCGTCCAACAGCCGTTGGTTGCGGCACGCCGGCTCGCCGCACACGACGCAGATCGCGTGCAGCTTGTCCACCAGCTCGGCGACGGCCAGGAGCTGAGGCATGGGGCCGAACGGCTCACCGCGGAAGTCCGTGTCGGTGCCGGCCAGGATCACGCGCATGCCCCGTCCGGCGAGGTTCGTCGCAACGTCCACGATGCCGTCATCCAGGAACTGGGCCTCGTCGATCGCGACCACGCTCACGTCCGGCCGGGCCAATCGCGCGATGTCCAGCGACGTACTCACGGGCTCGGCATCCACCGTGATGCCGTCGTGCGTGCTGACGGCATACACGCCGTAGCGATCATCGAGATGCGATTTGAACACCTGGACCCGGCGGCGGGCGATCACGGCGCGTCGCACGCGGCGGATGAGCTCCTCGCTCTTGCCGCTGAACATCACGCCGCTGATAACCTCGATCCATCCTGCGTGGGCGGTGCGGTACATGTGAGCGCCGGACCTCGGTGAGTGACGTGCGTCGTCGTGTCGCGCAGGGCGGGGACGTTACCGCCCTGCGCCGGGCCGGGGCAAGCCACGCGCGCCCCGATTGCCGGTAGGCAGCTTGCGAGCGCGATCCGTTGGGCCATATTGCGACGTCCACCGCTCCAGACGCACGAAACGCTCGGAGGTTGGAGTCGGGTCTGGTGAACAAGGCCAAGCTGGTGCGCGCGCTCGCCGAGCGCGCCGGGCTGTCAAAGCCGCAGGCCGCCAAGGCCGTCGCCGCGTTGTTCGGCGCCAACGGGCTGATCGCGGCGGAACTGCGTCGCGGCGGGAAGGTGCAGATCACCGGCTTCGGCAGTTTCGTTGCGCGACGTCGGCCGGCGCGCCCCGGGCGCGACCCGCGCACTGGGCGGGCCATTCAGATCCCCGCGGCGTTGGTCCCAGCGTTTCGCGCCGGGCAGGCATTGAGAGTGGCGCTCGAGCGCGCCGTGCGCCGCTGACCGGCTAGCGTCGCTCCAGGCGCGCCGAGATCCTGCGCCCGCGCACCGTTGCGCCGCTGAGGCCGGCGAGCGCGCGCTCGGCGGCCGCCGCGCGGATTTCGATGAACGACACCGTGTCGCGCACGTCCACCCGTCCGACCTCCTCGCGGGCGAGCCCGGCCGCGTTCAGCAGCACGCCAACGAGATCACCGACTCGCAGCTGGTTTCTTCGGCCCCCGTCCACGCGGATGCGCACAAAGGCCGGCACCTCGGGCGGCGTCGCGTCCCCGGGGTCGAGCTTGTGCCGCAGCGTCACGGCGGCAGCGGCGATCAGCGCGGGATCAAACTCGTCGAACAACGGCTCGAGCGCCAGCAGCGCTCCCGTGAGGTCCGAATCCGTGGCCTGCCGGCGCAGCTCGCGACGCAGGTCCAGCCATCGTGCCCGCGCGTCGTCCGCGGCGCCGGTCACTCGAAGCGGACGCAACGGATGGGCGAGCTTCCGCAGATACGGAACCTGAGCGGCGCCCAGAACGACCACGACCTCCGGCGCCGCCGTGCGGAGCGCCGCGAGTGTTGACGTATCTGGCAGGTCCAGGGCCACGGCCAGCTGGCCGGTCGCCCCATCCTCAATCGGATGGACGCCGGCGAGAAGGGGCCCGAGTTGCGCGGTGACGTTCAAGGGATCCCACACGACCGCGGTCAGCGGATTCACCGCGTCGAGCACGCCCCCGAGAGTCTGGGCGCGCCGGTCCAGGCGGGCCGTCACGTAGCGCGCGGGACCCACCGGGGACTCCGGGAGCCTGGCCGCGGCCAGCACCGGCGCGCGGTGCGCGTGCCGCGTGAGGAAGTCGGCGATGGCGGCGTCGTCCTGCGTGAGCACAATGCGCTGCGCGCGCTCGCTCTCCGCGAGAAGCGCATCGAGGGCGTCGGCGTCACCGAGATGGAAGGACCACTCCGGCCAGCCGACCACGACGCGAGCGACCTCGCGCAGCTTGAGCGCGGATCGAGCGACGAGGTCGAGCGCGTCCTTCGGGGTGGCGATCAAGGTCGTGGGCGGAGCCGCGGCCAGGAGCGTTGCCGTCCGGGCGAGGCCTGTGGCGAGATGGAGCGGTGTAAGCGCGGGTAGCTGGCCGAGCGCCCGCGCCAGGTCGCCCGCGAGGCCGGGCTCCGGGATAATGATCACGGTACGCGGATGGCCTCCCTCGGCCCCCGTGAACCGCGCGAACAGAGGCACGGTCGGCCACGCCGCAGGCGGGCACACGTAGACCAGCGGCTTGCCACCCTCCAGCGCTGCGCGGTGAGCAGCGTCGAATACGGGAG
>DATMAW010000127.1:0-15999 GCA_035559715.1 Gemmatimonadales bacterium | reverse complement strand
CACGCCGTGCCCAATCACTTCCTGGTTCAGCGCGCCCCGGAACCCGTGCTCCGGACTGTAGAGCGCCACCAGGTTCACTCCCGCGCTGATCAGGCGGTCCACACTGGACAGGCCGGTGGCGTCCACGCCCGTCTGGTTGGTAACGAGCCCTACGCGGCGCCCGGCCACCAAGTGCGTGGAATCCGCCAGCAGGATGTCCACTCCGGGGAGAACGCGCCGTTGCCCTGGCGCTCCCTCAGCGCACGCGGTCGCCAGCCAGACCACCACCGGCCCCCACGATCGATGCATCACTGGAAGGTCCTCGGGCTCACTATCGTCCTGGGGGTTGCGTGCGCTCGCCAGTCAACGCCGGTGCCGCCCGTTGTTCCCGACCCGCGCGCGGAGGTACTCCCCCTCGATGTCGCTCCTCCGTCCCGCCCGGAGAACATAACCGCGGAGTCGCTTCTCGGAACCTTGTCGGAGGGAGAGAAGGTCGGCCAGCTGCTGATGCCGTGGTTGCTGGCGGATTATGCCGCGTTCGACTCCGAGGCGTTTGCGCGCGCGGCGGCGTGGGTGGATTCGTTTCAGGTCGGCGGCATCGTGATCTCGATCGGATCGCCGCTCGACGCCGCGGCGAAGTTGAACGCGCTCCAACGTCGGTCGCGTCTCCCACTGCTCATCGCCGCCGATCTTGAGTTCGGCGCCGGCATGCGCCTCACGGGCGCCACGGCGTTCCCCATGGTGATGGCCATTGGGGCCACGAACCGCGCGCTGGACGCGTACGAGCTGGGGCGCGTGACGGCGCTGGAGGCGCGCGCGGTGGGAATCCACATGACGTTCTCGCCCGTTGCCGACCTGAACAACAACCCCGAGAACCCCATCATCAACACCCGGTCCTTCGGCGAGGATCCGCGGGACGTGAGCCGCCTCGTCGAGGCATACGTCCGGGGGGCGAGAGAGCACGGTTTGTTCACCACGGCGAAACACTTCCCGGGGCACGGAGACACGGGCACGGACTCCCACCTCCTGCTTCCCGTCATCAACGGCTGCTGGGAGCGGCTTGATTCGCTGGAGCTGGTTCCGTTTCGTGCGGCTGTTCGGGCCGGTGTCACGGCGGTCATGACCGCCCATATTGTCTACGCGTGTGGTGGCGGCAGTGACTCGCTGCCCGCGACACTCTCTCCCGTCCTCACCTCGGGCATTCTGAAGGACTCCCTGGGCTTCGACGGGCTTGTGGTGACGGACGCGCTCACCATGGGCGCCATCGTCTCCCGGTTCGGGCCAGGCGAGAGCGCCGTCCGGGCTTTCCTCGCAGGCGCGGACGTCCTGCTGATGCCGGCGGACCTCGCCGCCGCGCGGCGCGCGTTGTTGGAGGCTGTGGGGACCGGTCGCATCAGTCGGGAACGGCTGGACGACTCGGTCAGGCGCATTCTCCGCCTGAAGATCGCGGCCGGGTTGTTTCAGCGCCGCACCGTGAGCCTGGACAGCATTCCCCTGGTCGTGGGCCGCCAGGAGTTCCAGGCGTTGGCCGACGACATTGCGCAGCGATCCCTGACCTTGGTCGAGCGCGGTCCCATCGACACGATTCGGGCGCAGCGGGGCCGCACGGCGCTGATCACCTACGCCGAGGAAACAAACCTCAGGATCGGAGGGCGCCTGGCCGATGAACTGCGAGCGGCTGGAGAGTCCGTCACCGTGTTCCGGCTCTACCCTCCGTCAGGGGCGCTGTCCTACGACACCGCCCGGACGATTCTCGCCGCTCATCCCAGAGCCGTGTTCGCAACCAGCGTGCGTCCGATTGCCTGGCGCGGACACGTGGCGCTGCCGGACTCGCTCGCGTCACTGATCAGCGCCACGGCTTCGCGCAAACCGACCGTGCTGGCCTCGTTCGGTTCGCCATACCTTCTCAGACAGCTACCCGGTTTCGGGGGCGCCTATCTGCTTGCCTGGAGCGACACGGATGCCACCGAACGCGCCGTGGCGCGGGCCCTCACGGGACAGGCGCCGATCACCGGGCACCTCCCCGTGACGCTGAGTCCGGAGCGAAAGCGCGGGTATGGCATCGAGGTGCCGGATTGAGAAGCACGGACGCCTGTAAGTGCTCGGCGGACAATGCGTTTCCGCCAGCGTTGACATGGCTCGCAGGGTTCCCTAAGTTGGGTTGATCCGACACGCGGAACTTCACACATGAGCACGACACAGCATCCACAGGTCACGGTTGGCGTTCGCCTGACACCTCGAGCGGTGGAGCAGGTGAAGCAGTTCATCGAGCAAGAAGCGGTGCCGGCGGACAAGGTTGGGCTCCGTGTGGCCGTGCTGCCCGGCGGATGCTCCGGCTTCAAGTACGGCCTGAACATCGAGGAGCAACCGCTGGACGATGACATCGTGGTGGAAGAGGCGGGCCTCCGCGTGTTCGTGGATACGTTCTCGGCGCAGTATCTGGACGGCGTCACCATTGATTACGTCTCCGGCCTGCACGGTTCCGGTTTCACGTTCGACAATCCCAACGCCAGCGGCGGCTGCGGCTGCGGCAGCTCGTTCACGGTCTGACGCCGTCCCCGCGCGGGGCGGCGCCGCCAGGTTGCGGTTCACACCGGTGCACACTTCAGGGGCCTGCGATCATCGCAGGCCCTTTTTTCCGTGACCCTCCTCGCCGGCGTTGACGCGGGCGCCTCACACACCACGCTGGCGCTGGCTGACGGCGCGCTGGCGCTGCTGGCGCGCCGCTCCGCCGGGCCGGGCGCGCTCGGTCCGGGCCGCACCGCGCCCGTGGCCGCGCTGATCACCGATTTGCTTCATGCCGCGCTCGCCGAGGCAGGTCGAACCGAACCGGTGGCGGCCCTCGTGGTGGGCGCCGCGGGCGCCGGTCGCGAGGCCAATCGCCACGGCTTGGAGACGGCACTGCAGGCGCAGAGCGCGGCAAGGCGCGTGCACGTGACGACGGACGGCCACATCGCGCTGCAGAGCGTCTTCGGGGACGAGCCGGGGATTCTGCTGGCGGCGGGCACCGGATCCATCGCGCTGGCCCGCACACCCGACGGCGCCATTCGACGCGTCGGCGGGCACGGATGGCGTTTCGGTGACGAGGGAAGCGGCTACGCGCTCGCTCGCGCGGGGCTCAACGCGGCGGCACGCGCCGCCGATGGTCGCGCCCCGGGCACACTCCTCCAGGACATGCTGCCCCGCCACGCACGGCTACCGGACATCTGGCAGACCATCGAGTGGGCGCGGGAAGCCGATGTAGCCGCAATCGCGGCGCTTGCCACAACCGTCCTGGAGGCGGCGGACCACGGCGACGCCGTCGCCCGTGCCATCGCGCAGGCGGCAGCGAAGGATCTCGCCGCTCACGTCCACGCCCTGTTGGCGCATTTTCCCCCGGGCCGCGGGGCACCGGTGGCCCTCAGCGGTGGGCTGCTCGCGGAGCAATCATCCATGCGGCGTGCGCTCCTTGGCGCGCTGGAGCCGGACGCGGGACGGCTGCTGCTGACGTCTGCCGAGGTGGACCCGCCGATGGGAGCGGTCGCGCTGGCGGCAAAACTGAGCGGTTAGGTGCGCGGCTGCGGTGGCGCAACGGCCTTCCGCAGGCGGCTGTGGCGAAATCCGTAGGCCAGATAGAGCACCAGCCCAATCGCGAGCCACGCACCGAATCGCACCCACGTGACCCACGGCAGCTGGAACATCAAGAACAGACACGTTCCAATGGCCAGCAGAGGAACGACGGGCACGAACGGCGTGCGGAACGGGCGCGTGCGATCGCGGTCCGTTCGGCGCAGCACGAGAATCCCGATCGCCACCAGCACGAAGGCGAACAGCGTCCCGATGTTGGTCAGTTCCACCACCTCGTCAATGTTGGCGAACGCCGCGAAGACTGCCACGAACACGCCGGTTACGATCGTCGTCACGTGCGGCGTGCGAAACCTCGGATGCACCCGCGCCGCCCAGGGGGGAAGCAGACCATCACGCGCCATCGAAAAGAAGATGCGCGGCTGGCCGAGCTGGAACACCAGCAGTACCGTGGTCATGGCGAACACGGCGCCGAAGGCGACGATCAGACTGGAGAGATTCAGCAACGTCTCGTTCCCCTGCGCCAGGCTCAGCGCCGTGAGCATCGGTTCGGCGGTTCCAAGACGCGGCCACGGCGCCATGCCCGTCATCGCCAGCGCCACCAAGATGTAGATCACCGTGCAGATGATGAGGCTCGCCACGATCCCGAACGGCATGTCCCGCGCGGGCTCGCGAGCCTCCTCCGCAGCCGTGGACACGGCGTCGAAGCCGATGTACGAGAAGAAGATGATGGCCGCGGCCGCGCTGATTCCGGCAAACCCGTTCGGCGCAAAGCCGCCGTGCGCCGTGTAGTTGTCCGGCTTGATCAGGAACAGCCCCACCACCACGAAGAAGAGCACCACGGCGACCTTCAACACCACCAGGACCGCATTGGACACGGCGGATTCGCGAATGCCGTACACCAGGAGGGCCGTGATCGCGAGGACGATTAGAACGGCCGGCACGTTGATGATGAACGGCAGCCCGAACACCCGTGGCGCGTCCGTGACGGCACTCGCGAGATAGACGGTGGTGGCGTCGGTGGCCCCGCCGGCGAGGGCGTCAGCGGCCTGGTGCGCTGTGCGGTAGTCAATACTGAGCCAGGCCGGGATCGAGATCCCGAAGTGGGCCAGCAGCTCGCGGAAGTGGCCGGCCCACGAAATGGCCACCGCGATGTTCCCCACCGCATACTCAATGATCAGATCCCAGCCAATGATCCACGCCACGATCTCGCCCAATGACGCATAGGCGTAGGTATATGCCGATCCCGAGATCGGCACCATGGCCGCGAACTCGGCATAGCACAGCGCGGCGAACCCGCATGCCACACCCGTCAGCAGGAACGAGATGACGATGGCCGGCCCCGCGCCCAGCCGGATCTCGTCGCCGACGATGGCCGTGCCGGTGGACGCGAAGATTCCGGCCCCGATCACCGCCCCCACGCCGAGCGCCGTGAGGTGCCATTTTCCCAGCGCGCGCCGCAGGGTGGTGGGCGTCGCAGCGGACTCCGTAACAATCTCGGCGACGGACTTGCGGGCGAATAGCCGGCTCATCGAGTTGGGCTCCCAAGTGGGTTGGTACGGGCGAATGGCAAACGGGGCGACGAACAGCGACGGAGCGGACACGCTCGCCGCAGCGGCGCCGTTAGAGCGTGATCACCACGACCGTCTCACCCCGCACGGGCGTTCCGTCTGCACGCCGGGCGGGCGTGAACGTGTACTGCCGCATCAGGTCGAGGAACTTCTTGCGATACTCCCCATCCGGAATGCGCGGCGTCACGTCCACCATGGTCACGCGTCCGCTCGCGTCCACCCAGAAACGCACGCGGTACGTTTGCCCGCGCACCGAGGCCGGCTTGGGAAGCGGCGGCAAGATGGAGTACTTGGGCTCGGGAGGGAAGACCACGTCTCCCGTACCACCGGGGCCGCTGCCGCTGCCCACGTCCGGCCCCACGCCGGTGCCAGCGCCGGAGCCGACGCCGCCTCCTGCGCCGGGGCCCGCACCGGCTCCAGCGCCGGGCGGCGGCACACCCACGGGCGTGGAAGCGATGGCCACAGGCGTCAGTGACACCGGCTCGGGCTCAACAACCGGTTCGGGCACCACAACGACTGGAATGGAGAGTTCGGCTCGCCGAGGTTCGGGTTGCGGTGGAGCGGTGGCCCGGAAGGCGGGAAGCTCGATGTACGTGACGGAGGCGCCCCCGCCGCCGCCAGGTGTTGAGGCGCGGCGGGCGGCGTCGAGCCATGCCAGGCGGCTCTGCCACAAGACCAACGCGAGCACGGCGGCGTGCAGCAGCGCTGAGGCGAGAATGCCGCGGGTGAACGGCCGTCCGGTCCGCGGCATGACGAATCGTGGCGGCGCCTGAGCTTGGGGCACCATCTGCGGCAATATACACCACGGGCGCGAGAGCTTTCCGCCCCCGCGCCCGCATCGTTACAGTGAGAACCCTTCCGCTAGCTGGCCCGCTTCTCCTCCGGGGGCGTGATGCCGATCACCTGCACGCCGGCGCCGCGGGCGATGTCCATCGCCTCGATGACTTCTTGGTACTTTCGGGTGCCGGCCACTTTCACGAACAATAGCTTTGCGGGCCGGTTGTCGTAGATCTCGTGGAATTTTGCGTCCAGCCCGCCTTTGGGCACCTGCTGGTTGTTGATCGCATAGCTGCCATCCTCCCGCAACTCCAGCACGATCTGCGTGCTCTCTTGAATCTGCTCCTGCGTGGCTTCCTGCTGCGGGGGCACCTGCACGTCCATCACCTTCCGTTGCAGGGGAATCTGCATCATGAAGATGATGAGCAGCACGAGCAGAATGTCGATCATGGGGACG
The DNA here is from genome assembly GCA_035559715.1 of Gemmatimonadales bacterium. Lineage (GTDB taxonomy): Bacteria > Gemmatimonadota > Gemmatimonadetes > Gemmatimonadales > GWC2-71-9 > JACQHC01. Next base: position 9,651 of record DATMAW010000127.1, on the reverse strand, counting down.
ACGTTCGGCTCCCGCTTGAAGCCTCCACTGGTCCCTACGTCCATGCCGGCCATGGGCTATTCCCTCCGTCCGAACATGCGCCCGGAGCCTTCCCGTTGCTCTTCGGTGATGGCCGCGAGCACACGGACGCCGGCCTGACGGGCGATCTGGATGGCGTTTTCTACCTGGGAGTAGGGCAAGTTCTGATCCGCCTTGAAATACAGAATCTTGTCCCGCGTCCGGTTAGTGTAGACCGTCGTGAGCAGCTCCGTCAGCCGGCGGTCTTGATCACACGCCCCGGTGCTCCTGGGCGGGCACACGGGATTGATGGTCCCGCTGCCCGGGTCGAGATAGTAAGCGCCGTTCTGATCCACGCCGAGCACCACGTCACCGCTTTCTTCCGCGCGCCCGACGATGTTCTTCCCCTGCGGCATCTTGGCCTGGAATCCGGCCGAGATGATGGGTGTCACGATCATGAAGATGATCAGCAACACCAGCATGATATCAATCATCGGCACGACGTTGGGCTCGTGCTTTACGCCCTCGTCGCCGCCAACGGCCATTCCCATAGGACAGCCCTCCTCTCAGACCTTTTCGAGGCGCTCAGCTCTGCGGCTTCGCGCCGGTGGCAGCCTTCTGGGTCTGGAACTCCTTGGTGAAGATGGACCGGCCGAACTCGCTGCCCACGCTCTTGATGAGGTAGTCAATGAGCTCTTTCGCCGTGTACGTCATCTCGACCGTGATCGCGTCAATCCGGGTCTGGAAATAGTTGTAGAACCACACCGCCGGAATGGCCACGAGCAGACCGAAGGCCGTCGTGATGAGCGCCTCGGCGATACCGGCCGAGATGGCGGCGAGACCGCCGGACCCGGACACGGCCATGCCGGTGAACGCATTCACGATCCCCATCGTGGTGCCGAGCAGTCCGACGAACGGCGCCGTGGCCCCGACCGTGGCCAGAATGCCCAGGCCCTTCTTCAATTCGGCCAGCAGGATCATCATCTGCCGCTCCGTTGCCCGCTCGGCCGAGTTGATGTCGGCCACGGTCACGGCGGCGCGGTCACGCAGGAGGGGCTTCACCTCGGCAAGGGCCTCACCGAGCACGCGCGCCACGTGAGAGATCTTCTGCTTCTCGGCCAGCTGGATCGCCGCGTCGAGCTGGTCCTCCTGGAGGAACCGTGCGAACTCGGGCGCGAACTTGGCCGTCTGCCGCGTGCTGCGGAACAGGCGAATCCATTTGGCGACCGCCGTGCCGAGCATGATGACGGACATGAACGCCAGCGTCCAGATGATGCCGCGGGCGAATGGGCCCGCATCCAGGTACAGCTCGTAGAGTGACAGTTCCATACGTTACGGGACCTCCGATCCCCCTGCTGTGAAGTGAAACGACCTCGAATCGTCTCGCTCAGTCCTGACCGCCGCCCGGAATCACGAACCGCAGCGGCATCTGCACCAGCACGCGCACGGCCTGTCCACGCACGCGCCCGGGTCTAAACAGCGCCCGCCGCATGGCATCGCGCGCCGGCGCTTCGAACGCTCTGTTGGTGGAGCTGACCACCTTGATCGAATTGGGCTCGGCGTGACCGGTGGTGTCGATCACGGCCTCCAGCACCACCGTTCCCTCCACGCGCGCTTCGAGCAGGATGCGCGGATACTCCGGCGGCGGGAATGAAATCCGCTCCGGCGGCTCGTCCACCACGGCCTCGACGAAGATCTGCGTCAGGTCCACCGGACCCGTCTGGAGCAGCCCCTCCGCCACACCCAGTTCGACGCCAACGCCGGAAAACTGGTTGGGGTCGAACTTCTCGTTCAGGTTGATTGGCGGAATGCTCGTCGGGATGTCAATCGGGGCGAGCAGCGTGGAGAAGCCCTTGGGCGGCGGGGGCGGCGCTTCAGGCTCCTGGGGCTCCTCCGGCTTTTCCTCCTCGAGGAATACCATGTTCGTGTCGAGCCCGGCGTCCAGCGGCCCGGTATCTCCCTTCATCGTGGCCTGCACGGCAAACCAGATCAACACGGCATGCGTGACGAGGGAAAACATGGACTGCGGAACTCGCCGCAGGATGCCCTGCTTTTGCGGCTTGGACACGATCAGCGTATCAAACACGGATCGTCCTCCTTGGTTGTCGAACGCGTACGCTCGTCAAACACGGCCCGAACGCCCTCTCAGGGCCGCGTAATCATACACGCGAGACAAAACACGGCTAGATGAATGCGCTGGCAAAACGGTAAGTGAAAGATTACAAAACGATATCGGCCGGGTTACGACTTGGTGACCGCCTTGGCGTTCGCGTCCGTTGGGGCGCTGGGAATCATGACGGTGAACGTGGTCCCGCGCCCGGGCCGGCTCTGCGCAGCAATCGAGCCGCCGTGGGCTTCCGCGATCCACTTCGAAATGGCGAGCCCCAAACCGGCCCCCGGGCGCTGGCCCGTGCGGCTGCGGGCCGGATCGGCCCGCCAGAACCGGTCGAAGATGTGCGGCAAATCCCCCGGTGCGATCCCGACGCCGGTGTCCCGTACGGTAAAGACGATCTGACCATTCTCGGCCGCGCACTCGATGGCCACCTTACCCCCGGCAGGCGTGTACTTAATGGCGTTAGTAACGAGGTTCATCAGAAGCTGGCGAATGCGGCTGCGGTCCACCTCGACCACCAGGGCCTCGCGGGGAGCCGCCACGCTCACGTTCACGCTGGCCTGCTCGCCCAGCAACCCGGCCGTCTCCGCGAGCTCGCCCATCAGGTCGCGCAGGTCCACCGATTCCAGGTGCAGCGGCGCCCTTCCCTCGTCGGCCCGGGCCAGGGTGAGCAGGGCTTCCACCAGCTCGGCCATGCGATTCACTTCGACCAGCGTTTCCTCGAGCACCTCCATGACGTCGGGAGGGGTTTTGGGATGCGTGAGCGCGCGCTCGATCCCGGACCGCAGCACCGTGAGCGGCGTCTTCAGCTCGTGGCTCGCATCGGCGGTGAATCGCCGCAACGAGAGGAAGCTGCCCTCGAGGCGGGCCAGCATGGCGTTGACCGTTGCCGTGAGCCGGCCCAGCTCGTCCGTCGTGCGCAGGTCCGCCAGGCGGCGGTGCAGAGAGCGCCCGTCCGTAATCGCTTCCATGTCGTTCACGATGATGTCAAGCGGTCGCAGCGTTCGCCCCACGAGGAAGTATCCAATCACGACGGAGGCGATCAGGATGAGCGGTGCGGTCAGCACCATCACGGACAGCAGGCGCTGGGGGATCAGGAGGACGCCGGACGTGGAAGCGCCGGCGAGAATCCGGTGCACGCGCGGACCTGCCCGACGCGCCCCCCTGGCGTAGTAGCGGATCTGTCCGGCCGGAGGGCCGAGGTTATGGGTTCCGAACGACTCCCCTGGCGGCGCACTCATGGCCAGATCGAGCATCTTCTGCAGCGTTTCGTAGCCCAGCGCGCGGGCGTCGGCGGAGAGAAACAGGACCTCTCGGTCGGGACCGGTCACCAGCACGTAGTCGGGCACCGGCTCGAGCAGGGCGGCGATGCCGGGCGCAAGCACGGGTCGCCGCGTTTCGGGGTCTGGAACGATGAGGGAGTCCGGCCGGCGCGCCCAAGCGGCGAGCAGCTCGGCGATGATGTCGCCCTCGAGTCTGGCCCGGGCATCCAGCTCGCCAAACGCTTCCGAGCGCTGCGTGTAGTAGATCGTGGCGGCGAAGACGGTCATTGTCACGGCGAGCGCCGCCGCGAACGAGATCACCAGCCGTCCCCGCAACGTTCGCATTACGCCTTCAGCACGTATCCCACGCCACGCACGGTATGGATCAGCTTCTTCTTGTGGGCCTGATCCACCTTCTTCCGTAGCCGGTTGATCACCACGTCCACAAGGTTGGTTCCCGGATCGAAGTGGTACCCCCAGGCGTACTCCGTGATGAGCGTCCGGGACAGCACGCGATCGTGGTTTCTGGCCAAGTACTCCAGCACCGCGTACTCCTTGGGCGTCAGCTCGATAGGCTTGCCGGCGCGACGCACCTCTCGGCTGCCCGTATCGATGCGGAGGTCTCCCACTTGCAGGACGGGCGGCGCCAGGGCCTTGGGTCGCCGGCCCAGCGCCTCGACGCGCGCGAGCAGCTCCTCGAACGCGAACGGCTTGGTGACGTAGTCGTCCGCGCCGGTGCGAAGGGCGGTGACCTTGGACTCGAGCGCGTCCTGCGCCGTGAGCACGAGCACCGGGGTGGCGACACCGCGGTCCCGCAAGGTCCGCAGCACCTCCACGCCCGAAAGGCCGGGCAGCCGCAGATCGAGCACGATCACGTCATAGGGCCCCTGGGAAGCCCGCTCCAGCGCCGCCTGCCCGTCTGCGACGAGGTCCACCTGCATCCGCTGTTCTTCAAGACCGCGCTGGACGAATTGTCCGACGGTGCGATCGTCCTCGACGACCAGCACCTTCACGCGTCGTCCCCTTGCCTTGTGGACACCGGCAGATAGACGTAGAACGTTGAGCCGCGGCCCACCGCCGAGTCCACGGTGATGCGGCCGCGGTGCTCCGAGATCACCGCGTAACAAATGGAGAGCCCGAGGCCTGTTCCCTGCCCCGGGAGCTTGGTGGTGAAGAACGGCTCGAAGATCTTGCCAAGGTCGTCCCGGGTGATCCCCACGCCGGTGTCCGAGAACGTCACCATCACCTCATCCGATCGCTCCGGATTGGTTGCGGTGCTCACGGTCAGTACGCCCTTCCCTTCCATGGCGTCAATCGCGTTGAGCATGAGTGCAAGGAACGCCTGAATCAGCTGTTCGGCGTTGGCTTCGATCTTGGGCAGGCCGTCGGCCAGCTGGCGCACCAACCGAATCCCCTTGAACCGGTCGTGGTGTTTCACCAGGAAAAGCGCGTCTTCCACGACCTGATTCACGGGCACCGGCTTCTTGGCACGCGCCTTGGGCCGGGAGAAATCCAGCAGCCCGTCCACGATGCGCTTGCACCGTGCCAGCTCGGACTCCATGATGCGGAAGTACTCGTCGAAAATGTGCTGGTGACCGGGGTCGAGATCTTCCCGCCGCGATTCCAGCGCTTCGAGGCACGCGCCAATCGTGGCAAGCGGGTTATTGATTTCGTGCATCACGCCGGCGGCCAGCTGGCCCACGGCCGCGAGTTTCTCGGTCTGGGCAATTTCCTGCTGCACGGTCTTCCACTCGGTGATGTCCTCGCCGATCGTGATCACGTGCGTGACGTCGGTATCGTTCAGGCGCATGGGGATCTTGGTGAGCCGATAATACCGCGGCTCGCCACTGGCGCTCGATTCCACCTCCATCTGCTCAATTCGGCCGGTGTCGAACACCGCATCGAACTCCCGCCGCAGGAGGTCGCGCGGCTGGCGGCGCAGAACCTCGAATACCGGCCGACCCAACGCCTCGTCCCGCACAATTCCCTGTGTGCCCGTTTCTCGCTTTCTGTTCCATGCCTGAATGCGGTAGTCTCGGTCAATGACGTAGAGACCCACGGGGAGCGTGTCGATGATCTTGGCGGTGAAGCGCCGTTGGGCCTCGATTTCGCGCGTGCGGAGCGCCACTTCACTGGCCAGGTCCTCGGACAACTCGAGCGAGGCCAGAAGCGGCGAGAGAATATCGGCGACGATCGTGAGCACGACGTCGGCGAAGCGGGCGGGCGAGCCCGGGGCCTCGGCCGCCTCGAGCATCCCCAGACGCTCGCCCTCGTACTGCAGCGGGATGCGACGAATGCCATTCGCGTGGTCGGCGCCCCGCTCCACATCGAGCCACGCTTGGGCCGTGAGCCGGGCGGCTTCCTCCGGAACGGGGTCCCCCGGCGCCACAACGGCGCGAAACGCCGCGCCATCCGGCGTCCGCACCCAGACCCGACACGAGGCGAGCCCCAGCCCGCGCCGCAGCGCTCCTGCAACGACTGAGAGGGCGTGGTCCACCTCCACGGCCGCCGAGATCGCCGCGGCCACCTCGGACAGCACCTGGAGCTCGCGCGGGATGGCGTCGGCCGACGCGCCTACCACAGCCGCTGGGGTCTCTCCCGGGGAACCACTCATCGCAGTTTCGCCAGCTCCGCTAACAGTTCTCGATTGTCGCGGCGCTGCCCGTTGTGCTCCTCCACAAACGCCCAGCGCAACACGCCGGACCGATCCACGATGAAGTAGGAGCGACGCGCGGTGAACTTCGCTTCATCCAGGACGCCGTAGCGCTGGCTCACGTCTCGTCGAGCGTCGCTCAGCAGATCGATGGTAATCCCGTGCTTGGCGCGGAATTCCTTGAGCGACGGTATCTGATCCACGCTGATCCCCACCACTACGGCGTTCGCGCGGTCGAACTGCGAAAACTCCTCGGTGAAGCTGCACATCTCGGCCGTGCACACGCGGGTGAAGGCGGCGGGGAAGAACGCCACGAGGACGTTCGATCGTTCGCGCAGTGTCGAGAGCGTGAACTCGCTCCCGGCCGTGGACGGTAACGTGAAGTCCGGGGCGACCTGGCCAACAGCAGGCGCACCCACAGGGGCGGTGGACATGCACTCTCCAGTGCTCACGGCAGGTAACGCTTGAATGTTGGAGCGCCGTTCGGGCTGCCGCAACGCCGCCGCTTGTCACGTGCGGGGCGTCGTAGCTAATTACGGCCTCGGGTCACGACCGTATTCTATGATAAAGGAGCCGAGTATGCCCCATCAGTTGCCCGCCCTCCCCTACGGGTTCGACGCGCTGGAACCGCACATCGATACGCTGACGATGCAAATCCACCACGGCAAGCATCACCAGGCGTACGTCACCAACCTGAACGCCGCGCTCGACAAACATCCCACACTGCACGACAAGCCGCTCGATCAACTGCTGCGCGAGATCGACAAGGTGCCCGACGACATCCGCACCGCGGTGCGAAATCATGGCGGCGGTCACCACAACCACAGCCTGTTCTGGACCATTATGTCCCCCAGGGGCGGCGGAGAACCCAAGGGGGCCCTCGCCAAAGCCCTGGGAGAGACGTTCGGAGACTTCGCCAAGTTCAAGGAGGCCTTCACGCAGGCCGCCGCCACGCGCTTCGGCAGCGGCTGGGCCTGGTTACTGGTGAAGCCTGGCGGGGCGCTGGCCGTCGAGAGCACCGCGAATCAGGACAGCCCCCTGATGGAGCAGAAGATCCCCATCCTCGGGCTCGACGTGTGGGAGCATGCCTATTATCTGAAGTATCAGAACCGCCGGCCCGATTACATCACGGCGTGGTGGAACGTGGTGAACTGGGACGAGGTGGGGCGCAGGTTCGACAGCGCGCGGAAGTAACACACTCGCGAGGATGACTTCCCGGGGCGTGTGATGCGTGTCACACGCTCCGTGCGCCCTCAGGCCTTGTTTCCAGTGCGGGGTTGCCTCTAGGTTCGAATCGCCTTGGCGTCGGAGTCCTTTCGTGCGTCGTGGGTCCCTCCTCCCCCTGGTGATCGCCACCATGGCCGCCGCGTGCAGCGAGCCCACGGTCATCACGATCGTGCTCACGCCGGGCAGCATTACGCTGAACGCGATCGGCGCAACCCAGCAGATCACGGCCACGCTCACCGACCAGGACGGCAAGCCGGTGACCGGCGTGACTGTCACCTGGACCTCGGCGGACCCAACCATCGCGTCGGTGTCGTCGTCGGGCCTGGTGCGTGCCGAGGGCGCGGGTTCCACGTCGGTCACCGCCTCAGTGGGCACGTCGTCATCGGCGCAAACGTCGGTGACGGTGTCCCCGTCCAATTTCGAGGTCGAGTTGCGCAACCTCACCACGCTCAACGCCCCGCAGCAACGGGCCTTCGACGAGGCCCGGACCCGGTGGCGGCAGATCATCATCGGCGACGTTCCGGACATCCTGCTGGTCGCGGCGGCGGGAACGTGCGGCTCGAACTCGCCGGCGATCAACGAGACCGTGGACGACCTCGTGATCCTCGTGACCGTGGAACCGATTGACGGGGTCGGTGGCACGCTGGGATCGGCAGGCCCGTGCTACATCCGAAACTCGAATCAATTGCCGATCCTTGGCCGCATGCGGTTCGATCGTGACGACCTGAATCAGCTCGAGGCAACGGGCCGGCTGAACGACGTGATTTTGCACGAGATGGGACACGTGCTGGGCTTCGGGACGCTGTGGACGAACTTCGGGTACCTGGAAAACCCGTCTCTGCCGTCCAATCCCGGCGCGGACACGCACTTCGACGGACCCCAGGCGATCGCGGCATTCAACCAGGTGGGAGGCAGCAGCTACACGGGCGGCGCCAAGGTGCCGGTGGAGAACACGCAGGGCGGCGCGGGCACGCGGGACTCCCACTGGCGGGAGTCGGTGATGGACGAGGAGCTGATGACCGGATTCATCGAGTCCCTCGGCATCAACCCTCTGAGCCGCGTGTCGCTCGCTTCCATGCAGGACCTGGGCTACGAGGTGAACCTCGCCCGTGCGGATCCTTACCAGAAAATCTTCCTCGCGCCGCCCGCCGGCGCCGCCAGCAGCGGCCCGGAGAGGCAGATCTGGCTCGGGGATGACATCCATCGGGGGCCGCTGCGCGCCGTGGGGTCGCGCGGCGAGGTCGTGCGTGTCATCCGCCGGTAGGAGGCTCGGGAGAGAACGCCCGTTCCTCGCGTGGCTCGCGCTGGCCGGCCTGCTCGGCGCGTGCGCCGGTGCCCCGCGAAGCACGCCCCTCCGGCCCTGCGAACCTGCCGATGCGTCAGGCACGCCGGGCGTCGAGGCCCGACAGCTTGCAGGGAGCTACCAGCTCCGCCTCGTCGCCACGATGGGGCCTGCGACGGGCGCCCGGGTAGACGGCGTGCTCCGGCTTCAGTCGTTCGGCGAGGGCGAGCGGAGTGGCGCGGACACCGGCATGCGGCGAGTGCTCTTTGGAAGCGCGAGCGTGGCGCTGGATCGAGTCGGCGCCGCGGCGCCGGGGAACGTCGAGTCAGACGATCCCGCGCGACCAGGGGTGCTGGTGCTCGAGGAGCGGACGCCTGCCGGCGCTCGCGTGCTTCTGCGGTTTGGCTCCGATGCCAACCGGCAGGATCTTCAGCCGTTCGAGAGCCGCTACGTGGTGCTCGAGCCGCGCGCCGCCGACCAGACCGGGTTCCGCGGCCGCTGGCGCAGCGGTCTCATGGAAACGGAGGCCGAGGGGTACTTCTGCGCCTGGCGGGAGGAAGGCCACTAGCTCGAGGTATACCATGTCCGAACGCCCACCCCGACAGGTCAAGTTCGTCAAAGCTCGAACGGCAGCCCTGGCCCCGGCGCGCTATCAAGCGGAAGTCGAGCTGCGCGGCGCGGCCAACACGTACGTCGGCCGGGCTGAAGCGGCGGACGCAGATCTGGCTGCCCTCCAGGCGGCGGCTCGCGCCACCGCGGATGCGCTGCGGCTGCTGGGACATCGCGTTGACGTCAAAGAAATCGAGGTTCTCAAGCCCTTCGGCAGGTTCGCCGTAGCGGCACTGGTGGAAGCGCGGTACGAAGACGAGAAACGGTCGCTGGTGGGTTTTTGCATGGACGCCGGCGACCTGAACCGCGCGGCATCGCTGGCCGTGCTGAATGCGGTGAATCGGTTCCTGGATATCGGATAGCGCGGATGGAGCGGAAGGGATTCGAACCCTCGACCCCCTGGTTGCAAACCAGGTGCTCTCCCAGCTGAGCTACCGCCCCGAATTCACAAACAAAATAAACCGACGAGTCAGCAGCCGCTTTCAGCCCATGGCGGGCATCGCCCTGC
>DATMAW010000126.1:0-17896 GCA_035559715.1 Gemmatimonadales bacterium | reverse complement strand
GCGTCGGCGACTTGCAAGCCCGCACCGTCGAGCGGGTCGAGCTCGTCGCTCGCGCCCGTGATGCCGTGGGCCGCGCGCCCGCCGATCGCGACTCGCTCGGCCGCGCGCTCAGGGCGGTCATGCGGCTGGCGCCGAAGATCGTGGACGGCCGCTCTGCGGCGGAAGCCGAGGCGAGCCTGTCAGGGCTCGTTTCGCTCGCCGCGAGCCGGCACGCGGTCAAGCTGGCCCGCATCCAGCCGCTCGCGGACTCGGCGCGCGGCGTGTTTCAGACCGTCGCCGTGCTCGCCGAGGGCGAGGCGGACGTGGCGGGGCTCGCGGCGCTGCTCCGCGCCATCGAGAACGCCGAGGTCGTGCTCACCGTTCGCTCCCTCGCGGTCCAGGCGCTCGACCCGGAGCCGCGTCCGGGGGCGCCCGAGCGCCTGCGGATCGAGCTGCTGGTTGCCGGCTGGTATCTGCCGAGGGGGGGGAAATGAAAGTCGCCGTGTGGAGCGGGCTGGTCGCTGGGGTGGTCGCGCTGTTGGGCGCGCTCACCGCGCGTTTCAAGGCCCCCTCTTGGGTGGACCCGGTCCGCCCCGATCCGTCCCCGTCCCTCTCCGTCCCCCCCTACCCGGAGTCTCTTGCCGTCGGCGTGATCGCTCGAGACGTGTTCCGATTCGGCCGTCGCCCGTCGCCCATGGCCTACGACCCCATGCGGGACCGGCACACTTCGCAAGCCGTGACGGCTCCCCCGAGGCCTGTGCTGACGCTCGTCGGGATTGTGGCGGGCCCGGACCCGAGCGCCGCGATCGAGGGATTCCCGGGTGTCGATGGCGCGCGCGTCGTGCGTGTCGGGGACGAGATGGCGGGCCTCAAAGTCGCCCGGATCGGCAAGAGCGAGGTGCGGATCGTCGGCCTGGACACCGTGTGGGTGCTGCAAGTGAGGGAACCATGGAAATGAGACGGACGGTCGGGCAGTCGGACTGTCGGACAGTCGCCTTCGCAGCTCTTCTCGCGGGGGCTGCCCTGAGTCCGGTCCGGGCCCAGGACACCGCCGCCGTCCGCACGGTGAACGACAGCGTCACCATCCGGTTCGTCGAGACCGATATACGGGCCGTGATCCACGCGCTGGGGCGGTATCTGCCGAAGCCCGTACTCGTGGGCAGCATCCAGCCCGTGCGAGTATCGCTCGAAACTCCGGGCCCGGTGCCACGCGGCACGATCGTCACCCTGCTCCGCGGGCTTGTAGAGTCGCAGGGGCTCTCGTTCACCGAGGACTCGGCGTTCTACCGGATCGCCCCGCCCGCCCTCGATCGCCCTCGCCCGCCCGGGGCGGGGGCTGGGGGAAGAGATACCGCCGCTATCCAGCTCTTCGTCGTCCGCCTGAAGCACGCCCGCGCTTCCGACGTCGCCGCGACGGTGAACCTGCTGTTCGGCGGTGGCGGTGAGTTCTCGGGCCGCGGACTCTCTACGGGCACCCTGTCCGATGAGCTCCGCCGTAACGTCGTACCGCCCGCGGGTGCCCAGCCCGCCGGACCCCCTGACCGCCCGATGGCCCGCCAATCCGCCCTGTCCGGCCCCGTCACCATCGTCCCCGACGAGCTGACCAACTCGCTGCTGGTGCGTGCGAGCGAGGAAGACTTCCGGGTGATCCAGGAAGCGGTGCAGCAACTCGACATCCGGCCCCTTCAGGTGCTGATCGAGGTGCTGATCATCGAGGCCCGGAGCGACCGCAGCTTTTCCTTGGGTGCGGACATTTTCGTGCCGCCGCAGCGTCTGGGCGACGGCGACGCCACGGCCGAGGGGACGCTGCTCGGCGGCGGGCTGGGGGATCTCGTGGTCCACCTGATGAAGCTGGGCCGCGCGCAGATCGACGCGACCATTCGCGCGGCCGCGAGCCGCGGCGATGTGCGGATCATTTCGCGTCCCGTCCTGCTCGCGTCGAACAACACGGAAGCCCGGTTCCTCGTGGGCTCCCAGCGGCCCTTCGTGCAGGTGAGCCGCTCGCTGCCTACCGAGACGCCGACCCGTGACCAGGTGATCCAGTACCGGGACGTCGGAACCCGGCTGACAGTGCGGCCCACGATCAACCAGGATGGCTATGTGTCGCTCTTGATCCAGCAGGAGATCAACCAGGCGACGAGCGAAGTGCAGTTCGACGCGCCGGTGATCTCGACCCGCGAGGCGGTGACCCAGGTGCTGGTGCGGGACGCCCAGACGATCGTGCTGGGCGGGTTACGGGATCAGCAAAAGGACCTGACGCAGAGCGGGATCCCGATCCTCTCGGCGATCCCGATCCTCGGCGGGCTGTTCGGCGGCACGGACCGGCGGTCCACGGAAACGGAGCTATATCTCTTCCTGACACCGCGGATCATTCGGACAGATGCCGAGGCGGACAGCGTGACGGCGCCCAGGTTGCCGAAGGGGGTGGAGCCGTGAGGGGGAACGGGAATGGTGACTGGGGCATCATTGGCGAGTCACGAGCGATCCGAGAAACCCGAGCCATCATCGCCAGGGTTGGTCCTACGGACCTTCCCGTGCTTATCGAAGGGGCTACGGGCGTGGGCAAGGAGCTGGTTGCACGGGCCCTGCACGCGGCGAGCCGTCGTCCCGGTGCCTTCGTGGCGTTCAACGTGTGCGCCATACCGGAGGGGACCTTCGAGGCGGAGCTGTTCGGGCACGTGAAGGGCGCGTTCACCGGCGCCACACACGACCGACTCGGGTACTTGGCAGAGGCGAACTTCGGAACGGCCTTCCTCGATGAGATCGGGAGTCTCCCGCCCGGGCTGCAGCCGAAGCTCCTGCGCGCGGTCGAGTTGCGCGAATTCCGACCCGTAGGCGCTGGGAAGGATCGGCGTAGTGACTTCCGAGTCGTTGGAGCGACGAACCAGAGCCTCGAGATGCTGGTTCACCGGCGGGAATTTCGCGCGGACCTGTTTCATCGCCTCCGGGGCGTCACGCTGCACATCCCCCCGCTCGCCCAACGCCGCGAGGACATCCCCTGCCTCGCGCGACACTTCGCGTCGCGCGCCGTGCCGGGGGGTGCGGCTAGGTTGACTACTGAGGCCATCGCGGAACTTCAAGCACGTGACTGGCCGGGCAACGTGCGCGCCCTCCGTCACGTTATTGAAATCGCGCTCGTGCTGTTCCCCGGCAGCCCGCTTGGCGCGGCCGAAGTCCGCGCGGCGGTGGCGGGCGGTGAGGGGCCGCATGACAATGGCGAACCGGCTGATGGTCTCCCACACCGGGTGCTCGCGACTCTGAGCGAAGTCGGGTGGAACGTCACCATAGCGGCGCAGCGCCTGGGAGTGCATCGGGCGACCGTCCATCGGTGGATCCGCCTGTTCGGATTGGCGCGGCCGGCTTACGTGGCGGCGCAGGGTGTCGCACGGTGTTGCGCGACGTCGCACGGTCTGGCTGCGACTCCGACAGCGCACGACCGGTCAACCCGGCCTTAGACACGGAGTTGGCGCGCCGACTTCCCGGCACGCCGCGTGCTGTGTCGGCGGAGCGACCCTCTTTCGGGAGCCGTCCGTGGTCGCTCGCGAGCTGAAGTCCGCCGCCGCAGTGGCCGTCCTAGCTTGCGCCACTGTGCTCGGCGCTGCGTCTTCCCTGGCCGCCCAATGTACGACGATCGATCCGCCGTGCCCGGATGAGGGGCCGGCCGTCTCAATCACGCCGAGTGGCGGCACGTACTCCGTGTCCGACATCGAGTTCCAGTTTTACCTTTCGGACGACCGCGGTCTAGACGCCGCCAGTTTCCAGGAGTCCCACTCCGGAGCGACGGTTCTGTCCGGTAGCGGCCCGACCTACAACTCGAGCAAAACCAGCGGCGCCGGCAGCCGCGTAATCCGGCTCGCTCCCGGGACGAATACGGTCACCATCACCATCTGCGACACGAACGGAACCTGCGCGAGCAATTCGGCGACCTACACCTATGATCCACCCGCGCCGCCACCGGACAAAGGTCCGCCGACGATCAGCACCGCCCCCCACAACGGCGACAACCGTGATCCCATCCGCTGTGTGGCCGAGTGCTTCGAGAAGACCCTGGGCTATGCGGCGCCGGCCTATGTGAGTCTCGATGTCGCCCGCTCCGTGACGCTGTTCTATTCCGCGGCGCAGGTGCTGCCGTACGCCACCGTGCAGGTGGATGCCACAGACAACTCGGTGACGCCGCCCTCGATGATGTCGATTCGCATCCGCGAGGGGACCACGTACCTGACGCTCGAGGGCGTCCCCGGGGGTGCCGACGAACTGTTCTTCGCCCAGGGGGTGAACGGTACGAGCCGCCTCGGGGCCCGGTTCGGTATCGGCACCAAAGGAACGGGCGCGTACGACTACACGGCGGTCGTGCGGAGCCACTGGTCGGATGCGGTCCACGAGTCGGAGACCGGCGTGCGCGTCCTCGTGTTACGCGAGGCGAGCAGCCCGTACGGGCACGGGTGGTCCATCGCGGGGCTCCAGCGGATCATCGTCCAGGGCAATGGGCTCGCGGTGACGGGCGGCGACGGATCGATCGCCTTCTTCGCCAATTGCGCGACGGGGTGCAACACCTATGTAAGCCCGAGGGGCGACTTCACGACGCTCACGAAGCGGTCGGACGGCGGCGGATACGATCGGACGTGGCCCAACGGCACGAAGGTAGAGTTCAACGCCCAGGGGTTGATGACGGGCGTCGTGGACCGTTATGGCAACCGTACGAGTTACGGGTACACGGGGACGCCCGCACGACTCGTCTCGATCACCGATCCGATCGGTCTCGTCACGACCCTTGGGTACGACGGGGCGGGCAAGCTGGACTACATTCGCGATCCCGGCGGCCGCACCACCGACGTGACGGTCAATACGGCGGGCGACCTCACCCAGATCGCAGATCCCGACGGCGTCGTGGCGCTCCGGATCACCTATGACGCCAACCACGTGCTCGCATCCTACACGGACCGCACCGGCGGGCTCTGGACGCTGACGCACGACTGGGCCGGCAAGCTGAGTCAGGTGGACCTGCCCACGGTGACCGCGGACGGCGCGTCGGTGCGGCCGCAGGCCACGTTCCGCTCGCTCGAGCGGCAGGTGCTGCTCGACGGCTCCGGCTCTGGCACGTCGTCGAGTCCGGCGCCGCGCCGGATCTCGGCCGACCTGCGCGCGAAGATCTTCGATCCGAGGGGCGACTCGACGGTCTTCGCGCTGAACGGCTTCGGCCAGGCAACCCGCATGGAATACCGCGACCCCCAGGGCAAGTGGCAGGTCGCTACAGCCGAGTACAACGTCCATGGGCAGCCGACGAGCGTGACCACCGTCCCGAACCAGAGCATGAGCTACGCGTGGAGCGGACCCCTGCTCATCAGTGTTACGGACCACAACCAGGGCCAGCGGCAACGGTTCGCTTACGAGCTGACGTATAGCCAGGTCCGGGAGGTTTGGCTCGACGATCTGGGCGACGGGACGAGCTTCAAGCTCCAGGAGAACGTGTACGGCACGCAGGGTCGGCTGGAGCAGATCATCGTCGGGACCGACACGGCATTCTATACCTCGGACGCACGGGGGCGCCTGCGCACGGCCAAAGACTTTCAGAAGCACGAAACGAGCCTGGTGTACCACACGACGGGCACGCAGAATCTGCTGTCCGTAACGGCGCCGACCGGGTCCGGCACGAACGGGACGACAACCTACGGGTACGACACGCACGGCCGGGTGGCGAGCGTAACCGATCCCGCCAGTCGTGTGGTGACGACGGCGTACGATGCCGTCAACCGGGTGACGAGCACGACGGCGCCGGAGCAGACCACGACGCTTTTCGGCTACGACGACGTGAACCGCGTCTACACGGTCACCGATCCCAAGACCCAGATCTACAAGCAGGCCGTCAACGCGCTCGGCTGGGTGGAGACGCTCACCGATCCCCGCAATCAGGTCGAGCGGTTCGCCTACGACAAGAACGGCAACGTCAGGACCTACACGAACCGCCGCGGGCAGCAGGTGCAGTTCGACTACGATCAGCGGAACCGCGTGGTGTCGATCACCGCGGACGGCAAGACCACGAGCTTCGCCTACGACACGAGCATGACGTGGGTCGCGGCCTCGAATGACGCGAGCACGGACACGCTCGAGCTGGACCCCGACGGGCGGGTGACCCAAGCGGTCACGCGCCGCGGCGCACTTCGGTACGTGCTGACCTCCACCTACGACCGCAAGGGGTGGCGTAATACCTTGAAGGTGACGGGACCCTGGGGCACGCGGGACCTCGGCTTCGGCCACGACGCCTTCTTCCGGTTCAGTAATCTGAAGGACTCCCGGGGCCTGTGGACTCAGATCACGTACAACAAGGATCACCTGCCCGAGACCGTGACGTTCCCCACAGGGAGCACGAAGCTCCAGGAGCGGCTCAGCTATACGCCGGGGCATCTGCCGGCGGGGATCGGCTTCAACATCGGCGCCGTGGAGGTGCCGCTGGGCCGACGGTACACCTACGATGTGCTCGGCCGCGTCACCACGTCGCGGCGCGGGCAGGATCCGGCCGATGGGATCTATGGAGACGTCGTGAAGCGGTACGTGCAGTACGATGCGCTCGGTCGCCTTTCGCGCTACGACGACGTACACGAGTGGCAGGAGCAGGGGGAGCTCGTTTGCCCCACCACCGAGATCACGGACTGTTACTACGAGACCATCTACCATTCGGACACCTTGCGGACCGACACCTTCACCTACGACAAGGTGGGCAACCGGACGGACAAGGGCGCCGTGCTCGAGGCTGGGAACCGGTTGACCGCGTTCAACGGCTTCACGCTCCAGTATGACGCGGACGGAAACCTCACGCGGAAGGTCAAATCGGGGGTGACGGATCAGGTCTTGACGTGGAACAGCCGGGGACAGCTCATCCAGATCGACGAGCAGGTGGGGACGCCGACAGTGGTCGATTTCGGCTATGACGCGTTCGGCCGTCGGGTGAGGAAGCAGGTTCGCCAGTTCATCGGTGGGATTTGGCGGATTGAGGTGACGCAGTACCTGTGGGATGGCGACGACCTCGCGGTGGAGCTCGACGGCGCCGGCAATCCGATCCGCGAGTACGCCTCGTATCCCGGGGTCGACCGGCCGCACAGCGTGCGGCGGTCAAGTGACGGGGCGGTGTTCTACTACACGAACGAGTTGCCGGGCCACGTTACCGGGCTGGTGAACACGAGCAACCAGGTGGTGAACCGGTACGAGTACACGCCGTGGGGGGAGCCGATCACGACCTCCGAGCAGGTGGTGCAGCCGCTGCGCTATGCCGCCCGAGAGTATGACGCCGAGACGAAGCTCTACTACGTGCGGGCCCGGTACTACGATCCGGCGCTGGGGCGGTTCATCAGTGAGGATCCCATCGGGCTGGCGGGGGGTATCAACCCGTGCGTGTATGCGGGCAATGATCCGGTGAATCACCGGGACCCTACTGGCCTCGACTGCGTTACGTACGTGCTACCGGGCACCGAGGTCTGCACCACGTTCAATGGGAAGACTACCTGCGAGGAGCGGCCACCTGAGATCACGACGGTCTGCACTGGGGGCGGGCGTGGCGGGGGCGGCGGGTCGGGCGGTTCGGGCTTCCCAGATGGCGGTGGGCTAGGTGGCGGGGGCGGGCCTGCCCCCCGCAGCCTCGGGCCCGAGGGGCCGTCGTGCGGGAGAGAAGCCTGGGAGTTCGTGAGGAAGTTTGCGTTCGACGCCGTAGGCGGCAGCCTCTTGAGGGCGTTTGTCCTCGCTCGCCGCGCACGAGCCGGTATGGCAGCCGCTGGTGGCTTAGTCCGACAAGGACGTGTGTTTGCCGCCGCCGGAGAGAATCTGGGTCACGCGTGGTCCGCCGGCGCGGGAATCCGTACGTTCTTGGCGCATTCGGCCATGCAGGGTGCCGCATTAGACGAACTCGTCCGGGGCACCGCGTCGCTTCTTGAGGCGGCTGCGGGTGTCAGTGACCTCTCAGCGATGGAACTGCTCAAGGCACTTCCCGTATTGGGGTCGGGGTTCGAGCTGGGGGAGGCCCTGAACGCGTGCACGGGCGGTTTCTTTGCGAAGCTGGGCTCCTAGGGCTTCGCGTGCTGGGGTTCTCGCTACCTGCGTGCTGGATGTGCGTCGGGCCCCCGACGTCGGCGTTGTTCTACGCCCCTCACACCTCGCCTGAGCGCGAGACTGCGACGCTGAAGGAAAGGATTATGGAAGCGCACTCGTCTCTCGGATTCGGACCCTGGCTGCGCAACGCGTTGATTGGCGCCGCGCTTGTGTCGATCAAGGCACTGTTCGCTCTGGCAGGCGGTCTGATGCGGGAAGACCTTGCCAGCGCAGCCCGTGCTGGACAGGCCGCGCTCTTTCTCGCAGCCGCGGGTGCCGTCGGCGGTTGTGTCTTTACAGCTCTTGGCCCACTGCGCCGACGAGGGGGGCTTGCCCGCTACCTCGGGTGGACGCTGACTGTCTGGGTCGTGCTCGCCGTGGTCATCGTTGCCGGCACTCGACTGTTTCCCGATGCTAAGCCGGGTGAGCCTGACGTTTTGGTCATGCTTTCGGAGCCCCTGGGAATCGCCTTCTGGTTGGCCGTCGGAACGGTGCTCGGCGTCTTCCTCGCCCGAGTAGCAGAACGGTGGGCTCGCGACTGAGGTTAAGCTGGTCTTGCCCCGGTTTGATGGACACCTGGGTTAGGCGGCACGGAGCCGCAGTTCATACTCGGCGGGGCTGAGGTCGTCCAGCGTCGAGTGCCGGCGCCGCCGATTGTACCAGCCCTCGATGTAGGTCGCGAGGGCAGCGGTCGCTTCTGCCCGCGTGGCCCAGCGCGCGTCGTGCACCAGCTCGGTCTTGAGCGTGGCGAAGAAACGCTCGACCACCGCGTTGTCCCAGCAGTCACCCCGGCGGCTCATGCTCGCCCCCAGGCCGGCTGCGGCGAGCCCAGCCTGGTACTCCTCGGCGGTGTCATGCGTCCCGCGATCGGAGTGGTGCCGCAGACCGGGCGCCGGCTGCCGTTGGGCGAGCGCGCGCCGGAGCGCACGACCCGTCAGGGCCTGGTCCAGCATCGCGCTCGTCGCCCACCCCACCACGCGGCGCGAGCCGAGATCCAGGAGCGCGGCGAGGTAGAGCCAGCCCTCGCCGGTCCAGCAGGCCGTCACCTCCCCGGCCCACACGCGATGGAGCTCTCGCACTGCAAACTGGCGGCCCAGCGTGTTCGGCGCGGCCGGCCGCGTGGCGTCGCTCCGGGTCGTCGCCCGATAGCGCCGACTCCGCTTGGCCCGCAGGCTCGGCGCGCATCAGCCGCGCGATCCGCTTCCGTCCATGGCGCTGCCCCTGCGCGCGGAGCGCGCGGTGGATCCGCGGACGGCCGTAGGAGCGCCGGCTCTCGGCATGAATCGCCCGGATCGCGACGCGGAGGCGGGCGTCCGCCTGGCCCCGGGGACTGAGCGGCCGCTGGAGCCAGGCGTAGAACCCCGCCCGCGAGACGGCGAGCACGCGGCACATCACGGTCACCGTGTACTCGGCCCGGTGGCCCGCGATGCAGGCGTACTTCACCGGGACTCTTTCGCGAAGAACGCCGCCGCCTTTTTTAGGAAATCCCGCTCGTGGCGCGTGAGCTCGAGGTCCCGCCGCAACCGCCGCAGCTCCTCGGCTTCCAAACTGGCCGGAGCCGCTGGCGCCCTCGTCCCGAACTGCCGCCGCCACTCCCGCAGCTGCTCGGGGCGGAGCCCCAGTTCGCGGGCCACTTGGCTGGGGGGCCGCCCGCTCTCGGCGAGCAGCCGCACCGCTTCCTGTTTGAACTCCCGAGTAAACTGCCGGCGCTTCGCTGACATCGGACACCTCCCGCCTCCAAAATGGAGGCTCAGGTAGGTGTCCACCAAATCGGGTCAACCCCAGGGGCACCGCAGGCGGTCGGGCTGGGCGGTTCCTTGCGGGAGCAAAGGCGGCCGCCAGGGGAGCCGCGAGGGCAGTAGGAAGGGCGGCCCGGTGGGTCGGCAATCGCGCGCTCTTCGTCCTGTCCTTCTTTATCGGCGTCGAGGAACTCAATCCCCATGAAGGTGAAGAACTGCCGCCTCACGCCGTTGAGGAGGCGCCGGCCACCGAGCCCGCTACGACCCAGTCCGCTGTGGACACCACATCGCGGCCTCCCAAACCCCCGGGCGTCGATAACTTCGGGGAGGGAGGTGGCGGTCCTTCGGGGGATGATGAACCAAACAGAGAGGTTGTGGGGAGCCCTTCTGACCAGAACGAGACAGGCAAGGGAAACAGGAAGCCTGGGTGCTAGTCGATCGGAGGACTGTGGCGGAACCGGTGCTAGGCCAGGACGCAGGGAGTATCTTCCGCGTGAACGTGACACGCGGAGGAGCAACATGGGAGCAGTAAGCTTCTCGGACTCCCTGGTTTCCGATGCGGACGAGGTTTTTCAGGGGGAATTCGTTCACAAGCGGCTAGTGTTCAAGGGAACCGTTGAAGATCGTCCGGCAAGGTGGGTACTAGACTCGGGAGCTCTTAACGACATAACGATCGACCTCGCGTACGCTCTTAGAAGAGGGCTAACGATCGAGCGGGCATACCACCGCACGCCGGGATTTGAGCTTCAACCCGCAGGCATTGGGGGGTTTACCCACGTGGAGAGGCTCTCAGCCTTCGGGGTGGACGTGCAAGGGCGTACGGTGCCTGTCAGTGATTTGTTCGCTGGCCGGCCGGTACCTCCCGACTTCGCTGGCCTGATCGGGTTAGGCTTCTTTGCAAAGAAGGTGCTTGCTCTTGATCCACGTCGGTCCGTGCTTGGGCTGTTTCGCCCAAGCTCCCTTCCGGTTCGCGTTCGCGAAGTCAAGCACCAGCTTCATTTCCTGAGGGTCGACGACAGGTACGTTCCTTTCACTCGCGACGTCAAGGATGCGCTCATGCCGTCGCCAGAGCCCCCCGTACTGGTGATCGACACAGGTTCGTACACGTCCCTCCTCACGCGCGACTACGTGCTGTCGAGGAGAGGGCATCTCTTCATGCGGCTACTCTTACGCGCCGCCCATCGCTTTCGCAAGCGCATCCGCTACGTGTTCGAATTGCCTCCGGACGTTCAGGTGGGTGTGCGCGTCCAAATCGCTCATTCCAGCGGGGCGTACGAGCAAACGGTAGGCGTGGCGCGTGTCGATGGAATACTAGGTATGAACTTCCTAGGTCGGTGGATCTCCGTATTCGATCTTCACGGAGGCGTGCTAGCACTAATCCGCCCCAGTGGGGGTTGACTGCAGACCAAGACGTCCACTCAGAGTTGTCTTCCTAACTCACATCGACGGAACCGTCATGGAGCGCGCGGACGTCGTAGTGGCTCAGGCTCTCTGCGCTCGCGCCCGGCTCTCGACCACTAACCTATACACGCGCGTCTGGATCAGCCAGCTCAGGGCCGTGCACCAGCGGACACATCCCGCGCATCGCACGCCGGCTGAGCGACCCGGTCAAGTCCCCAGTCTTCTGTAAAAGAGGAGGGCGGGGACCGACTCCTCGCCGCGCGGGAGGTCCGTGAGGCGTTGCTCGACGAGAGCAGCTCCGGGAACTCGGTGTGACATCCCGTGGAATATGGCGCGGACCGTGGACGTGGCTGGGTGCGGCAGGGTATCCCGTCCCTCAAGAGGCGCAGGGCGAGGCGGATCCACGGAGTCTGGCCGAGCTGACCAGAAATGACTATCATGTAGTCATGAAAGATCAGGTGCGCATCGCCGAGCTGAAGAGCCGGTTGAGCGAGTATCTCCGGCGGGTCCGTCGCGGGCATCGGATCACGGTGCTGGACCGCGACACGCCGGTCGCGCGGCTGGAGCCGGTCACGCCGGGACCGGCTCCGCTGGTGGTGCGGCGTCCGGCGGCGGACGCTCCGAAACCCCGAGACGTGCGGCTGCCTCCGCCCCTCAAGCTGCGCGTCGATATTCTGCACCTGCTCGCCGAGGAACGCGGCGAACGGTGATTGCGTATGTCGATTCGTCGGTCGTACTGCGGCTCGTGCTCGGTCAGCCCGGCGCCCTCGCGGAGTGGCGCGAGCTGGATGCTGGGGTGGCGAGCGCGCTGGCGGAAGTGGAGTGCCTCCGCACGCTCGACCGGCTGCGCCTGGTACAGGGGCTGCCTGAGGCGGAGGTGGCCCGGCGCCGCGCGGCTGTCTTCGACGTTCTCGAGACGGTCGAGGTCGTGGAGCCGACGCGCCCGATCCTGACTCGGGCGGCGCAGCCGCTTCCCGTGACTCTCGGCACGCTCGACGCCATCCACCTGGCCACCGCGCTGGTGTGGCGCGAGGTATCCCAAAGGGACGTGGTCCTGGCGACCCACGACGCGCGGCTGGCCCTCGCCGCGCGCGCGGTCGGCTTCGACACCATCGGCGTGTGACGCGCCGAGAGCGTTGCTTGTTGCCCGCTGCCGGTGGTTTGTAGGGAGCAGGACATAGGGCGTGCTACTACACCCGCGAGCAGCCGGGGCACACCACGGGGCTCGTGGACGTGAGCAATCAGATTAGGACCAAGTACGAGTACACGCCCTGGGGGGAGCCGATCACGACCTCGGAGCAGGTGGCGCAGCCGCTGCGCTATGCCGCACGAGAGTATGACGCCGAGACGAAGCTCTCTAAGCCTCGCAGCCCGGAAGGGACCGTTCCACGCGCTCATCGTCTCTGATTCCTTGGGGGCGGCGTACCTGCTGCCTGTGAGCGTCCAGCGTGACACCGTGCTCGCCTTGACAGAAGCGAGGCCTCTGGACGGGCTGCCTCCAACAAAGGTGGCGTGGGTGAGCTTGGGATCTGGGGATGTTGACGCGCTACTTGTCACCTTTGATCACCGCTTTGAAGGCGTTGTGGGCACTCTACTCCTCGCCATTCGCGGTCCGCGGCTGGAAGTCGTGTACCGAGATGAGGAGACCAGCTGCCAGCCTGCGGAGCTCCGAGATATCGACGGGGACGGTCGGGAGGAACTCGTTTCGTACGTGGGCGATCCTTCCGCTGGGGATTGCGGTGATGACTGCCACATCGATTTCTGGAAGCGATTTACGATGACACCGGCTTGGGTTCGAGTCCAGCGGTGGGACGGCAGCGCCTGGGTGACTCTGGAGCGGGAAGTCGGCTCCTTCTATGCTGAGCTGGCCACAATGTACGAGCAGATGCAGCAGTGGCTTGAGACTGTCTCTGACGCATAGCGTTGTCGTAACGTCTACTGGCTGAAGAATCGAGGAGTGTTTCGGGAGTGGGCGGCGAGGGCTAGGGGACTTTCAGAGGAGCCGGGGGAAAGTCGTCTTTCCGAGTGGCCTTCCCCCCAACTCTAGGCCACGGATTGTGACACCTCTGCTGGGGTGAACGTCTCGGCGAGCTGGGCCACCTCGCTCGGCGTGCGATCGCCGAGGGAGCTGTGCGGCCGCACCTCGTTGTAGTCCCGCCGCCAGCTCGCAATCGCCCGGCGGGCATCCCAGGAGGCCCGGGCGTCCTAACGGCTCGCCCCCCAGAGTGGGACATTTCTCAGCCGCCGACAACGGGACATGTTCGGCCGCCGTTGACACAGTTACGCAGCGGGAGAATGTAGAGACGCCAACGTCGAAGCTGTCCGAAGGGGGAACAGTAATGTCATCGCCGCGCATCGCGACCACGGCAGTCTGGTGCACCGCGATCTCGGTGGGCTGTGCCCACATGCCGCCCCCGGCCGCCGGCTGCTCACTCCCGGCGCTCTATGGCGCGTGGAACATGGACGCCACCGCCGAGCCGTCCGGATACCGGTACACAGGCACGGTGCACTTCGCGGAGACCGGGTCTCGTACGGAACTCATTGGTACCAGCGGTGAGGGGACGAGGGAGCCCGACAACTATCCGATTGACAGCCTGACCGTGACGGCGGACTCCGTCCGCTTCAGCTTTGCGCCTCTCGGGGTCCGGATCGAGGGTAGATGCACAGGGCGAGACACTATCGCTGTGCGCTTTATTCTCCCCCAGCCTCCGTTTCCCGACATCGTCGGAGCTGGCTTCCTGACGCGGTCGGGGAGGGAGTGAGGGAGAAACCGACCTGCAACGGTGCCACTGCCAGCGCGGCGGCCCTGTCCGCGTCCTGCACACTGCCACCTGTCAACCAGCGGCAACCGGCAACGCCTCACCGGATGTTAAAACCTCCCCCTGATCACCACCTTCAACGCCCGCGCCCCCCCCGAAAAGTCCTTCGCGGTCGCCACGCTCGTCGCCGAATCGGGAAGCTGGTAGGCCGCCCCGACCTGGAAGGTGCCGAGGATCGTGCCTCGCGACACCGTGACCGTGAGCCCGCCGCCGGTCTGGGTGCGGCCCCGCCCGTACGTGCTCGAGGTCGTCACCAGGCGGCCGGTGCCGGTTTGCCAGACGGTGACGGTCGAGTCGGGCGCCTGGTGCATCACCAGCGCCGTGCCGGTGCCGGCGGAGTCGGGCGAGAAGCTGCCCCGCAACGCGTCGTCCACCGGGGCCCGCCCCGCGCCCGCCACGAAGAACACCGTGTCCACCGTGCGCGTCGTAGCCTGGTAGTCCGTCCACCCCAGCATGACCGTGAAGTTGGCCACGAGCGGGCCCGAGTCGGTCTGGACGTCGATGTCCAGCTCGATCCCGGTGAGCCGGGTCGTGTCGCCCGACGGGTCCGGCAGGTGGGACGCGCGGTCAACGAAGGGGAAGACCAGCAGCGCCAGCGTGGGATAGAGCGAATCTTCGGCCAGAGCCGCGTTGAGCGCCCGCTGGACCGCGGCGAGCTCCTGGCTCTCGATCGCGTCCGGGTCGACGCCGCCCGAATCGGAACAGGCGGCCGCCAGCACGGCGGCGACAAGGAAGCCCGGGAGGCGGCTCATCGCGGATCGGTTCCCGTAACATACACGGAGCCGGCCCGGACGGAACCGTGCACGTAGGGGTGCAGCGCCTCCTTCTGATAGACGCTTCGCGGATTCCAGAGCACCCACGACCTGATCCCCAACTCCTCGGCCGCCCGGATCTGTTCCCGGATTTCCCTGGGCGTGTACCGCGGCCGGCGCCGCCCCAGGGTGAACGCCTGGAGAAAGGGCCGGATCTCGGCCCGCGCCGAGTCGGGCGTGCGGCTCAGCGCCTCCTCCAGCGCCCGCCGCACCACCCGATAGGGGTGTCCGTTGGGCCAGGCGAGTCCGAACGCGCCGGGATAGTAATGACTGGGATACACCATCGGCAGCACCACGTCGGCCACGTGCACGAAGTCCTCCCAGACCTGCCCGATGCCGAGATCGCCCGTGGCCGAGGCGGTGAGCCCGAAGATGTCGAAGGTCACCGGGACGCCGAGGTGCGCCAGGCGCTCCACCAGCAGCCGGACGTGCCGGCGCACCGAGGTCCGCGGCGTCTCGCCCTTCCGGCGGGCCGGGAAGATGGCCGTGGCCAGCCGCTCGGCGGGCTCGTCGGGAAAACGCACATAGTCGAACTGCACTTCCCGGAACCCCAGGAGCACCGCTTCCTCGGCGAGCTGGGCGGCGTAGATCCACACCGAGTCGTTGTGCGCGTCCACCCAGGCGCTGCCGATCCGGTCTCGCCAGAGCCCGCCGTCCACGTGCCGCACCGCCCAGGCCGGCTTGCGCTCGGCCAGCAAGGGGTCCTTCGCCACCACGATCCGGGCGATGGGATAGATGTCGTGGGCGTGCAGGGTGTCCAGGCGGGCGGCCAGGCCCTTGGTGCGGGCACAGGCGCTGGCCCCGATGGCGCGGGCCGTGGGCACCTGGGACGGGTAGAGCAGACAGCCCGTGTCGTCCTTGACGTCGATCACCAGGGCGTTGATCTCGGTGGAATCGGCCAGCTCGACCAGATGCCACAAGCGGGACGAACTGAACGCCCAGGCGTTGACGTAGAGCGCCTTCACGCCTTCCGGCGTCCCCGGCGTGGCCAGCATGCTGAGCTCGGGCTGGACGTAGCGCACATCGAGCGAGCGCAGCTCGAGGCGGGTCGCGCGCGCCAGCTGGTCGCCCAGCGCCGCCCCGGGAGACAGCTGCTGCGCAAAAAGGCCGCGATGTGAAGCGATCGCGGCCAGGAGCAAGAGGGCGCGTCCAGCTCGAGGCACCGTCACGAGACTCGGGATATGGGGCCCCCAGAATAGGGAAACCCCCGAAAACCCGCAATGGCGGCGGTTACCGAGGTTGCAAGCTGTTGAACAACAAGGGGAAAGTGGCCAGGGAATGGCCCCGGTACTGGGGGCGGAACCCGAACAGAATCACCCGTCCCGCGCCCCGGCGGACCTCGACCAGTGCCGCCCGGCCCGCCACTCGCTCGGGATGGAGCACCCAGCCCGAGAGCAGGACCCGGTTGGGATCGACGGGGTAGCGGCCGACCACTCGGGCCACCGTGGAATCCAGCACCTCGAAGGCGGGGCCGTGCTCGAACCAGGCGATGGTCTGCGCCGGCATCCCCCGGGAGAGGGGGTGGTCCGGGTCGAGCTGTAGCCGGAAGATGGATCCGGGGGCGTAGAACTCGTCGTCGGCCGCCCCCTCGAGCACGTTCCGCACCGGCAGGAGCAGGGCCTGCACCGCGAAGCGGCTGGCCCGGTTCAGCGCCACCAGGGTGCCGCCCGCGGCCACGAACTCGCGCAGCGCCTCCGCGCCCTCTTCGCCCACCCCGCCCGGGTAGGGCTCCGGATACCGGGTCGAGAGCCCGGTGAGGATCTGCTGGGGTTCCTGGTCGGGCAGGACGATGACGTCGAACTTCTCCTTCAAGCTCCCGGCGCGGATCACCGAGTCCACCAGCGAGACGTAGGGAACCTTCCAGGTATCGAACACCCAGCGGGTCCATCCCTCGTCCATGGACTCGGCGTAGGAGCGATAGAGGCCGACGCGGACTTCCGCGGTACGGAGAGGCGGCACGTCGAACAGGTTCTTGCCCGCGTCCACCGGCGCGGAGAGCGGCACCCGAATCGAGTCGCGCACCTCGACCGCCGTCACGCCCAGGAGGAGCGGCAGGGTGTGGGCGGTGACGTCGTAGGGGCGTTCGGGCGGTCCTCCGGGATACAGGCGGCGGTCGGGGTAGCGCTGCGGTTCGAGCAGGGTCTTGGCGAAGGCCGCGTAGGGCTGGCGCAGGACGACCACGTAGGTTCCCGCCCCGAACCGGTGGCCCGCGGCGGTGAAGGCCTGCTGGGCGGTCCGGACCTCGACCCCGCCGCGGTCGAGAATGCCGAGCAGGACCGCCAGCGCCACGGTGTCCTGGCCCGGCCGCGGCAGCGCGTAGGCGTAGGGCCACCCCCGCCACCCCCGCACGGCATGCCGGCCGATGGCGAGAAAGTTCGAGAGCCAGCGCTCACGGTAGCGCGCCGCGTTCCCCAGCAGGGCGTAGGCGGCGTCGGTCTGGTAGGTGACGATGTCTCTGAGAGTCCAGCGCCCCCCGGGCCAGGGATGGGTGAAGTTCCAGGACCGCACGCGCGGGTTGAACCCGCGGTCCGCCACGAGCTCGTCGAAGGGGACCTCGACCGGCGACGCCAGGTCCGCGCTCGCCGTCTCCGAGAGGATCCGGACCCCGCCGTGGTAGTGCGGGTACGCCCGCGCCGGGGTCCAGGCGTCGTAGATGGCGTTGATCGAGATCCCGGTCTTTCCCTGGCCCGCCAGCTCCCAGGCGACGGCCGAGCCCAGCGCGTTCACTCCGTCCACGATCAGGGGGTCCACGTTGGGGTCGACGGGATCGAGGTAGGGGGGCAGGAAAATCCGCGACCCGTTCCGCCCCTGCTGATGGATGTCGTGGACGATCTGGGGGTGCCAGAGGTTGTGGAGCGAGTCCACCGTGAGCCGGGTTTCGACCTGGGTGAAGGCGTACCAGTCCCGGTTGTTGTCGTGGCCCGCGTAGTGGTGATAGAGCTCCGGCGGATCGGCGCCCTCGGCGGGGGTGCCCCGGGTGCGGTTGTACCAGCGGGTGACGATGCCGACGCCGTCCGGGTTGAGTGACGGCACCAGCAGCAGGATCACCTGGTCGAGAATCGTGCGGGTC
>DATMAW010000125.1:0-2050 GCA_035559715.1 Gemmatimonadales bacterium | reverse complement strand
TGGCCGCACGACGCGGACCGTAGGCGACGCCCTGAGCCAACGGATGCGCAAGCGGGTGGACGAGAGCGTCAGCTGGCTCAAGACCGTGGGCGGCTTGCGCAAGACGCGCGTCCGCGGGGTTGCTCGCGCGCAGCAGGCGGCTGATCTGGTCGGAGCGGCCTTCCCCCTGCTTCGCGCCAGCCGCCCGCAGGCTCCGACGCCAGCGACCTGATCGCCTCCCCGGGGCATGGCCAGGTGCAGGGATCCGCAACAGGCCTGGCCACGAGGACCAGGCTCCCCTCGGACGGCCAGACGCTGCGGCCGGTTGAACGCCAAGGGGGACAGTGGTGTCATTGATGCTCGTTTTTCTAATGGGATGGACTCCCCCGCATTCGGTAGCATGGGCTCCACTGAAGCCACAGTGCGAACCCACCACCAGAAGGAGGGAGTCCACATGCGAAACGTGACACGTATCGGGATCGATCTGGCCAAGCACGTCTTTCAGCTCCACGGGGTCGATGATCGCGGTCACACGGTCCTGCGCCGCCGGATCTCGCGGACACAGCTCCGCCCGTTCTTCGCCCAACTCCGCCCCTGTCTCGTCGGACTGGAGGCCTGCGGCAGCGCGCATTATTGGGCGCGCGAACTGACGGCGCTGGGCCATGACGTGCGGCTGATGGCGCCGCAGTTCGTCGCCCCCTATCGGAAGAATGACAAGAACGACGGCAACGACGCCGAGGCGATCTGCGAAGCCGTGGGCCGGCCGCACATGCGCTTCGTCCCGATCAAGGACCTCGCCCAGCAGGCCGTCTTGACCGTGCATCGGGCCCGCCAGCTCCTGGTCGCCGAGCGCACGGCGCTGGTCAACCAGACGCGCGGGTTGCTGGCCGAATACGGGCTGATCATCCCGGTGGGAGTCGGGGCGTTGCGCCGCGCGTGGGCGACGCTCTTGGAGACGCCCGAGCTGCCGGCGTTGGCCCGCGAGGTGTTCACCGATCTGGCGGACCGCCTGCGGGCGCTGGATGAACGGATCGCGGTCTACGATCGCCGCGTGGCCCAGCTGGCTCGGCAGACGGCACCGGCCCAGCGGCTGATGCAGGTCCCGGGCGTCGGGCCGGTGACCGCGACCGCGCTGATGGCAACGGTCGGTGACGCCCGCACCTTCCGCAACGGACGCCAGTTTGCGGCATGGTTGGGGATGGTGCCGCGCCACCATGCCAGCGGCGGCACCCGGCGACTGGGCCGGATCACCAAGCGCGGGGATGTCTACCTCCGCACTCTGTTGATTCACGGCGCCCGCGCGGTGCTGCGGCAGGTCTCGCGGCGCACCGACGCGACGAGCCGCTGGGCCACGGCACTCAAGGCCCGGCGCGGCTTCAATAAAGCGGTGGTCGCGCTGGCGGCCAAGCCCGCGCGCATCCTCTGGGCCTTGCTGGCCACGGGCCGCCCTTATCAGCCCGCATCGGCGGGCACCTGAGAAGGAGAGACCGGACGATGCCTCTTCGGCATGACTGAGTGCGAGGCTCATGAGCTGATGGCGTGACCGGTCGGACCGGCGCCGGGTAACCCTGCTAGCAGGAGTGGCCGTCACAGGCCGTTTTTCTGATGAGGACCCGGTGCGCGAATGTCCATCAGGGCCCGAACCCCAAGACGGGTTCACCACGAGGCCGAATATATGCGTGCAGTCAGACCTCACCGCCATGACTCGTGACCTTGCATCGGAGGGGGAGTCCATATAAACATCCTGCTAGAGGCCGGAGTGACACCTGGTACTCCCCCCTCGCCCCAAGCCTCTTGCCCCTTGCCCGCTCACGATGCTCATCACGCGTGGACGAGCCCAAGGCTCATGAAGACTGCTTACGCAGCGCGCTAGTCTGAAAACTCCGCCCACAAGAACGTGTGATCCGAGGGATCCTTCGCCCGTCGCGGCTCGACGTCCACATCCGCCTTCGCGCACTTCGCGGCGAGCGGCGCCGTGGCAAGGATATGATCGATCCGCCAGCCCTTGTTCGCATCCAGCGAACTCGGCGCCCGATAATCCCAGAACGTGTACTGCTGACGGTTCGGATAG
>DATMAW010000124.1:0-11830 GCA_035559715.1 Gemmatimonadales bacterium | reverse complement strand
GAGCCGCTAGCCAAGGTCCGCGGTTCCGCAACGGTCGTTGCCCGCGTTACTGGGCAGCCCGAGGCGATACTCGGACTCTTGCTGCAAACCGCTGCGGCGGTAGACCCCGATGTACCTGTTGCGAACGCCTCCAGCGTCATGGCCCAGTTCGTTGAGTCAGCGGGCCGTCAGGTGTTCACCATGAGGCTGTTGATCGCGTTCGCCGCCCTCGCTGTGGGGCTCGCTGCCGTGGGTCTCTACGGTGTGCTGCGGCATGTGGTGGGCCAGCGGACGCGAGAGTTGGGTATCCGCATGGCGCTTGGTGCCACGGATCGCGACATCGTGAAGCTGATTCTGGGAGCGGGCGCGCTCACCGCAAGTGTAGGGGTCGCCCTCGGCGCCCCGCTCGCCTATGGGGGCACCTGGCTCCTCAGAAGCCAGCTGTTTGGCGTGTCGCGTGCCGACTTCCTGACATACACGATTGCGGCAGTGATTCTTGGGTTGGTCACGTTTGTGGCCGCGTATACTCCAGCACGCCGTGCGGCGAGAGTTCACTCGGCCGACGCGATCCGGACTGAGTGAGCCGGAACGCTGCCCGTTTCTGACTCTCTCTCGGTACCTCGCGAGGCCGTGGATCCCTCGCCATTGGCCGTCGCATTAGTCTACGGATCCGACGCCTGGTGAGCCGAGCGTCATCAGAGAACGGGTTTGCTATCGGTAGCGCGCTCGGCCGTGGACGCGGCGGAAATCGGTGTGTCCGTACGGGCACTGGAACGAGTATGCCGTAACAACCAATTACCCCCGCCGAAACGACTGCTCCTGTGGATCACTCTTCTGCATTGGGCCCTTGTGGCGTCGGCCGCTGACAAACCGGTGCCCGAAGTCGCCCCGTCCCTTGGCGTTCCCAGAAAGCGAGTGCTCGAAGTCGTACGCCAGCGGCTCGGGACCAAGTCCTCAGGAGTCGAGGCCTTGCGGGATTCCGTTGGATAGGTGCTGTCCGCGTTCCTTGCCGAGTGCCGGCTGACCGGAAGCCGAGTCGAGGACGCGGTGGCCGGCCTGGAGTAGCAACGATGTGGCTGGTTGGCATTCTCGTCCTGGCGGCGACCCTCCTGGGTCCGGATCGAACCCATGCGCAGGACCATCCCAAGAACGTTCTCGGCATCGTGCGGGACACCGCCGGCGCCCCAATCCCCGGCGCACTCGTGGCCGCGGACAGCGGCAGCGTCGCGGAATCCGACTCCGCGGGCTTCTTCCAACTGGGCGGCTTGCGACCCGGGGTTCACGTCCTCTCGTTCTATAAGCTGGGCTTCAAGCTCCGTGCGCTGCGGGTGACGCTCCGGGCCGATACAGTGAACACCGTGTCCGTCGGCGTCGTTGCTCTCCAGGCCATGCCGCCGCGCCGCGTCACCCTCGCCGGCACGGTGAGGGGGCGTGTGTCACGCCAGCCCCTCGAGGGCGTGGTGGTCACGCTCTCCGGGAATCCGCCTACCTATACGGACCGCGACGGGGCATTCCAAATCGCGCGTGCGCTCGCGCGGGCGGGCGACTCGGTCACGTTTCGCCGCATTGGGTACGCCCCGCTCACGATTGACTTCTGGCCTCCCGAGGTTGACACGGCGGTCGGCCTGGAAGTCACCCTGGACCCGACTCCGGTCCGGCTGGGACCCGTGATCGTGGAAGGCGACCGGGCGACGCCGCAGTGGCGCTGGGTGGAAGAGTTCGAACGCCGTCGCAAGATGGGCTTCGGGCGGTTTCTCACGTGGGACCGGATCGAGCGGCTGGCGCCGTTCAGTGCCATTGACCTGCTGCGCTGGACCGGCGGCGCATGGCTCTCCGGTGACCCGCTGAGCCCGCGTGGGGTTCAAGTTCGCCTGGTGGGATCATCCCTGCGCTGTGGCAACCCGACGTTTTTCATTGACGGCGTGCGCTACAGCCACGAGACGGCCATGCTGATCCTCGAGGTCGTGGGACCGGAACAGATCGGCGGGGTCGAGGTGTACTCCCATGCAGCCGGCTTGCCGATTCAGTACTGGACCGAAGACGCGAGCTGTGGCGTGATCCTGTTCTGAACGAAGCGCTGAGAGAACGACGCACGGAGCGCCAGTCGGAACTGCGTTCGGCGAGCTCCCGCAGCAGGTGCCCTGGTGGAACTCCCAGGGGGCAGGAAGCCTGGGGCCACGTTGTTTCCCGGCTTCTGTTTGGCGACACCGGTGTTGTAAGGCCGGATCGGTAGACGCCGCTCCGCGGTAGGTGGTAACTTGGCCCCACAGCACGGAGGCGTGATGCCGAATCGCGCTCCAGATTGGCTTGCACAGGCGGTGAGAGACCTCGAGCAAGCTGAGGCGTCGCGGCGTGACGGCCGGCACGAGTGGGCGTGCTTTGCAGCCCACCAGTGTGCGGAGAAGGCGGTTAAGGCGCTCCACCTGCATCGAGGGCAGGAAGCCTGGGGTCACGTTGTTTCGCGGCTTCTGTCGGAGCTGCCGGTGAGCGTGGGTTCGGGTCTCGTGGACAAAGCCCGGGTTCTCGATGCGGGATACGTGCCGACGCGCTACCCGAATGGCCATCCGGAGGGCGCTCCGTATCAGCACTACGGCGACCTGCAGAGCCGAGAAGCGATCCAGTATGCCGGTGAAATCCTCGACTTCGTCCGTACTCAAATGGCCTGACTCGCAGGCGGTCATGGCGGCGGCGCGGGCGCTGGCCGCGCATTGGGGTGCGACGCGCCGCGACCTTGTGCGGCTCGGCGTGTTCGGTTCCTATGCGCGCGGGGACGCCGGCGTGGGCTCCGATCTCGACTTGATCGCGATCATTCGGCACTCCGAGCAGCCGTTCGAACGGCGCGCCGCCGAGTGGGATCTGACGTCATTGCCGGTACCGGCGGAGATCGTGGTGTACACCGAGGCCGAATGGCAGCGGCTGAGGCAGCGGGGCGGCCGGTTTGCCCGCATGATCAGTGAGCAAGCCGTGTGGCTCGTGCGGCGGGGCTGAACCGGCCAGAGCCGCGCTGGTGCTCGAGGGTGAACGATCCGGCGCCCGCACCGCGCCAGCGCCCTACTGCCGCTCCTCCCTCACAAACGCCAACGTCTCCGCGTCGAAGATCCGGATACGGATCACCACGCCCGCGCGCCGATCGTCCACGTAGCGCACTCTGATGATGCGACGGTCCTCGCCGGGCCTGTAGAGGATCATGGAGCCCGCGGGTGCCGCGGCCACGATCCCGTCGCACGAACGGGCTCGAGCCTGACGACCCGGCGGCCGGCCGGGAATCCAGATGCGGCACATCCCTTCGGGTGGCAGGTGCCCGGGCGGCACGCCCAGGGTGATGCGCGTGTTCTGTCCTTCAGCCCGTTGCTGGGCCGGGGGTGATTCCACGATCACGACCCGGCGCGTGCACGCGGCCAAGCCGAGCGCGAGTGCGGCGAGCGCGAGATAGCGGGTGTTGGAGCGCATAGGGGACTCTCCACCGGATGGCACCTGCCAACGGTATGGTGGGCTCGTGCCGGGATCAACCGGCCCGGCCCGAACGGAGCGAAAACGGGTGGGGGGACGAGCCGAGCAAGCGGCCGGAACCGCAGCCCCTGCAACCGGTTGACCCCTGAGCCGTCCCGCCACTACGTTGCATCGTTGCTCGCGCGGCCGTGGTGGCTGTAGCTCAATCGGTTAGAGCGCCGGACTGTGGCTCCGGAGGTTGCGGGTTCGATTCCCGTCAGCCACCCCTTACCATACTCGGTTGCGCACCCGGCGCGGCCGGGGCCACAAACCGTGTCATTCCCGCGTGGTTTGTGCGTTTGTAGCGCGTTCGTTGCGCTTCCGGCCTTGCCTGCACCGCGGGCGGGCTGCCTCCGAGATCCTCCACGACATTCAATTCTCACCAACGACTGCTCCAAGCAGCTGCGGTCCCTATGCGAACCAGGGGCATCACGGGGGCGCCGGGCGGCGCCCCCGCGATGCAGCACCTGCTGCACTCAATTGGCGGTGCGGTTCTGGCAGTCGGGCGATTCGGTAAACTGCGGGTTGTTCTGCTCCTCGAACGGAATGGGCAGGCTCTGATCATTGCCGTAGGACCCACCCTTGAAGTACACCCCCGTCGTGTACACCGTATTGGCCGCCCGGCCGTACTGCCGGACCAACCGCCGGAGATCTCCGAGTCGGTGAGCCGTCCCGAACAGCCAGAAGGCGCGCTCCTTGAAGTGCAGGTTCTCCCGAGCGGTGGCCGTTCCGGGATCCGCCAGCGGTGCGAGGCCGGACACCGTGCTCCGCAGGGTGTTGAGGATGCTCAACCAGTTGGCGGTATTGCCGAGCCGGAGTGCGTTCTCCGCTTCGATGAGCCGCGCCTCCACCCCATCTGCCACCGGCGTCGGCGCGTTGCGGGCGTTGTACTTCAGCTGGTCGAACAACGGGGATGACTGATCGAACCCGATTCCGGTGGCCCCCGTCCTCCGGCTCCATGGAATCCGCGGATCGCCCTGTGCGGGGTTGGTCCCGGCGCCGACGCCATCGAGGGCCCGGAAGCCCAAGCCGTTGACGCCTTCGTTGTGAGCCAGAGACCAGCGCCGCTGGACGAACTGGAGCGAATGCAGGGAGTTCTCCTGGCGCGCGCTGGTGATCGAATGAAAGACACGGTAGACGAAGTTCGTAGGCACCGGGTTCGCCGTGGCCGCCGCCCCGGCGAAGTCCGCTTTATTCAACTGGGCGCGCGCCTTCCCGACACGGGCCAACCGCTCCTGCGTCGCCGAGGCGGCTTGCGCCGCGTAAGCCAGGGCCGAGTCGAAGTGCTGAATCGCGAGATCCAGCGACTGCGTCGTGGTTTGCGGCCCGCCGTAGAGGAGGTCTCCTCCCTCGACTTTTGAGTATGGCATGCCCGAGCAGTAGTTCTCAGCCGCGAAAACGTACGTGAAGCCGGCGAGACTATGCATCTCGGCGGTCCGCGCGGCATCGGTGGCGCTCAAGGGCGTTCCCCCGTTGGCTTTGATGAACTCGGCGGCGTTCTCTAACGCGCGCCGGCCCTGGTGCAGGTTGCGGAAGACGTCCAGAAGCGTGCCGTTGACCGTGTTCGACGTGCGCCGTTCGAACTCCTGGCGGGTCGGGAACGTGCCTGAGTGGAAGAACTCATCGGTCATCAGCCCAACCGTAGACACCTGAGCGTCGCCGGTGCTGGAGTTGTACGCCACGGCAAAATCGCCCAGGGCACCGTTATAGATGGTGGGAATCGCCTGCGCGCCACTTAAGGCCTCTGGCAGGACGATGTCGGGGTCTCGGACCTCGAGAATCTCGTCGGGATTGCACCCCACGAGTGGCAACACGAAGGCCGCGACGAGGATGCGGGACACCTTGGTCTGCATGATCGTGGCCCCCACGGTCAGAAGTTGGCGGTGAGCCGCGCGATCCAGTAGCGGATCTGCGGCTGGGTGAGGAACTCGATGGCGGCGAAGTTCCCCTGGCTGCTGGTCGCCTCCGGATCGAGGTCGGGCCAATCGGTGATGGTAAGCAGATTGCGCCCGGTGAGCGTAAGGGCCAGCCGCGACGCTCGCAAACTCTGCGCCCATGCTTCCGGCGCCTGGAACGTCACGGCGAGCTCCCGGAGCTTCCAGAAGCTGGCGTCGGACACGTAGCCCGCACGCGTCAACTGCGAGCGCGCGACCACCGCTGCCGCCTGGTCGTTGAAATCCGATCCGGGCACGTAGGCGGACTCGCAGGTTTGAATCTGGGAGCAACGGAACCACTTGGTGCCCGCGTCCCGGCGGTGCCCGCCTTTGTAGTCCATCAACCCCTGCACCCGAATCCGGTCGAATAGCGAGACCCCGGTCGAGATCGAGAATTCCCGCG
Organism: Gemmatimonadales bacterium; assembly: GCA_035559715.1. GTDB lineage: Bacteria > Gemmatimonadota > Gemmatimonadetes > Gemmatimonadales > GWC2-71-9 > JACQHC01. The sequence continues at coordinate 6,025 of DATMAW010000124.1, read as the reverse complement.
TAGGCAGGGGCCCGCCGAGGAATTCCACGGAATCACCCAGGGTGACCTCGCTGAGGGCGATAATACCGTCTCCGTTGGCATCATTGACCCCGGTGATCTTTCGCTGCCAGAACCCGCCTACCGGAAAGCCTTCCCGGTGTTGCTGGATCCCGAACGAGATGGGCGTGATCCCCTCGCCGAGCTCCACCAGCTCATTATGCAGCGTGGAGCCGCTCAGGGTGACATCCCACTGGAGGTTGGAGCCGTCCAGCACCCGAGCATTCAGCACGCCCTCCCAGCCCCGGTTGAGCACCGAGCCCAGGTTCTCGAACCGCGACGGCGCCGTTCCCAGCGAGGGGGCCAGGACTCGTGAGATCAAGGCCCCAGTGGATTTCTTGTGGAAGTAGGTCACCTGCAGGCCGACCCGCCCGGTGAACAGATCCAGGTCGGCTCCTCCTTCGAACTCCGCCGCCCGCTCAGGCTCGAGCTTGGGGTTCCCAACGCCGCCCACCGTGATGCCGACGGCGTCCGCTCCGCTGGCGTCCGTGATCCCGACGGGGTTGAAGAACTCGATCGCGTCGGTGACACCCGGCTGCAAGCCCGTCTTGCCCCAGGCCCCCCGCAACCGCAGCGACGAGAGAAACGACACCTGGGGGAAGAACGATTCTTCGCTCACCACCCAGGACGCGCTGACCTTGGGATAGATGATCGCTTCGAAGTCGCGACCAAAGGCACTGTTGTCGTCCGCCCGGACGGCCCCGGTCAGGAACAGCCGATCGTTCAGGTTGAGGTGTTCTTCGACGAACGCACCGAGCGTGATCCGCTCCGTGGTGGCCTCGCTGGCCCGGAACGTGGCGGCCGCGCTCACCGATCTGGCCCCCGCCGGGAGCGCCTGGCCGAAGGCGCCGTTGAAGGAGAACAGATCGCGGAAGTACTGCACGCCCACCGAGGTTCTAGAGGTCAGGCCCTCCAGCAACCGGCCGGTCGCCGACCCGGAGAAGTCCGCCGTGTACTGGTAGATCTGCGCTCGATTGGCGGTCTTCTGGCCCTGGAGCAGCGTGGTGCTGGCCGGGACCTCGCCGGTGGGGAAGAACTGGTCGTCCAGCCGACTGGTCACGTCCACGCCGCCGGTGCCCCGGAGCGCCAGCCACGCCAGGGGCTGCCAGTTCCCGCTCAAGCTGCCGGTGAACCGGTCCACCGATTGGCGGGTGTCAATGGCAAAGACTTCCTCCGGGAGCCGGAAGCCCCAACCCCGGTTCACGTCCTTTGACCAGGTCCCGAAGAATGCGCTGGGCAGAATGCCCAGGGAGTTGTTGTCGTTCTGCACCAGCTGGAGATCGCTGGTGGTGTATCCCGCGTTGGCCGTGATGTCGAGGTTGTTGCGGGCGGCTACGCGAACGTTGGACCGCAGGCTCACCCGATCCTGGGTGTTGGGACGGATCTGGTTTTCGGGTAGTTCGCCCCGCACGGCCACCAGCGAGTCCTCGATCGCCCGCGGGAGGCGGTAGGTCCCGACTTCTCGCTCAAGCTCACCCGACACGTAGTAGCTGAGCTGGTCAATCCCGCCGCTGATGCTCAGCCCATACTGTCGCCGGGGCCCGGTGGAAATCGGCGTCGTCTCCGGATCCTCCAACGGATTGAACGAGAGGATGCTGTCTTGCTGGCACTGGTTCAACGTGACCGCGATCAGCGTGCAGTTGTTGGTGAACGCCCCACTCGGGATGCGTCTTCCGAACGCCCGGTAGTTCGTGGGGTATTCGTTCGGATCCGTGAGCAGGCCTTGCTCCACATAGGCCGTCCACCGGGTTCGCCCCGGCCGGCCGCGCTTGGTGGTGATCCGGATGACCCCGTTGGCCGCTTCCGTTCCGTAAAGCGTGGCGGCTGAGGGGCCCTTGATGATCTCCATGGACTCGATGTCTTCGGGATTGATGTCGTCAATTCGCGACGGTGCTTGACCGCCCGTCCCGACGGAAAGGGACGACACGCCGCTCTCCACCCGAATCCCGTCCACGTAGATCAACGGCTCGTTGGACAAGGACACGCTGTTGGCCCCGCGGATGCGGATGCGGGTGCCACTTCCCACTTGCCCGCTGGACCGTTGGACCACCACGCTCGGCGCTCGGGCCGTGAGCATGTCGCTCAAGACGGTGATCGGCGCTTCCTCCGCGATGGCTGCCGCCGGCACCGTGGTGATCGCGTTGCCCAGCTGCCGCTGCCGCTGCTCGCCGGTCGCCGTCACTACCACCTCGTCCAGCGCCACGACGGCCGCGGCGATCTCGAAATCCACGGTCAGCGTCTGGGCCGCCTGCACGGTCAGGACCCGCACCTGCGACTGATACCCGATGCGGGCCGCTCGGACCTGCATCCGGCCGGGCGGCACGTCGCGGAGCAGATACCGTCCCTGTGCGTCGGTCACCGTCGAGACGGCGGTGCCGATCAGGGACACGGTCGCTTCCGGCAGCGGCCGCCCCGATCGGCTATCTATCACCCTACCATTGATGCTGGCCTGCTGGGCCGCAGCAGGTACGGCGAGCAGCCACCACACGGCCGCCGCAGCTCTCACAGGCCTGGGCCACGCCAACAACGACTTCATTGCTTCATCCTCCGCTAACGAATGTCCACAGTTGTGTCCGCCGATGTATACAATGCGGCCGACGGACGCGAACAACGACCTAGCCGGAACTCTCACCTCCTTAAGTTAGGTCGCCCGAAGTGGATCGCAGCGCAACGGGATCCCGGTGGGAAAGGCCCGGTCTCCCTGTATACCATCTCATTGGCATGTATGGACATGTCAATGCTTGGCCCATGGGCCCGGGCCATTGTGTAGCAACTTGCGACGCTTTGTCAAGCCTCGCTGGCCCGCCTGTCAACCGCCACTTAGTGCGGTATCAGGAGGAACAGGAGCGACGCGAGGAAACCGAGCGTCGCGACTATGATCTCTTGCAGAGTCCACCTTCTGTTTCCTGAAGCCGCCGCCTCTGGCGGCGGTCCTTCAGCAATGCCCCCTGAATTCGGTCAGTAGAAATGTCCCCTCGTTTTGGGTGTAACGAGCTCTGGAGTTGGTGGGAGGTCTGGTGAGATTGACGGCGAGCCCCGGGGCAGAGTTCGGGGGGCTCGTCCCGGATTGGAGAAGGCCTGGCGAGAACTCGCCGAGAGCGAGCTCCAGTACGGGCTTATGCTCAAGGAGGAGCGGCTCAAGACCTACGAGGAACTCGCCCGGCTCGCGGTCGCCAAGATCAAAGAGACATTCCCGAGCATCCGGGCCAAGACCGCCGCGGACGCCAAGGCGCTCCTCTCGGAGGTCCGCGAGCTGATGCGCCTCATCGCCGAGGAGAAGGGCGACTACAAGCCCCGGCCCCACACCGTGGTCGCCGTGAAGACGGACGTCACGCTGAACGAGATCTCGGAGCGCTATAGGAACGCCCGTGCGGATCGTGAGGAAGAAGATGCCGTCGCCGGAGGAGCTGAGGCTGTGGCTCGTGACGAATGAGGCTTCCTCCAGGGCCTGACCGACGTGACGAGAAGCCCACGCGGCTGACCGGCTATCAGCTCGACCATTCAGCGCTGCCGCTCGCTCCCGCTCAAGTGGCAGTAGAAGAAGGTTGTGGACAACAAGACTTCCCTCGAGTTCGAGGACCCGTCGGGCCGGTATCGCTCTCGGCTTATCTCGCACCGTGCAAGGACCCGCGCGGGAAGCACAGGGCCGACGTCTTGCTCGACGAGTTCGCCCACTACGGCCACAAGCAGCGGGCGATCTACGTCGCGGCCGTGGTGATCGTGTCCCGCGGCCACTGCCAGCTCACCATCGGCTCGACCCCGCTCACGGTCGGTGACCTGTTTCACGAGATCATGAAGCAGGAGCGGCGCAAGTACCCGATGTTCGCGCGGCAGTCGGTGCCCGCGTCGGTCAGGTCAAGGAGAGCCTCGTGGTCAACCTCGAGATCGCCTTTGAGAGCGAGGCCGTCGCGATCCCCCACTCGCGCGAACTCACCGCCCAGATCCACTCGATCATCAAGACGCCCACCGAGGCGGGGTGCGCGCGGTTCGACACCGAGAGGAACGAGCGGCACCACGCGGACAAGTTCTGGGCAGCGGCCCTCGCCGTCCATGCGGCCGGCCTGGGCAAGGAACGCCGGCGTGCGCGAGAGAGGGTGTCGGCGAGCATCGCGTGATCACGCTCCCGCCGCTAGGGATGGCTTCTTCACGCCCCCCATTCACGAAGTCCGTTGTTGGAAGGGCGATAGATCAAATACGGCGAAACTGTCTGGACGGGATGGCGCGCCGATGACGCCCCGCTCGCGGGAAGCGGATCGCGGCGCTATAAAATTATTCGTTATTAGCAGGCGCCGATGGTTGCGTTTCCCCCTTCCCTCGTTTCCGTCCTGAGCGACCGGTACCGCCTCGAGGGGGAGCTCGGTCATGGCGGTATGGCCACGGTCTATCTGGCCGAGGACCGGAAGCACCGCCGCAAGGTGGCGATCAAGGTCCTGCGCCCCGAGCTCGCAACCTATCTGGGCGCCGAGCGGTTTCTGCGGGAGATCCAGATCGCCGCCAAGCTCCAGCACCCGAATATCCTGACCCTGATTGATTCGGGAGAAGCCGCAAGCGGGGGAGGTCAGAGCTCCGGCCTCCTGTACTACGTCATGCCCTATGTCGAAGGGGAAAGCCTGCGGGATCGCCTGGTGCGGGAGCGAACCCTTGCTCCCGCAGACGTTGCGCGGATCCTGCTGGACGTGCTCGACGCTCTGGCGTACGCGCACCACCGGGGTGTGGTCCACCGGGACATCAAGCCCGAGAACATCATGCTGGCCGGTCGCCACGCGTTGGTGGTGGACTTCGGCGTGGCCAAGGCGGTCGCGGCCGCCGCCACAGTGGACCCCGTCGCCGGGGGGACGCTCACCACCCGGGGCCTCGCCATCGGGACGCCGGCCTACATGGCGCCCGAACAGGCCGCCGGCCAGGCCGCAGCGGACGGGCGAGTTGATCTCTACGCGGTCGGGGTGACGGCCTACGAGATGCTGAGCGGGGCTCCGCCCTTCACAGGTTCCCTTCCCCAGGCTGTTCTCGCCGCCCACCTCACCGAGGCGCCGCGGCCGTTGGAGGATCACTGTCCTGCCCTGCCGGCGGCGTTCGCCGGCGCCATCATGCGCTGCCTGGCGAAGGACCCCGCCGAGCGCTGGCAGTCCGCGGACGAGCTGCTCGCGCAACTGGAGCCGTTCGCCACGCCCACCGCCCTGGCGGCCGCGGGCCCCCGGACGACACCGCTCCGGCGGCCGCAGCGTTGGCTCCTGGTCTGGGCGGCGCTCGGCCTGCTCATGCTGGGCTGGTGGTTCAGACTGGGCCGGGAGGTGCGAGAGCGAGATCGGGGCGCCGGCGCGGAACCCGCTGCCACACCTGAGGCCCCCGATCTTGCGGGTGCCGCGCTCAGCCTCCCTCCCGGACGACTGGACCGCCCATCGGCGGACACGGGCGCTTCCCGGCTGTACCTCCAGGGCCGCGCGCTGCTGGCGCGCCACCGGGAGGCCGAGACCCGCGAGGCGATCCGCCTGTTCGAGACTGCGGTGGCCCGCGATTCCACGTTCGCGCTCGGGTACGCGGGGTTGGCCGTCGCCGCCGCCGAGATGCACCTGCGGTTTGCCGACCGCGAGGACGCGCCCGCCTGGGGTGAGCGGGCGATCCGCGCGGGTCGCGCCGCGCTCAGGCTCGACCAGCAGCGTGCGGAGGTCCACGAGGCGCTCGCGGCCGTGCATCGGAAGACCGAGTTCGACTGGGAGGCGACGATCCGCGAGAGCAGCAGGGCGCTCGCCCTGAACCCGAATCTCGCGAACGCGCACTTCTACCTGGGCGGGGCCCTCTTCCATGTGGGACTGCTGGACGAGGCGGAGCGCGTGGTCCTGGCGGGGCTGCGGGTGCAGCCGCCGGGTGACCGGGTGGATGGCACCCGCACGCTCGGGACGGTCGCGCTGGCGGCAGGACGCTACGCCGAGGCGATTGCGCTGCTCCAGGATGTGCAGCGGCTGAGCGACCGGCGGGTGGCAGATCCCTG
>DATMAW010000123.1:0-17809 GCA_035559715.1 Gemmatimonadales bacterium | reverse complement strand
GGTCGCAACTTCTACATCACGCCCAATGCCGACTACCTCGTCCAGCGGATCGGCGGAGCCTCGCGCAACCTCGTGCTGGTGACCGTGGGCGCCACGTGGCACTGATGGAATGACGAGCGAAGGAAGCCGGCCCGGCGGGTGCCGGTGCGCATGAAGGCGACTTCACACCCCGAGCAAGGTACAAGTTGGCCGTGCGACACTGCTGCTTCGCGGCGGCGCTCGCCACACACCATTAGCGCCGTGCCAGCTTGCCCTAACTCCCGTGCGTGTCTAACGTTCGACGGCGCCACGAGGCCCCCGGCTTGTACCCCCCTCCTCGCGATCACGTGACGGTTGGTTAGAGATTCGGCACTTCGGCAAGCTTCGTGGATGCGGTGTACCGGCTGCTAACCCAATGCCGTGCCACGAGTTCGGCGGCTTGGAGTTCGGCGCCGGCCTTTCATACCGAAGGAGCAGGGCGTGAGCAGGTCTGTTGAATGGATGAATGGCACCTGGGTGGTGCCGGACAATCCCATAATCCCGTTCATCGAGGGCGATGGCACCGGCCCCGATATCTGGCGAGCTGCCCGTCGGGTGTTCGACGCCGCCGTCGCGGGGGTGTCCCGAGGGAGCAGGGCTGTCTCCTGGCTGGAGGTTCTGGCCGGTGAGAAGGCATTCGAGGCCACGGGCGAGTGGCTTCCCGAGGCCACCCTCGAGGCGATTCGCAGGCACCGCATCGCCATCAAGGGTCCGCTGACCACGCCTGTGGGTGGCGGCATTCGATCGCTCAACGTGGCCCTGCGCCAGGCGCTCGATCTGTATGCCTGCGTGCGGCCGGTCCGCTATTTCCCCGGTGTGCCCTCGCCGATGAAGCACCCGGAGAAACTCGACATCGTGATCTTCCGCGAAAATATCGAAGACGTCTACGCCGGGATCGAGTTCGCCGCGGGGAGCCCGGAGGCCGAGCGGTTGCGGGAATTCCTGGCCTCGATCGGGGCCAACATTCGGCCCGGCAGCGCGCTGGGGATCAAACCCATGAGTTCGGAGGCCTCCAAGCGACTGGTGCTCCGCGCCGTCCGATTCGCCGTGGAACGCCATCGCCCCTCTGTGACGCTGGTCCACAAGGGCAACATCATGAAGTTTACCGAGGGCGCGTTTCGCGATTGGGGCTACGAGGTGGCTCGGGAGAAATTCGGCGACCGCGTCGTGTTCGAGAGCGAACTCGCGGGCGCAAGGGACGGTGATCGCGTGGTGATCAAGGACCGCATCGCCGACGCCATGTTCCAGCAGGTGTTGTTGCGTCCCGAGGAATACTCGGTCGTCGCGACACCCAACTTGAACGGCGATTACCTCTCCGACGCGCTGGCCGCTCAAGTGGGCGGTCTCGGCATGGCGCCCGGCGCGAACATGGGTGACGGCTACGCCGTGTTCGAGGCGACGCACGGTACTGCACCCAAGTACGCGGGCCGGGACAAGGTGAATCCGTGTTCCGTCATCCTGTCGGGCGTCATGATGTTCGAGGAGATCGGCTGGACGGACGTGGCGCACGCTATCGTGCGCGGCGTGGAGGGCGCCATCGGCGCGCGAACGGTGACCTACGACCTTGCCCGCCAGATGCCCGGGGCCCGGGAGGTGTCCACGTCCGGGTTTGCCGACGAGATCATCGCGCACATGGAAGGAAGCGCCATCGAGTGAACTCCTCAGTCAAAGTCGTGCCGCTGGAGCGCGTCCCCGCGCCGTTTCTCGCGGTGGCCGTGGGGGCCTTGAACGGCAAGGTCCCGACCAGCCTGCTGGCGCTCGACGACCATCTCGGCGGAGCGCTCGATCGCGCCATTCAGAGCGGCGACTTCACCGGAGAACGGGACGCGACCCAGCTGTTCTATGCCGCTCGAAACCCACGCCGCGTGCTCCTGGTTGGACTGGGACGCCTGGCGGAAATGACGCGCGGCGCGGCGCGCCGGGCGGCGGCCGTCGCCGGGAGAAAGGCGGCAGCGCTCGGCGTGGACCATGTGGCCCTGCACGTGGCCCACGAATACCGTGGCGGCGTGAGCGCGGCGGCGCTGGGGCAGGTGCTGGTGGAAGGCATCATGCACGGCGTCTGGCAGTTCCGGCTCAAGGCCGTGACCGACGGAAAGCCCACGGTCAAGACCGCGGACCTGATCGCCACGCGCGAGGAGCGGCCGGAGATGGAGCGCGGCCGGCAGATCGGTCACGCCGTGGCGATTGGGGCGCGCCTGGCCCGCAATCTCCAGGCGCTGCCCGGCAACATCTGCACCCCGGACTACCTCGCCCTGATCGCGCGCCAACTGGGCAAGGCGTACGGATTCCGCGTCACCGTGCTGAACCGCGAACAGGCGCAGGCGGAAGGCATGGGCGGGCTGATTGCCGTCTCGCAGGGGTCGGAGAAGGAACCTCGATTCATTACCCTGGAATACCGCGGCGCGGGTCGCACGCAACCCATTTGCTTCGTGGGCAAGGGTGTCACGTTCGACTCCGGAGGCATCTCCATCAAGCCGGCGCAGAACATGGAGGATATGAAGTACGACATGTCCGGCGCGGCCGCGGTCCTCGGCGTGTTCGAAGTGCTGGGGCAACTGAAACCGCCCGTGAACGTCGTCGGCGTGATCCCGTCCACCGAGAATCTCCCTTCGGGCAGCGCCCTCAAGCCGGGTGACGTCATTCGCAGCCACTTCGGCAAGACGATCGAGATCGTGAATACGGACGCCGAGGGCCGGCTGATCCTGGCGGACGCGCTGTCCTACGTGCGACGCTTCAAGCCGGCGTGCGTGATTGACGCGGCCACGCTGACCGGCGCCATCACGGTCGCCCTTGGCGCGGCGGCCGCTGGCATCATGGGCAACGACGACAACCTGATCGCCGAGGTCATCCGGTCCGGTGAGCTCGCCGGCGAACGGTGCTGGCAGCTACCGTTGTGGGATGAGTATCGCGAGCTCAACAAGTCGGACATTGCCGACGTCAAGAACAGCGGAGGGCGCCAGGCCGGGAGCATCAGCGCGGGGTGGTTCCTTCGGGAGTTCGTGGACGGGTATCCGTGGGTCCATCTCGATATCGCGGGGACGGCCTACACGGATTCGGACCAGCCCTGGCAGGCCAAGGGACCCGTGGGGCTCGGCGTGCGGCTGTTCTCCGAATTCATCCTGGGTCGCGTGCGCGGCTGACGCGCGTGCCACCGGACGGCGCGGGAGGCCTGCTCCACGGCCTGTTCGCCGCATCGTTCCTCGTCACGCTGCCAGCGCTTGCCCAGGAGCCACCGGCACGTGACACAACCACCGGGCCGGCGACGCAGGTCCTCGCAGGGCCGGCGTTGCTCCCCACGTTCCCGACAAACATCCCCACGGGCCCGCTCCCGCCGGGGGCTCGGTACGTCTTCACGCGGGACTCGATCCTCTGGTCGAGCAGCCAATCGCTGGCGGACCTTCTGGGTCGAATCCCCGGCGTGTACATCGCGAGGGGCGGCTTTCTCGGACTGCCCGAATACGTGAGTTACGCGGGGCGAGGCGCAGCAGCCGTCGAGGTGTACTGGGACGGACTTCCCCTCGCGCCGCTCGGCGGGGATACGGTCCACCTGGACCTCGGCACGTTTCCGCTCACCTACCTCCAGCGCGTGGACGTGCACGTTCTGCCCGCCACGCTTCGCATCTTCCTCACGTCGGAACGCCACGAAACCCGAGAGCCGCGCTCCCTCATCCGCGTCATGAGCGGCAGTTTCAAGACCGCGGCGTACACCGCGCTCTTCCAGCAACGCTGGCCCTCCGGGTTAGGGGCAAACCTCGCGGCCCACTTCGGCGGCACCGACGGGGCAAGCGGAGAGAACCGCAGCGACCAGGCATTCGACGCCTGGGTCCGCATGGAGTGGCTGCCGCGAGCCACCGCTGGCGCCTCATATCAGGTCCGGCGGCAGACCTACGACCGCGATGCGGTCCTCACGGGCCGATCCCCGGTGGCCGTGTCGCCCCGCATCCCGGCGCGCCACGGAACACGGTCTGATTACCTGCTCGATGTCTTCCTTGCCACCCGGCCCGACGGTCTTGGATGGCGTGTACAGGCCGGTCTTGGCAGCAGCGCGTGGACGAGCGATTCCGTGATCGCGGATCAGCGTTTGCGGCAGGCGTACCTGGGACTTGGCTACCGCGGTTCAGCACTCGCCGCGGAAGTCCGAGGCCGTGTGGCCGATGCGCGAACCACGAGCACCCTGGAAGGCCGACTTGCGTGGACCCCGACCACCGGTATCGTGCTCGCGGCGGACGGACGGCATCGGCGGCACACGGGAGATCGATCCTCAACGGACCTCCACGCCACGGCGGCGATGTGGAAAGGCCCCGTGGCCCTCGTGGGGACGATCGCCAAGAGCAGCGCCGTGCAGGCGCCGGTTCTGCCCGCGGACACCGCGCAGGAGTCGCTCGACAAGTCACTGCGTCTGTCGTTGTCAACGCGGCCGCTCGCGGCCAGCATTGGGTTGGTGGAACGAGATACATATGAGCCGCTGCCGTTTTCCGAGCTGCCGGTCGTGCCGGCCTTCGGGCCATCAGTGAAGGGCACGTGGCTCGTGGTGGAAGGACAGGTCCAGCCCTGGAAACCGCTGACGCTCAGCGGGTGGCATCAACGTGCGCGCGATGCCGCGGCGGCTGACTTCCAACCACCGTCCATGAGCCGGGTGCAGCTCACATTTCGTTCCAAGTTCTGGCGCACGTTCCGGAGCGGTGCATTCGATCTCAAAGTTCAGTTCGCTCTCGAGTCCTGGGAGGACGGCGCGGCCGGCCGCACGTCCTCCGGCGCACCGATCCCCCTGGAAGGCGTCACGTATCAGGAATGGCTCGTCACGTTCCAGATCATGGACTTCACCGCCTTCTGGGATCTCCGTGACGCGGCCCTGGTGCAGAAGCAATACGTGCCGGGACTCTCGTTTCCGCACAACGCGCAGGTGTTCGGCGTGCGGTGGGAATTCAGGAATTGAAGGGAACCTTCACCATCCTTCCGCGGCCGCGGCCCGCCTCTTAGGTTCGCGCTGTGCCCAGATCCATGACCGGCTTCGGTGTGGCCGACGCGGGGGTCGGCGGTGGACGTCTGCAGGTCGAAGCTCGCTCGGTGAATCACAGGCACCTGAGCATCCAGCTCAAGTTGCCCGCGGAGCTGCAGGCGCTGGAAGGCGAGATCCGGGAGCGCCTGCGGGAGCGGATCGAGCGGGGTCACGTAACGATCACCGCCCGGTGGGTGGAAGCGCCCCAGAGCTCGCCCGCACCGCTCCTGGATCTCGAACGCGCTCGGGAATACGTGCGCCTCGCCACGGAACTCAAACACGCGCTCGCGCTGCCCGGCGAGGTGGATCTCGCCTGGCTCACGCGCATGCCCGGAGTTCTTGTGGAGGCCCGTGCCGACCAAGGGGCCGTGTCGTCGGACGAGGTGTTCGTCCCGCTCGACGCCGCCCTCGCGGCGATGCTCGCCATGCGCGCCATCGAGGGGGCCGCACTCGGCGCCGAACTTGAACGGCAGGTCACCACCATCGAACGCGAGCTCGAGGGCGTCGAGGCCCGGGCCCCACAGCGTCTCGTGGCGGAGCGGGACCGACTCCGCCGCTCCGTCGCCGAGTTGCTCGACGGCGCCCCGCCCGACGAAACGCGCCTGGCCCAGGAGATCGCCCTGCTGGCCGATCGCCTCGACATCCGTGAAGAGGTCGTCCGGCTCCGCGCCCACCTGGCGGCCTGTCGCGCGGCCCTCCAGGGCACGGCCCCGTGCGGCCGCCAGCTCGGCTTCCTCGGTCAAGAAATGCTCCGCGAAATCAACACCATCGGCTCCAAGGCGAACGACGCCGCGATCGCGCATGCCGTGGTCGCCATGAAGAGCGCCGTGGAACGGTTCCGCGAGCAGGTCGAGAACGTGGAGTGAAGCCGTTCCTGCTGATCCTGTCTTCCCCTTCGGGCGGCGGCAAGACGACCATCGCCCGAACTCTGCTCGCCGCGCGGGAGGACCTGGGGTATTCCGTGTCTGCGACCACCAGGGCGCCCCGCCCGGGCGAACGCGACGGCGTGGACTACGTCTTCCTTTCGCGGGATGAATTCGAGCGCCGCGCCTCGCAGGGAGCGTTCCTCGAGTGGGCAGAGTACTCGGGGAACCTGTATGGCACGCCCGTAACCGAGGTGGAGCGGCTGCTGGCCAGCGGGCGCCACGTGGTGATGGATATCGAGGTCCAGGGCGCCCGCCAGGTGCGGGAGCGCCGATCCGACGTCGTGAGTATCTTTATTCTGCCGCCGTCGGTGGACGAACTGCTTGCCCGACTCGGTGCTCGGGGGAACCAACCTCCCCAGGACCTGAAGCGGCGCCTTCGCCAGGCGGTGATGGAGCTCGACGCGGCGCGGGACTACGACTACATCGTGGTGAACGCGGACCGAACACAGGCGGTGGCCGAAGTAGCTGCAATCATTGACGCCGAAGCGCATCGCGCGCACCGCCAGACCGCGGTGCTGGACGCGATCGCGGACTTCAAACGGGAACTTGCAGAGGCCGCCAACGGCCTCGCCGAACAGTGACAATCGGAGAACGCAATGCGGATTTTCACCCCCACAGAGCTCGCAAGACGGGCCGGCAACAAGTACCTGGGCGTGCTGGTCGCCGCGAAGTTCGCCCGATTCGTGAACGAATTCCCACGGGACCCGTCGGTGCAGTTCGAGAAGAAGCTCACCACCAGCGCGCTCGAGGAACTCGCGCTCGGACGTCTCACCTACCGGCTGGTCCGGCGACGCCGCCACGAAGCCTGAGGTTGTCCGGCCGCCGGGTCGTGCTCGGCGTGACCGGCGGCATCGCCAGCTACAAAGCGTGCGCCCTGGCGCGCCGGCTCGTGGAGACCGGCGCGGACGTGCAGGTGGTCTTGACGAGCGCGGCCACGGAGTTCGTTGGGCCCGTCACGTTCGAGGCGTTGACCGGGAAGGCGCCGCTCCAGTCCCTGTGGCAAGCCGGCACGACCCTCGCGCATGTGCACCTGGCCAGAGACGCGGATCTCGTGATCCTCGCCCCGGCCACGGCCAACGTCCTGGCACGCGCGGCCCAGGGTCTTGCTGACGACCTCCTGACGGCCTTGCTCCTGGCGCGCACCGGGCCGGTGCTCTGCGCGCCGGCGATGAACGATCGGATGTACGCCCATCCCGCGACACAGCAGAACATCCGGCAACTGATTGCCCGCCGCTGGACGATTGTGGGCCCGGCCACGGGTCCTCTCGCCGAGGGCGACAGCGAACTGCCAGGTCGCATGAGCGAGCCGGAGGAGATCCTCGTCTGGGCCGAGCGGCTCCTTCGCTCCCGCGGCCCGCTTGCCGGTCGCCGTGTCGTGGTGACCGCAGGCCCCACGCGCGAACCGCTCGACCCGGTGCGCGTTCTGACCAACCGCTCCAGCGGGCGCATGGGGTATGCCCTTGCGGCCGCCGGGTTTGCCCGCGGCGCCGAGGTGGTCCTCATCAGCGGCCCGACCCAACTCGAGCCACCGATCGGTGTCGAGACCAGACGGATCGAAACCACCCAGGACTTGGCGCGCGCGGTCTCCGCCGCGCTTTCCGGGGCAACCGTCCTCGTCATGGCCGCGGCACCAGCCGATTTCGCACCGGCCAAGCGCGAGACCACAAAACGCCCTCGCCTGGAGGGCCCGCGAACGCTGGCGCTGACAGCCACACCGGACGTTCTTGTCACGACGCGGGCGCGCCGCCCCAAGGGGTGCATCACCGTGGGGTTTGCCCTGGAGACCGGGAACGGCCTCCGCCGCGCACGCGAGAAACTCGAGCGCAAGGACCTCGACATGGTGGTGCTGAACCACGCCGACGAGCCGGGCGCCGGCCCCGAAGTCGAGACCAATCGCGTCAGCCTGGTAACGGCGCGCGGTCACGAGGACGTGCCTTTCGGGTCCAAGCGGGACGTCGCCGAGCGCATCTGGGACGCGGTCGAGGCCATGCTGTGACCGATCCGCGCGACCTCTTTGCCACGTACGTACGCCAGCGCGTTGCTCTGGGCGAACGAGCCCTGTTCTTGGAGCGGCAGCGACCTGTTGAGCACCAGGCGCCCGCGAAACCTGCGGACAGCCCGTTGCGCGACCTGGCCCGCGAGGCGAATTCGCCTCGCGATCCTGGTCCCCGGCCACGCGCCGAGCCTCGAGCGCGCAAAGCAGATTGGCGTCGAGACGCGCCGCCCATCCCCCCTCCGGGAATCGTCATTCCGACGCCCGCCGAGGACTTGTTCACCTCAGACCCGGTCCGGGGAGCCACGCTCGAGAAGATCGCCTCGCTCGTACGCGAGTGCCGCAAGTGTGCGCTGTGCGAAGGCCGCCGGAACGCCGTTCCCGGCGAAGGCCCCCCGGAAGCACGCCTCGTGGTGGTCGGGGAGGGCCCCGGAGCAACCGAGGACGAAACCGGCCGGCCATTCGTGGGCCGGGCCGGCGAGCTCTTGACCGAGATCCTCGCCGCGATCGAGCTTCCCCGGGAGCGGGTGTTCATCTGCAACATCGTGAAGTGCCGGCCGCCCAACAATCGGCGGCCGCAGCAGGACGAGATCGACGCGTGTGTTCCCTACCTCTACGCCCAACTGGCGCACATCAGACCGGCCGTGATCGTCGCGATGGGAGGGACGGCAGCGGAGACCCTGCTCAATACCAAGCAGTCCCTCGCGTCCTTGCGAAATCGGGTGCACTCTTTCCGGGGCACGCCCTTGATCGTCACCTACCACCCCGCGGCCTTGCTGCGGAATCCGCACTGGAAGAAGCCGACCTGGGATGACGTCCGTATCGCCCGTCAGCTCCTCGACGCGCACGCCTGAGGGCACGCTCGAGCGTCAGGCCCCCTGGAGCCCGGAGGCCGAGCAGGCCGTGTTGGGGGCGATGCTGCTCGACGCCGACGCGGCGTTGAAGGCCCTCGAGCTGCTCGACGACACCATGTTCTATCGCGACGCCCATCGCCGGATGTTCCGCACCATGGGCGCGTTGTTGGAACGGGGCAAGGTCGTGGACCCCGTCGTCCTGAGGGATGAGCTCGAGCGCCGCGGCGATCTCGAAGCCGCAGGAGGGGCGGAGTATCTCGCGGTGCTGCTTGACGCCGTCCCCACCGCCGCCAACGTCGAGTATCACTGCCGCATCGTGAAGGAAAAGGCCCTGCTGCGGCGCTTGATCGAAGTGGGAACGGGAGTCGTCCAGGCCGCCTACGAGGGGCGCCAGGATGTGGACACTCTGCTCGACGAGGCCGAGCAGCGGATGTTCGAGGTGTCCTTCCAGCGCGGCACCCAGGAAGCGGTGCGGATCAAGGAACTGATGTGGCAGACGATGGAACGCATAGAAGCGCGCCATCGCGGCGATGATTCGGTACGCGGAGTTCCCACGGGATATGTAGACTTGGACGCGAAGACCAACGGATTCCAGAAGAGCGACCTCATCATCGTGGCCGCGCGGCCGTCCATGGGAAAGACGGCCTTCTGTCTCAACATCGCCGCGAATGCGGCGCTGGAGGCCAAGCTGCCGGTAGCGATCTTCTCGCTGGAAATGTCCCGTGACCAGGTGGTGGAGCGGCTGCTCGCGGCGGAGAGCTTCGTGGACCTGCATCGCCTCCGCAGCGGGCATTTGCGTGACGACGACTACCCCAAGATGTCCCGTGCCGCCGGCCTCCTGGGGACGGCCCCACTCTGGATTGACGACACGCCAGCGCTGGGTCTCCTCGAGCTTCGCTCAAAGGCCCGCCGCCTCCGGGCCGAGCACAACATCGCCCTGTTCATCATCGACTATCTCCAGTTGATTCGCGGCCCAGCCAATTCCGACAACCGCCAGGAAGAAATCAGCTTCATCTCGCGCTCACTCAAGGCGCTCGCGCGAGAGCTCGCCACACCGGTGATCGCCTTGTCGCAGCTGTCGCGGGCCCCGGAGCAACGCGGGGGCGACCGGCGACCCATGTTGTCGGACCTGCGAGACTCCGGCGCCATCGAGCAGGACGCCGATCTGGTGATGTTCATTTACCGGGCGGAGATGTACCCCGGCATCAGGGATAAGGACGAGGCTGTGCAGGAAGGCGTGGCAGAACTCCATCTCGCCAAGCATCGCAACGGACCCACCGGAACCATCAAGCTGGTGTTTCACAAGCAGTACACTCGTTTCGACAACTACACCGAACGCGACATCGAAGACGTCCATGCCGTCTAAGCCGCACTCGATTTACCGCTGCACCGAATGCGGAACCGAGCACCCCAAATGGGTGGGGCGGTGCGAGGGCTGCGGGGCGTGGAACAGCGTGGCGGAGGAGCCCGGGGCGAAGCGGCAGAGGGGCGGGCGGGCGGTTGGGCGGTCCGCGGCTCCACCCACCAGTCCACCAGTCCGCCTGTTCGACGTGGGGGCGGAAGGGCTGCGGCGCTGGAAGACGGGTCTCGATGAGTTCGATTTCGTGCTCGGCGGCGGGGTCGTTCCCGCCTCGCTCACCATCATTGGCGGGGAGCCGGGCATCGGGAAGTCCACTCTGCTGCTCCAGGCATCCGCGCGGCTGGAGGCGGCGGGGATCACCACCATGTACGTCAGTGGCGAGGAGTCGCCCGAACAGGTCCGCTTGCGCGCGGATCGGATCGCCGAGGACTGCGGGGCGGTACACCTCCTACCTGAAGTGCGACTCGAAGCCATCATCGCCCATGCAGCGACGCTCGGGGCCCGCGCCATGGTGGTGGACTCGATTCAGACGACCTACAGCGAGGACCTGGAGGGCGCACCGGGCAACGTGGGCCAGGTACGAGAGTGCGCGGCCCGCCTGATGCGCTTCGCAAAAGAAACGGGCACGGCCGTCTTCCTGGTAGGACATGTGACCCGAGGCGGTGTGATCGCCGGCCCCAAGACCCTGGAGCACATCGCCGACACCGTGGTCTACTTCGAAGGCGACGTGGCGCACGACTATCGAGTGCTTCGAGCGGTGAAGAACCGGTTCGGCTCGGTGGATGAGGTGGGCGTTTTCGCAATGACGAGCGGCGGCCTGCGGCCGGTCCCCAACCCATCCGCCGCGTTCCTCTCGGGCCGCGATCCAGCGGCGCCGGGGTCCGCGATCACCGCGCTGATGGAAGGCACGCGCCCCGTGTTGGTCGAGGTCCAAGCGCTCGCCGTGCGCTCGAGCTTCGGAACGCCCCAGCGCGTGGCCAATGGGCTCGATCAACGCCGCCTGGCCCTGCTCCTCGCCGTCGCCGAACGCCGCGCCGCGCTGCCGTTTCACGAGCTCGACGTGTTCGTCAACGTCACGGGCGGCGTGCGGCTCGATGAGCCCGCCTCCGACCTCGCCGTGATCGCCGCACTCTGCTCGAGCGTACGTGACCGCGCGGTTCCGGCGGACGCCATCTTCCTCGGAGAGGTTGGTCTCGGCGGCGAAATCCGGCCCGCTGCCGGACTGGACCGCCGGCTCACCGAGGCCGCGCGGCTCGGATTCCGCCGTGCGTTCCTCCCCCTGGGCGCCAGGACGAGTGCCGGCGTCGAGACCGTTCCCGTGGCGCATGTCGCTGACCTCGCGAGCCAACTCGCCGCCTGACGTCGGCGTCCTCATCCCGGCGGCCGGCCGCGGCGAGCGAGCCGGGACGGGGGACCTGAAGCAGTTCCGACCCATCCACGGCGTCCCCATGTTGCTGCGCGCTCTCCGCCCGTTCATGCAGCACCCCCGGGTTCGCCGCGTGATCGTGGCGCTCCCGGCCAGCGAAGCCACGTCACCCCCGTCGTGGCTCGCCGCGGCAGGAGGCGAGCGACTCCAGCTGGTGGCCGGAGGAAGCGCGAGAGTGGACTCCGTGCGGGCGGCGCTCGCCGCGCTCGACCCAGCCTGTCGCATCGTCCTGATCCACGACGCGGCGCGCCCGTTCGTGACCCGGGACACCATTGACGCGGTGATTCGAGGGGCGGAAGGGGGGCAGGGAGCGCTCGCGGCGGTCCCGGTCACCGACACGCTCAAGCGGGGCGACGCGGCGCGCCGCGTGAAGGAGACCGTAGACCGCAGCGGGCTCTGGCGCGCTCAGACCCCCCAGGCGTTCCCGCGCGACGTGCTCGAAGCGGCCTACCGCCTGACCCCGGACGCGCCGGACACGGCTCCCCCAACCGACGATGCGCAACTGGTCGAGCGGGCTGGGTTCCCGGTTGTTCTGGTCCCCGACGTTTCCACCAACATCAAGATCACGACCGCGGAGGATTTCCTCCTCGCGGAAGCGCTCGCGAGATCGTGAGCGTGCCGTTTCGCACCCCGGCTGACGTGGCGGCAGCGATCGAACCGGTTCGCCGTCACCTGTCGCACGGCGGCCTCCTCGCGTACCCGACGGAAACCGTCTATGGGCTCGGCTCGCGGGCGCTGGCGGAGGATGTGACTCGCCTGGCGCACCTGAAGGGCAGGCTGGCCGGAAAGCCGTTCTTGCTTCTCGTGTCGAGCCGCGACATGGTACGGCGCTACGGTCTGGCATTCACGCCTGCCGCCGCCCTCCTCGCGGATCGATTCTGGCCGGGTCCACTCACCTTGGTTCTTCCCGGGGGCGAGGGGAGGCTCCCGGACCAGTTGCGCGGGCCAGAAGGTGGGATCGCCATCCGCTGGACGGCACACGCGGACGTGGCCCGCCTGATCGAAGCACTGGATGAGCCACTCACGTCCACATCCGCCAACCGGCCGGGAGGCCCCACCGCGCCGGGAGCCACAGCCATCGAGGCCGACTTCGCCGCGGCGGTGAACGATGGAACGTTGCTTGTACTCGACGGCGGCACCCTGGGCAACGTTCCACCCTCCACAGTCGTCGACTGCACTGGCCCGTCACCGCGACTTGTGCGTGAAGGCGCCATTCCGCGGGCTGCGCTTCGGCTATGAACGTGCTGTTCGTGTGCACCGGCAACATTTGCCGTAGCCCGCTGGCGGAAGCTATCGCCCGCGACGAACTCAACCGCCGGAAGCGCACCGACGTGACCGTGGCGTCCGCGGGCACGGGCGCTTGGGATGGAGCCCCCGCGTCCGAGGGTGCGTATCTCGTCGGTCTGGAACACGGCCTGGACCTTTCCGCCCACCGCGCCCGACTCCTCACGCGCGAACTCGTGCAAGGGGCCGACCTCATTCTGACCATGGCCCGGCATCATCGGGCTCGGGTGCACGAACTCGGCGGCGACGGGCGTACGTTCGTGCTCGGGGAATATGCGGGCGTCACCGGGGAGGAGGCCGAAGTAAGCGATCCGTTCGGCGGCGACCTGGAGATCTACCGGACCACGTACAGCCAGCTGGACGGACTGGTTCGTGACGCGCTGCAGCGCGTGCTGGCGGAGCATCGTGAGCCAGATCACCGGGAATAGCCGCCTCCTCGTCATCCTGGGCGATCCCGTGCGGCATTCGGTGTCTCCCGCGATGCACAACGCGGCGATCCGCGCCCTTGGGCTCGACGCCGTCTATGCCGCTCTCCAGGTGGACGCCGTCGCCCTCGCGCACGTGATTCGCGGACTGGAAGCCGCGGGCGTGGCCGGAAACATCACGGTGCCGCACAAGGTGGCGGCGGCACAGCTTCTCATCCGGCTGACGGGCGTGGCCAAGGCCATCGGCGCCGTAAACACGTTCTGGGCCGAAGGCGGGCGGCTCGTGGGTGACAACACCGACGTGCCGGGCCTCCTGGACGTCTTGGGTCGCCTGGGCGCGGGGGACGTTTGGCTGGTCGCGGGGACGGGGGGATCGGCACGTGCAATCGCCGGGGCGGCGAAGGAACGGGATGCCGTGCTTCTCGTCCGCTCCCGCGATCCCGCCCGTGCAGCGGCGTTTGCGGCGTGGGCGCGCGAAATCGGCGTCCACGCGGTCCCCGATGACGGCCGACCCGCGGATGTCGCCATCAACGCGACACCACTCGGGCTGAAGTCAGGCGACAGCCTCCCGATTCCCGACGACCGATTGGATCGCACGTCCGCGGCGCTGGATCTGGTGTATGCCCCAGGCGAAACTCCGTGGGTGCGGCGCTGCCGGGCTCTTGGTCTCCGTGCCGCCGACGGTCGCGGTCTCGTCGTGGCGCAGGGCGCTCACGCCTTCGAGCGCTTCTTTCCGGGTCACCGCGCCCCGCGGGAAGTCATGGCGGCGGCGGTGGAAGCCGCGCTGCGAGCATGATTCCGAGCGACACGCTCCGGCGAATCGCGAGCGCAGCGTTGCCGACGCTGCGGGCGGTGGAGCGGTTCTTGCTTCCCAATGCGTGCGTGTCCTGCGGCCGCGCCGTTGAGCGGGGTAGCCCGGATGCCCTGGTCTGCTCCAGCTGTCGCTGGCGCATGAAGCCGCTCCTCGGTGGATGCGCGCGCTGTGCCCACCCACTCCCACCCGTGGGTAGCTGCAGAGTGTGTTCCGCCTGGCCGCGAGAAATCGAGACCGCCAGGAGCGCGGTTTGGCTCGGTCCGGAGGCCCGAGAGATCGTTCATCGGCTCAAGTATGACGGCCTCACGGCACTGGCGTCGTTTGCGGCGGACGTGATCACCAAACACGTGAGTCCGCCGCTGGACCAGGGCGGCGCCTTGCTGATCCCGATTCCGCTCACCCCGGAGCGTCGGCGGACCCGCGGGTACAACCAAGCCGAGCTGCTGGCGAAGGCCCTGTCCGGTCGCTGGGGCCTGCCGCTGGCCCTGGATGTGCTGTACCGGCACCGGGATGCGCCGTCGCAAACGCGGCTCACGGCCGGGGCCAGAGGGCTCAACGTCACCGGAGCGTTTCTGGCGGTCGCTCCGCCCGGAGGACGTCGCGCCACGATTATACTTGTGGACGACGTCTTCACCACTGGCGCCACGATCGCCGCAGCCGCCGATGCTCTGTCAAGCGCGGGCTGGGCCCGGATCGCCGCCGTCACGTTTGCGCGGGCGTTGCCGTTCGAAGCCCGAATCGGCTAGCCAGGCGATCGTCAACCACAATCCGAGGGAACCATGACTGCACGAGTGGGCATCAACGGGTTTGGTCGCATCGGCCGGCTCGTTCTCAGGGCCCTGCAGAGCCGCAAGAATCTCGAGGTCGTGGCCGTGAACGACCTCACCGACCCCAAGACCTTGGCCCATCTCCTCAAGTACGATTCCGTCCACCGCCGTTTCCCCGGATCGGTGGAGCCGGCGGCCGACGGCATCGTCGTCAACGGGAAGCCGGTCAAAGTGCTGTCGGTCAAAGACCCGGCGCAGTTGCCATGGAAGGACCTCGGCGTTGACGTGGTCCTGGAGTCCACCGGGCTCTTCACCAGCCGCGAGAAGGCGTCGGCCCACCTCACCGCCGGAGCGCGCAAGGTGATCATCAGCGCACCCGCGAAAGGCGAGGACATCACGATCGTGATGGGCGTCAATGAACAGACGTACGATCCCTCCCGCCACCACGTGATCTCCAACGCCTCGTGCACCACCAACTGCCTTGTCCCCATGGTCAAGGTGATCATGGACTCGTTTGGATTCGAGCGCGGGTTCATGACCACGGTGCACAGCTACACCAATGACCAGAACGTGCTCGATCTCCCGCACAAGGACCTGCGCCGCGCCCGCGCCGCCGCGCTGTCCATCATCCCCACGACGACCGGAGCGGCCAAGGCCACGTCGCTGGTGTTGCCTGAGCTCAAGGGCAAGATTGACGGTGTCGCCCTGCGGGTTCCCACCGCAGACGTGTCGGTCGTTGACCTGACCTGTGTGGTCAAGAAACAGACGGACGTCGAGAGCGTGAACGCGGCGTTCCGCGCGGCAGCCGCCGGCCCCATGAAGGGCGTGTTGACGGTGAGCGACGAGCCCCTGGTTTCCGTGGACTACATCGGCGACGAGCATTCGAGCACGATAGACGCCTTGAGCACCCAGGTCATCGAGGGGACGCTGGTGCACGTCTCGTCCTGGTACGACAACGAGATGGGCTACTCCGCCCGCTGCGCCGACCTGCTGGATCTCGTGGCGCGCAAGACGTGACCAAGCGGGGGATTTCGTCGCTCGAAGGCCAGCCGCTCGAGGGGCTCCGAGCGTTGGTCCGCGTGGACTTCAACGTGCCCGTCAAGGACGGACGCGTCACCGACGCCACGCGCATCCGGGCGTCGCTGCCCACGATCGAGTGGCTGAGTCAGCGCGGATGCCGCGTGATCCTGCTGTCGCACCTGGGGCGGCCGGGCGGCCGGCGCGACGACAAGTATTCGCTGCGCCCGGTGGCGAGCGAGCTCGAGCGGATGCTCGGCAATCCCGTCGCGTTCATTGACGATCCCACGGCTCCGGACGCCGAGCGGCAGACTCGCCAGCTCAAGCGGGGCGAGGTGGCGCTGGCGGAAAACACGCGGTTTTACCCGGGCGAGGAGAAGAACGATCTCGAACTTGCCAGGGCCTTCGCGCGCCTGGGCGACCTGTATGTGAACGACGCCTTTGGAAGCGCCCACCGCGCCCATGCCTCCACCGAAGCCGTGGCGCGCCTGCTCAAGCCCGCCGTCGCCGGCCAGCTCATGGCTCGCGAGCTGCAATACCTCGGCACAACCCTCACAAACCCCCGACGCCCGTTCATTGCCGTGCTCGGCGGCGCCAAGGTGTCCGACAAGATCGAGGTGATCAACGCGCTGCTGCCCAAGGTGGACGAGTTGCTTATCGGTGGCGCGATGGCCTGCACCTTCTTCCTGGCTCAGGGATGCGAGGTGGGAAACTCGCTGGTTGAGCGTGACAAGGTCGATCTGGCGCAGAGCCTCCTCGGGCGCGCCGGGGCCAAGTTGGTCCTGCCCCCCGGGATGATCGTGGCCCAGGCACTCACGCCGGGGGCCCCAACCCGTTCCGTCCCGAGCGACCGGATTCCGCCCGGATGGGCCGCCTACGACATCGATGAAGCGTCGCAGCAAGACTTCGCCAGCCGCATCGCCCGTGCGGGGACCGTCTTATGGAACGGCCCGATGGGCGTTTTCGAGACGCCTCCATTCGACCGCGGCACGCTCGCCGTTGCACGCGCTCTCGCGGAGGCAACCGCGCGAGGGACTACCACCATTGTGGGCGGCGGAGACTCCGCGGCCGCCTTGGCGCAGGCCGGACTCGACCAAGCCGTGACCCACGTGTCCACGGGCGGCGGGGCCTCGCTCGAATTCCTCGAGGGGAAGACCTTGCCCGGCGTGGCGGCGCTCGACGACGCGTGAAGCCGCTGATCTTCGCCGCCAACTGGAAAATGCATCATGCGCCCGCGGCTGCGCGGGACTTCCTGGCCGTGTTCCTCGCCGAATACGCCCCCGTTCCGGATCGCGAGGTGTGGTTTTTCCCGCCTGCGATCTCTCTGGTGACCGTCGTGGACCTCACGCGCGGGCGACGCGACATTCGCGCAGGCGTGCAGAACGTGCACTGGGAACCCAAAGGGGCGTTCACGGGCGAGATCAGCGCCGTCATGGCGGCGGATGCCGGCGCGCGGGCAGCCCTGGTGGGCCACTCCGAGCGGCGCCACGTGTTCGGGGAAAGCGACGAGCAGGCAGCCCGAAAGGTCGGCGCAGTGCTCGCCGCCGGACTCACCCCGATCCTCTGCGTGGGCGAGCAACTCCACGAACGCGAGGCAGGTCTAACGCTCGCGGTCGTAGAGCGTCAACTGCACCCCCTCGCCGACCTGCCCCAGGACCAACTCGACCGCATTGTCATCGCGTACGAGCCCGTCTGGGCTATCGGCACCGGCCGAAACGCCACTGCGCGGGACGCAGCGGAGGTGCACCGCGCCATCCGCGCCTGGTTCGCGGCCCACGGCGCCTCGGGACGACTCAGGGTGCTCTACGGTGGAAGTGTGAACCGGGGCAACGTACGCGAACTGACCGACGAGCCGGAAATTGACGGTGTGCTGGTCGGGGGAGCGTCGCTCGATCCGAAGGGGTGGGCCGAGATCGTGGCGGCAGG
>DATMAW010000122.1:0-6040 GCA_035559715.1 Gemmatimonadales bacterium | reverse complement strand
GGCGGAGGTGACACCCGCCGACGCGCCGACGCGCCGCAGCGCCGCAGCCCCGGACGACGGGAGTCGCGGTCCGTGAGAGTCCTGATCGTGGATGACGACGCGGGCCTCAGGCAGTCGCTGGCGTTGCTGCTCGAGGGGGATGGCTACCAGGTGGCTGCCGAGGGCTCGCCCTCCCATGCGCTGGAGCGCGCCACCAAGGAACCGTTCGATCTCATTCTGTGCGACGTTCGCATGCCCGGCATGGAGGGCACCGAGTTCTTGCGTCGCTACCAGGCGGCCGGTGGTGGGGCTTTGGTGATCATGATGAGCGCTTACGGCGGGGACGACGCTGCCATCGCTGCCATCAAACAGGGCGCGTACGACTACCTGCCGAAACCGTTTCGCGCAGACGAGGTGTTGCTCACGCTCCGGAAGGCGGCCGAGCGCGAGCAGCTCAAAATCCAGGTGGCGCGGCTACAGGCGGAGCTTGCGCGCACCACCGACAGGGAGGTCATCGCGGTGTCTCCGGCGATGCGCCACGTCATGGAACTCGCCAGTCGCGTCGCCCCGCACCCCACCACCGTGCTCATTACCGGCGAAAGCGGAGTTGGCAAGGAAGTCGTGGCCCGGGCGATCCACCGAATGAGTCCACGCCGCGCGGGACCGCTGGTAGCCGTGAACTGCGCGGCGATCCCGGAACAGCTGCTCGAGTCGGAGCTGTTCGGTCACGTGCGCGGCGCGTTCACGGGCGCGGCTACCGATCGCACCGGGTTGTTCGAGGAGGCGAACGGGGGCACGCTGCTACTCGATGAGATCGGTGATCTGCCGCCCGCCCTACAGGTGAAGCTGCTTCGCGTCCTCCAGGACTCGGAGATCCGGCGGGTCGGGGAGACGCGATCGCGGCGCGTGGATGTTCGCGTCATCGCCGCGACGGCGAGAGACCTTGAGGCCGATGCTGCGGTCGGCCGCTTTCGCGAGGATCTCTTCTACCGCTTGAACGTGGTTCGGCTCCATATCCCCCCGTTGCGCGAGCGACCAGAGGATCTCGAAGCGCTGGCCACGGTGCTGCTGCGGCGGGCCATGGATCGTGCCGGGCGGACCGTGACGCTCGCGCCGGAGGCGATGGAGGCCATCCGCCGTCACCAGTGGCCCGGGAACGTGCGCCAACTGGAGAATGCGATCGAGCGCGCCGTGGTGCTGTCCCAGGACGGAGTGCTTCGCGCGGAGGCCTTCGAAGGTCAGGGGTCGGGCCGCTCGGTGCAGGTTACGAGTCAGACGGATGCTGCCGCGACTCCGCGGCCTCTCAAAGACGCCGTCGCTGAGGCGGAGCGGAGGGCGATCGTCTCCGCGCTCGCCGCGTGCCGCGGGAACCGGAGCCAGGCCGCCAGGGCTCTGGGGGTGAGCCAGCGAACGCTGTTCTACAAGTTGAAGGAGCTGGCAATCGAATAGCGCAAACCTTTGCAGCGTTGTGCCGCAAATTGCAGTCCGTCTGTGGCGATGATGCAGCTCGATGTCGTTGTCACATATTATGTTAGGCGTGGGCATGGTTGTTGTTACTGGAACGCGGTTGAGGTGACTAATGCATAGTAACTCGCGCGGCTTCACGCTGATCGAGCTGGTCATCGTCATCGTGTTGATCGGCGCCATGGCGGGGTTCGCGTTTCCCAGGATCGGCGACGCCATCACCCAGCAGAGCGTGCGATCGGCTCGCGCGGCGGTGGTCGGCCTCGTCGCAAAAGCGCGCGGCACGGCGATCCAGCGCGGCTCCACGGCGCGACTGATCCTGCGGAACAACGTGTTGTACGTGGAGGCGGCGAATCCGGTCACGGGGGCCACCCAGCAAGTCGGCGTCGCGGAGAACTTCTCCACGCGCTATGGCGTCACGGTGCAGCCCGCGCATGACACGCTGTGGTACGACGCGCGCGGTATCGGCCTCGAGACCAGCGAGACGGCGATCGTGGTAACGAAGGGGACCTTTGCGGAAAGGGTCGTCATATCCATCGTCGGGAGAGTCATTCAGTGAATGACGAACGTGGATTCACGATCGTCGAAGTGCTCATCGCCGTCCTGATTCTGTCGGTGGGCCTGCTGGCGCTCGTGGGGTCCGCGGCGGTCACGACCCGGATGATCTCCCAGGGTCAGCGCTATAGTGAAGCCAGCGCGCTGGCCAACGAGCGCTTCGAGATCCTCCGCAGTCAGACCTGCGCGTCCATGACCGGTGGGTCAGCCACGCAAGGTCGCTTCACGGTTACTTGGAGCGTGGTCCCGGATGCCACCGGTCGTTCGCGCATCGCGTCGGTGCGTGTCGTGTCGCCGACGGCCTCCGGCACCCGCGCGGACGACTTTCGGACGGTGATCCTGTGCTAGCCCAATCGCGCCGCGGGTTCACACTGGTGGAGTTGCTCATTGCGCTCGTGCTCATGGGCATCGTGGCGGCCTCCATCTATCAGCTTCTGGTGAGCAACCAGCGGATTTATCGGCAGCAGACCCAGCGGGTGGAGCTGAACGACAACATTCGCTCTGCCATTGCCATCCTCCCCGGCGAGTTGCGCGAGCTCAACGCCAGCGATCCACTTGGCAGCGACATTATCGCGATGTCGGATTCGGCGATCACATACAAGGTGACCCGCAACCTGTACTTCGTGTGTCAGAACGTCGGGAACAGTGCGGAACTATACGTGGACACAGCCACCGTCGGGCTGCGCGGTCTGGACCCCAATACGGATTCGCTGCTGATCTTCGCCGACAGCCTGACGACGCGCAGAACCGACGACCGCTGGATCCACGCCAACCTGATCAGGGTGGAATCCGGCAACAATTGCCCCGGCGGCAGACCGAGTCTCAAGCTCACGTTTCTCCCGGCGGTCCTGGTGTCGGATAGCGTCATCGCGGGCGCCCCGGTCCGAGGATTCGAGGTGGTGGAGGCTCGCAAGTACCGCGATGCGAATGGGGCTCTCTGGCTGGGAAGCCGGCGGTGGAACAAGAGCACGGGGTGGGGCACCATCCAGCCGCTGGTTGGGCCGCTAGAGGGTGCCGGTCTCCGGTTCGCGTTTTTCGACGCCAACGGAGCCGCCACGACGAACCGCGCGCAGGTCGCGCGGGTTTCCATCACGGTGATCGGTCGTACGGCCGAGCCGGTGCAGCTTTCCACGGGTGGGATCGGCCACCTCGTGGATAGCCTCGTGACACATGTGGCGCTGCGGAACAACCGCTAGCGGCGGCAACGGGTTTGGCTACTTACGGAACAAGGCTGGCGGGCGTGCCGCGGAGTGCCAATCGAAACGGCCCTGCCTGTGCTGACTGGTTGAACGCTGGTTGCCGACTGCTTACAAAGGACGGCATCATGGAACGAGTCTCGAATCAACGCGGTGTGGCCCTTCCGTTGGCGATCTTTGCCCTGGTGGTCGTGGGCGGATTGGTAGCGGGAGCCATGTTCGTCGGTACGCAGGAGCAGCGCGTGGGGCGGAACACGCTGCGGCTCCAGCAGGCGTTCACCTCGGCAGAGGGAGTCAGCGAGGCGCTGGTCGCCAACTGGAACTCCGGGGTCTACAACAACATGGCGGTCGGGACGAGTCAGAACGTCACGGGCACCGCGCCGGACGGACGTGGCTGGTATCGCGCCACCATCCGGAGGCTGAACCAGATGCTCTTCATGGTTCGGGCAGATGGGTTCAGCAGAGACTCGACGTCTCGCCAGCGTATCGGCCTGTTGCTTAAGCTCCGGCCTCTCCAGATCGACTTCAACTCGGCGCTCAAGACCCAGGGTTCGGTGAAGCTCGGTGGCTCGTCGTTCATCAGCGGGACGGATACTCCGCCTGCGGGTTGGTCCGGCTGCCCGGCCACGCTGCCCCAGCAGCCGGGTGTTCGGATTCCAGACCCCACAAAGGTGGAGTACTCCGGGTGCAAGAACCAGAACTGCATCGAGGGCAATCCGAAGGTGATGAAGGACACGACGATCAACGACTCGACCCTGACCACGTTCGGCGAGATGAGCTTCGATGAGCTGAAGCAATTCGCCACCAAGATCGTTTATCCGTCCGGAACGTTGAAGGTCGAGCCACAGACGTCCGGCGGAGCGTGCCTCACCGGCGTGGCTACCAACTGGGGTGACCCCATTACGCCGTCGTCTCCCTGCTTCAACTACTTCCCGATCATTTGGGTCGAGGGAAGCGCCAACATCAATGGGGTGCGTGGCCAGGGGGTCTTGCTCGTCAACGGAGACCTGGACGTCCAGGGCGGGTTCGAGTTCTATGGTCCAGTGATCGCAAAGAGGACGATCAATACCCAGGGCACCGGGGGTCACTTCAACGGTGGCGTGATCGCGGCCAACGTGAACCTGGATCAGAGCGTGGTGCTGGGAGACGCCGTCATCAACTACTCGAGTTGCGCGCTAATCCGCGCCCTCACCGCGTCGGCGTCGGCGGTCACCATGCGCGAGCGCAGCTGGGTGAACCTGTACTGAGGGACTCGACTGACGTTCGTGGAAAGCGGTGGAGGGTGCTGAGCGTCAGGTGTCGGGTGCATTCGGTGTTCCCAGGTCGTTAAAGGATGTCCGGGCCCCGGTGATCCTCCTGAGCGATTCAGGCGCGCGGGGCTCCACACCACTTCCTCAACATGGCGTCCACATAGGATATCCACGAACGGTTTGGGTCAAATCTCGTAACTCTGTACCACGTTGGGACTTGTTCTAGGTGGGTTAAAGTAGGTTGGAGCTTGACAAAAAAAGGGGTGGGCGGTACTGTAGTCTGCCGCTCACCCCTCTTATCTCCTTTAACTGTAGGCAGATATGGCGCTTTTTGGGCTTGGGGGTTCAAAAACGACGGTCGGACTCGACATCGGGAGCGGTCTTATCAAGCTCGCTGTGATCGAGCATGGCAAGGCGGAGCCAATGCTGAGCAAGGTCGCCGTGGCTCCGGTTCTCGCCGATGCAATCGTCGAGGGTGAGATCATGGATCCGGGCGTCGTGGCCGACGCCATCCGCGGTCTGTTCCAGACGGCCGGCGTGAAGCAGAAGAAGGTTGTCGTGGCCGTGGGCGGGCGGGACGTGATCATTAAGAAGATCCAGGTGGACCGCATGAAGGAGAGCGAGGCGTTCGATGTGGTCCGCTGGGAGGCCCAGCAGCACGTGCCGTTCGATATCGAGGGCGTGGAGCTGGATTTCCAGGTTCTGGATCCCGACGCCGAAGGCGTGCAGATGGATGTCATGCTCGTGGCCGCCAAGCGGGAGCTGGTCGAGAACAAGACGGCCCTCCTGGCAGAGGCCGGGCTCGACCCCGCCATCGTGGACGTGGATTCCTTCGCGCTGCACAACGCGTTCGAGGTGAACTACCCCGAGGCGATGCAGGGCATGGCCGCCCTGATCCACATCGGGCACGAAGTCACGAACATCAACATCCTCCAGAACGGGGTTCCCGTCCTCACGCGAGACCTGAACGTCGGCACGCGGCGGTTCCGTGAGGACCTCCAGCGCGAACGCGGCATGGGGTCGGAGGATGCCGACAAGACGTTGCAGGGCTTCGAGCGGACGCCGGATCTCGACCCGTACGTGGCGAGCCGTGGCGAGGAAATCGCGGTGGGAGTCGAGCGCGCCGCGGCGTTCCTGCAGTCGGCCTCACGGGACGTGGGCGCGATCGAGCGGGCCTATTGCTCGGGCGGTGGCGCGCGCATTCCGGGGCTGGCCGACACGCTGGCGCAGCGGCTGCGGGTGCCGGTGGAAGTGGCCGACCCCCTGAAGGGGCTGCGGGTCAAGGAAGACGCGTTCGGGGCGCTGAACGTGGACGAGGTGGCCCCGCTTTTGATGCTGGCCGTCGGCCTCGCGCTGCGGAAGTTGAACTAGGGAGCGGCTGCGATGATTGAAATCAACCTCCTGCCGGGTCCCAAGAAGAAGAAAGCAGCCGGTGCTGGCTTCCAGATGCCGGACTTCTCGGCCCTGGTGGCCAAGGTCAAGGATCCCCTGCTCCTCGCCGCGGTGGGTGGGTGGATCGTCGCCGCGGTCGTGATCGGGCTGATCTTCACAATGGAATCACGCAAGCTGGCCGGCCTGGAGGAAGAGCAGCGGCGG
>DATMAW010000121.1:0-17405 GCA_035559715.1 Gemmatimonadales bacterium | reverse complement strand
AAGTAGTGAAGAATTCCGTTTGTGCGCCGGCCGACTGGCGTCGGCCGGGCGGGCGCTGGCGCGCCCGCGGCGTTTGCGCCCGCAGCTCAAGCGCATCACGTTAGGCAGCGCGCGACCGGTCTGTCCTCGGTGGGCTAGCTTCTTGCGGCCCCAGCCCTCACCAACTAGCTTCTCCGACGAACCCCACGGCGGAGGACCCATGCGCTGGCTCATCGCCGCCATGTGCCTCGGGGTGCTGACCCCTCCTCTTACAGACCTTGCTCAAGCCCAACATTCCGCACCGCGGTTCTCACTCGCCTTCGGTCCGGCCTGGAGCGGCTGGGTGGATCGACTGAGTGGTGTGCACATCCGCGCTGAGTATCATCTCACGAGGCGGGATCGCCCGATGAGTCTTCGGGCGGAGGTAGGGGCCCGTTGGACTCCGACGCAGGGCTTCTCCGTGCCCACCATCCTGTATGGAGAAGGGTCCAGGTACGAAGGCATCGCTCAATCGGCAGACCTGACTCTGGGCGTGGCGGGCTCGGTGACCCCTTGGCCAGCGGCGCGGGTCTCACCTTACCTCCTCGCGGGTGTGGCGGCGGTTCAGAGCTGGAACCGCAGCGAGGCCTACTACCGGGCTCCCGACGGTTCGCTGGCACAAACGGTCCCCGCACACTCCTCCACGTGGGGCAGCGTTGCAGGCATCGTGGGGCTCGGCCTTCGTGCCCGGCTCGGCAACCGATTTTTCTGTCTCGAGGCGCGCCGCATAGGTACCGACATACGGGCTCTCACGCTGGGCACTGCCTTGCCCTTTTGACTGGCGCGCTGCCTAACCCGCGCTTGGAGCTGGCGGGCGCGGCCAAGCAAGGTAGAATTCCGTTTGTGCGCCGCCCGACTCCGTCGGGCGGGCGGACGCTGGTGCGCCCGCGGCGCTTGCGCCCGCAGCTCAAGCGCATCCCGTTAGGCGGCAACCCTCTGAGGTCCTACAGCATGGCGAAGACCGGGACGGTTGCTGATTATATAGCTCAGGCCTCGCCGGTCGCGCGCAGAGCACTCAAGCAACTCCGGACCGCCATCAAAGCGGCAGCACCAGGCATTACGGAGCGGATCAGCTATCGCATCCCGACGTTCGAGCTTGACGGCCGGTACCTACTGTACATTGCGGCTTTCAGGGAGCATGTCAGCGTGTATCCCGTCACCCGCGGTATGGTGGCCAGGTACGGCAAAGCGATGGCGCGGTACCGGGCAGGGAAGGGCACGCTCAGGTTCCCGCTCGACGCGCCGATTCCCACCGGCCTTGTGGCGAAGCTGGCGAAAGTGCGTGTTGAGGAGCGTCGCGCGTCCGCGCCACGAAGCCGGTCGCGCGCCGCAGTTGGCCCGGGGTAGCCCAATCGGGCGTTGCGGGTTGCCGCCTAACATGCGCTTGGAGCTGGCGGGCGCCGCTCGAGTAGTGAAGAATTCCGTTTGTGCGCCGGCCGACTGGCGTCGGCCAGGCGGGCGTTGGCGCGCCCGCGGCGTTTGCGCCCGCA
This sequence comes from Gemmatimonadales bacterium, assembly GCA_035559715.1. Taxonomy (GTDB): domain Bacteria; phylum Gemmatimonadota; class Gemmatimonadetes; order Gemmatimonadales; family GWC2-71-9; genus JACQHC01. The sequence continues at coordinate 15,897 of DATMAW010000121.1, read as the reverse complement.
GCTCAAGCGCATCACGTTAGGCGGCGCCCTGTCCATATCGAGGTCTTGATGGCCGAACATCGGTTTGAAATAGAGATCAATCTTCACGGCATCACTAATCAACTTCAGCTGAGCCTGCAGCGCTCAATGAACTTGGTTGCCGTCGGCCTTCAGCACGGACTGACGCTATCTTCGGTTCCACCTGCGTTGCCTGACACTACAATCGGGTTCCGCTTCGCGTCTAACCAACAGTGGAATGCCGATCAGACCCGTAATGAATGGAATCGTTGGATCCTTACCAACGGCTTTCGTGACGTATCCGAGGCAATTCACACTACGCTCGAGGAAGTTCAAACCGTCTTAGCGCATTGGGAGCTTGCATCGATTCAGACAGCTGGCAAGCAGGTGAAGGTCTCGGATTGGAATGACATTGTCGTCGCTCGCGGCCGCCGTTTCCATAAGCTCGGGCTGCCGGACAAGCTGGAATTCCTCGCCACCAAATACGGCTTTGCAATTGATGCAGATCTGGCAAGACGGGCGCTCAGCATTAACGCCGTGCGAAATTGCTACGTTCACCGAAAAGGTGTCGTACACCCTCAGGACGTAACTGCGAATGACAATCTTACTTTGGAGTGGCGCGCTCTTACGATTATCGGTACCAGCCCAAAAGGAGAGCAGGAGCTCGTCCCTGGTACGATCGTGGAAGCGGGAACCGAAGTAGGAGTTTCGAACCGGGCTCGGTCAAAGGATTTCCCGCTCGGGGCAGAAATTATGCTGACGGCTGATGAGTTCGCTCAGGTGTGTTGGACCATCATGGTTCTCGCAGAAACGGTCACTCAGCAACTTGAAAAGCATGGCCGTGCGATGGGCGTCAAGTTCCGGCAGCCGGAAGGCGCCGCCTAACAAGCGCCTGAAGCTGGCGGCGCGCGTAGATTAGGGAATGAATCTTTCTTCAGCGCGCCGCAGCTTAAGCGCGATTCGTTAGGCAGCTTCCCCGACCCTCTAGTGCCACGACCGCTTCAGCTTTTTCTCGTCGTCGCAATTTGCGCCCCTTGCACTCTCCGAGGACAACGCGGGGCTCAGCCAATCCTCGCGGCCTACGTCTTACGGCCTCAGAAGATTGCGCTGGAGAGCGGAGTATTGATGAAGCCAACGCCCGCCGGCGACTGGTGGCCCACTGCCACTGCGGAACTCGGCTGGGCCGGAGCTCAACTCTCCGTTGGCATCGCCAGACGGATCGGACCTCGAGTAGACTACGGAGGTCCGGGAGGGGAGTTCACAGTCCGGGCCCAAGCCGGCCTCCTTCGAACCTGGGCCGAGCCATGGTACGTGGATTCTCGCCGAACTTACGGTGGCATCGAGTTGACCCTTGCTCTGCCGCTCCTTGTCGGCATTCGAGCTGGAGCGTTCCACCCTCTCGATGGGGCCCAACCCTCTAAATGGGCAGGTACATTTGGTCTCTTGTTCGGTTGGCATTAGCTGGCGGAAGCTGCCTAACCAGCGCATGAAGCTGTCGTGGCGCGGCGGCCGCTTGAAAGGGAACGGGTCTATCTTGATGGCGGCCGCCGCACCACGCAGCTTATGCGCGATTCGTTAGGCAGCGGTCGTTGATGAGTGCGCGGAACTGGTTTCGAACCCTGCTCGAAGCGCTGGTGATAGACATCCGCGTCATCTGGATGTCGCTCCTGGTGCCCGCCGGTGTCATTCTCCTAGTGCACATCGTAACGCCTCCGTGGCAGTGCGAAACCGTGCTCGTGACGGCAGCCTCCGTCCTCCAGATCTTGGGGATCGGACAGGTCGCTTGGGGAATCCATCAGCTCCGTGTTGATCTCGGACAGCCGACCCTTCGTACCGTTTTCGCAGCCTGGGCAGGTAAACTCAAATCCTTACTTCCTTTCGCTAAGCCAACGCATCGAGCGATTACTGGTGTGGGAGCCATTTCTATCGGGAGCTCCCAGGCGTTTGGGCGAGCAGTCGTCATCAATCCCGAGTCTATCGAATCGAGAGTCACGGCTCTCGAGAGCCAAGTAAAGTCGCTCCAGGAAGACCTTCAGAAACAGACAGGCGAGATCAATCGTCGGATTGAATCATTGTCGGCAGAGACCCGCACAGCACTCGTGAAGAGGCAAGAAGAGACCCGCGAGGTTAGGAGCCTTCTGGACAGAGTATTGGTTGGTGGTCTCGACCTTGAGGTTGCAGGGTTGGCATGGATCCTAATCGGACAAGTTCTTACCACCTGGCCTGCTGTAATCGCGGGATGGATACCGGGGATTCTCTGCTAACTGCCGCGCGCCGCTGCCTAACCAGCGCTTGGAGCTGGCGGGCGCGCCCAAGTAAGGTAGACTTCCATTTGTGCGCCAGGTGAGGAACGGGACGAGAATGAGCAGACGTCACGCCAGCAGGCGCCGCGCCCGCAGCTCAAGCGCGATTCGTTAGGCAGCGCGACAATCCTTACTCGAGGCATATCATGAGACTTGTTCTAGCTCTTGCCATCCTCAGTTCGGCCACTTTCGTTCGCGCACAAGACATACGCGGCGTTTGGCAACCCGTCGAAGTGCTGGTGGTGAGCGGGCCGGAAGCTGGTCGCCACACCGACGTCCAACCTGGCCTCCTCATTGTCACCGAGCGACACTATGCCTACATGCACGTGCAAGGGTTTGTCGCGAGGCCACCCCTTGGAAGCAATCCGTCGCCGGAGACGCGTTGTAGTACCTGGGAACCATAGGCGGCGTGGCTACAGGCCGGAGCACGACGGAGGCTCGAAATAACGATCGTGCTGGGAGTTGTGCTGGCTAGCTCGAGCGCGTCGACGGCGACGCAACTCTTGACGACCCGTCATTTAGTGTCCTGTCCCGCGCTGGCCATCGACTCTTCCTCTCGAGCCATCCGGGCGATGGCGAATACGGGCAGGCAATTGTCGTGGAGACCGATGACCTAGACCGCGAATGGCGCGCACTGCGACAGCGCGGTCTACGACCGCCGCGCCATGCGACCTCGCCGGTCCATGAGGGGCCGATCGATCAGACCTGGGGCACGCGTGAGTTCTACGTCGACGACCCGGACGGGAACACCCTTCGGTTCATCCAACAGTAATGGAGTGCTAGCAATTGTGCGTGGCACGTGAGATACTGAAGGTGTGCGATCAGCCGTGGGGTAGAATTGCGGTTGTGAACGTTCATGTCCTGCGCCGCAGCTTAGGCGCGACCCGTTAGACAGCTCCTAACCACTCCGATGCCACGTCGACGCCCACGAGATGTCCAGCGAACGTATTCTCGCCAGCAGTTCGTCGCAAAGCTTCGCCGCCTCGCTCGTGCCGTCGAGCGTGGTCGAGCCTTCACCATCCAGGTGGCTGGTGAGCGCATCCTGATCCCGCGGGTAGCCCGATTCAACATCGAGCACGAGCGAACTCGGAGCGGGGCCGAGGAGCTCGAGTTTCAACTCCTCTGGAATCGCGATGGGGCTGTCTAACGAGCGGCTGGAGCTCTCTCGACGAGGGCCGCTCTCCGCTGGCAGATGGGAGCGGCCTGACCCGCGCTTTGGAGCTGGCGGGCGCGGCCAAGCGGGGTGGAGTTCCGTTTGTGCGCCAATAGCCGTCGGAACCCCTGCGGGCGGTGGGGCGCCCGCGGGCTTAGCGCCCGCAGCTCAAGCGTGAGGCGTTAGGCCAGCCAAACCATGCGTGCTTCCGTAGCGCTCGTCGCTCTTGTCTTGGTCACCTCACCCGGGCGGGCTACCGGCCAGGCGATCGTTCCACCCGATACCAGCGAGCTCACGTTGCTCGGCCTTGACTTCGGGGCGGATTCCGCCGAAGTGACGCGGGTTCTTGGAGTGCCCGACTCGATTCGCTTTTATGAGCACCCGTTCGATGTTGGGGCGCGGCTTCAGACGTGGTACTACCGGCATGTGTGGGTCTTCTTCAACCCCCAGGGCAGGCGGGACGGCATGCGGCTCATCCTCCCCGGTCTACGAACGCGGCGTGGCCTGGCCGTCGGGGATGGCGTCGACCGAGCTCGCGCACTGTACGGACGCCCCGACGAAGAGTCGGCCGACGCGCTCCGCTGGGGGATCGGCGGCCGGACGGGCTCGCAGCTCGTGGTGGAAGTTCATGAGGGTCGCCTCAAGTCCATTTTTGTAGGTCATATCATCGACTAGGACCGTTTTTTCAGCGCGCCGCAGCTTAAGCGCAGCGCCTAAAGACCGCGAAGAGGCTCTCAATGACTGTTCAGTACCGAGTCGGGACGCCATTTCGAGCCCCTGCCACTTGAGGATTCCTCATTTGTGTCAGTCTTGGTCAGGAGCATCCGGATGGATGGGTGGATTCTGCTCAGTACCTCCTGGTAAGCTCCGATGCGACGCCTGCTGTCAAACAGGCGCCTGAAGCTGGCGGGCGCTCGCAAGCAGGGTAGACTTCCACCTGTGCCCGAGTGTTCACGTGTGCCCTGGACCAGCCGCCGCCGTGGCGGCCGAGTGAACGCCCGCAGCTTAGGCGCGACCCGTTAGGCGCAGCGCAGGAGGGAGATCACGGTGAATTGGCAGCTTGGTCTGATCTTTGCGGTTGTACTCGTCGTTGTCCTTCTTGTGGTTCGCCGCGGCCGCTCACGCCCGGGCTCTGGCGGTCCCTGATCCGGCGCGGCCGGCAGTGTGCGATCTCTGGCTGCCTATGTGAGCTTGCAATGTGGCGGCCGCCTCACGAGAATGCTGCTGCCGACGGCGAGCCGCGGTACCGTGATCGCGCGCAGGCCGTTGGCGAACCCGTTGGGCGCCCCCCGACCTGCCCGGCGCCACCGCGACCGAGGTGGAGGCAATGAAGCAAACCCGTCGTCACACCGTGCGCATTCTCGTGCTCGCAGTTCTTTACGGGCCCTTTGCGTGGCAAGCCGCCGCGCCGGCGCAGTCGAATGGCTTTTCCGTCAAACATGAAGCGGTCATCAACGCCCCACCCGCTGGAGTGTATCGTGCGTTGGTCCAGCAGGTTGGGGAGTGGTGGAATCCGCAGCACACGTACTCCGGCGACTCGAAGAACCTGTCCATCGATGCTCGCCCCGGAGGCTGTTTCTGCGAGACGCTTCCGGCCGGCGGCGGCGTGGAACACCTGCGCGTCGTCTATCTGGTTCCCGGCGAGATGCTCCGCCTGTCCGGGGGGTTGGGGCCACTGCAGGCATCCGGGGTGGTCGGGACTCTCTCGTGGAAGCTGACCGACACGGGTAGCGCAACAACTGTCGAGGTGACCTATGTTGTGGGTGGCTTCATGGAGGGCGGATTTGAACGCATCGTCCCAGCCGTGAACCGGGTGATCGGCGAGCAATTGCGCCGACTCAAGCTCTTCATCGAGACTGGCAAACCGACGCAAGATACCGGGCAGCCATAGGGGGCCCGATCCGCTGTTGCACCTGACGGTCCGCTGCGCGGCCCCCAGGCGAATGGTATAGCGTTAGGCGGCCGGAATCATTGGACCGTTCGGTGGGCGCACGGATGAGCTGCTGCCGAACCCGCGCCTGCAGCTGCCGGCGCCGTCTGAACAGGGGAGACGTCGGTTTGTGCCCTGGCCGTACTCCATGTATTCTCAGGTTCCGAGGCGCCGCTGCGGCGTCGCGCCGCAGCTGAGGCGCGCCCGGTTAGGCGGCCTCGCCCCCTCCCACGGCCCTTTCATCGAAACTGCTCAAGTCTGTTTTCCCATTTACGTGCTTCCGGTGTTCGTGACGCGCCAGGGGCCGAGCGCCCGCATGCTGGGCACCCCACCCGCCGACACCCTTCGGGGCGGTGGCGCGCCGCGGCCCGGCGCTCCGGCGGCTTGGCTTTCCACTCTCCGGTTGCTGGCGGTGCGCCCGCCGAGGCAGCGCCCGCAGCTCAAGCGCCATTCGTTAGGCCGCAGCGAGGCCGTTCGCTTGAATAGTCGTCCATTTTCGCTACTCGGATTCGCGGTGCTCTGCTCGGTTGCGGCCTGCGACCGGCGGAGTACTCCGAACCAGGGTGGCGCGGCACGTGTGGACTCAAGCGCGGCGGCCGGTGGGGCGCTGACTGCCGCCCGGTTACCGATCTGCGACACTCTCCGAAGCCTGCTCGGGGCGCCAGTGTCGCGGCGCTTTTTCTTCGTCCCCGACACCTTGGTAGGCCACCCCGGCGGCCGGAGTGGTTGGCCGCGGCGGGGCTGCTGGATGCGCGTGGTGGACGCCGTCGCCCCGGGTGGGACCCAGACGGCCGAGCTCGACCGCTGGTTCCGTGCCCGGGGATGGCGGGAGGCACCATACGCCGCCGATGGCCCGGATGGGACTATGTTTGGCGTGGTCCGGGTTCCGGAGCTGTGCGTGGTGGAGGGTCACTGGGATGGCGGTGACGATACCGACACGACCCCTGTGCCTCAGCCGGGCGACGAGCTGACGGTCAACTGCGTGCCTGCGACACCTGGCGACACTGCCCAATGGATGTCGGGGATGAGCAGCGTTCCGCTGCGGCCTAACCCGCGCTTGGAGCTGGCGGGCGCGCGCAAGTAGTGAAGAATTCCGTTTGTGCGCCGGCCGACTGGCGTCGGCCGGGCGGGCGCTGGCGCGCCCGCGGCGCTTGCGCCCGCAGCTCAAGCGCATCCCGTTAGGTGGCGCGGCGCAATCGATCCCACAGTCCGCGGGGCGATACGATCTTTATCGGTGGCTCCCTGAGTTCGAGGAGGTCCTGGTCGCCTGTTACGAGCACGTCCACCTGACCCGCCACGGCTTCGGCTACGACTTGCGCATCCGCCGCATCCAAACCCGCCAGACGAGGGGTAGCTTCCGGAGTTGAGACGGTTGCCTGTCGCCGCAGGAAGGCCTCGACTTGCTCCACGGTGCCTCGGGGCATCCGCAGCTTCTCCCGCAGCACTCGGCGCACCTCTTCCAAAACGGTCTCGCCGAGCACCAACTCATGCTCGGCGAGAACCACGGTGAGCAGGTCAGCGCAGAGACCCCGCGTGGCGAAGGCGCTCACGACGACGTTGGTGTCGAGGAAGACCTTCACGAGACAGCGCGGAACACATCCTCGTCCGTGAGATACCCTCGGGCTTCAGCGAACGGCATGACGCGGCGTCGGAGATGCTCGAACTCCGCCAAGGCCAGTTGCCGCCGCAGTGCTTCGCGAGCGACCTCGCTGCGGCTGAGGCCGAGACGTTTCGCCTGGCGGGTGAGCCGCCGTTCCAGGTCGGGATCAAGCCGGATGGTCAGGGCTGAGGTCTTCATGTCATACATTGTAATACGATCCGCGCCACCTGACAAGCGCCTGCAGCTGGCGGCGCCGCCTGAAGGGTGGAAGCGTCGGTTTGTGCCCTGGCCGTACTCCGTGTATTCTGAAGCTCCGAGCGCCGGCGCGGCATCGCGCGCAGCTGAGGCACGATTCGTTAGCCGGTCTCGGCTTCATCACAAGAACCTGATGGGCCCGTGGACCCACGATTGTGAGCAAGGAGGATTACGCAAATGGCTGTCGCAGTTTATGCCGATGTCCCTGGACAGACCCGCGAAGGTTACGAGGAGACCATCCGCGTTCTCGATGACCTCCTCAAGGGCGCGCCCGGATTCCATCATGCACTACGGCCATCCGATTGAAGGCGGTTGGCGTGTCCTCGAAGTGTGGGAATCAGCAAAGGACGCAGCGGAATGGTTCGCGACGTACGTGCGGCCGAACCTTTCCTGCCGATATCAAGCCAGAGCGCCACGTCCAAGAGTTGCACACACTCATTCGTCGGTGACCTTCTATCGGCAAGCGCGTGGGCGACCACCTATTAAATGGTCCGATTGCCTTTGTCTCTTGTTCGTAACTCCTGAACGAACGGCCGTGCCGTCGCGGTCTCCGCAGCCGTCACTACCGCCCAACATGTGCTTGCATCCGACGCCGCTCCGCTGCCCTTCGCGGCGCGGGTGAGGCCAATTGTTCGGCGGCTCACGTATGATATGAATAGAAACCGGAAGGCACAGTGACCATGAAGAACCAGACAGACGGTGCGGCGGGTGTCGCGGGCACGCTCCTCGATCCGGAACCGCCCGTGGCGAAGATGGCCGGTCCATGGAATCGTGGCTCGACGAAGGCGCGGCGCATCGACATTCATGACGAGTCGGAGTTCGACGAGTCGCAGCTGCGTTCTTGGCTCGAGCAGGCCCGTGAACTGCCCGGTTGGGGGAAGACGAGCGAGGGGCTGGATGAGGCAAAGGGGTTGGTGGACTCGTAGCGTGACTGTGGCCGGGAGTCCACCGTGGGCCGCTGAGCCGCAGGCGCCGAACAAAGCGTTGCAGTGGACGGGCCGGCATGCCGGTGTTTCCAGACATCACGTTCCTTGGAGCCGGCCCGCAAGCGCCGCAGCTTAAGCGCATTTCGTTAGACAGCCGCGCATGGCCCTCCGACCGCAACCGATTAGCTGTCCCTCATGCCTCTTTCCGTCAACCTGCCGACCGACGCCGAGCGTCGCCTCGTAGGGGAGACGGGCGGGTCGACCGGGATCCGGGATTTGGGGGCGTTGGAGTCAGCGGTGGCGCAGCCCCGTATGACCTTCGGTGGCCAGGATCTGTACCCCGAGCTTGCGGACGAGGCCGCGGCGCTGGGATGTGCGCCTCGGCGACCTTCCCCCGTCGCTACCGGAGGCGTAGCTTCACCCATCGCCTTTCGCCCCGGGGTTCCATGCCCGAACCCGGCTCGCGCGAAGTTGATCTCACCGCCCGCCTGCGCCGATCGCTTGCGGTAAGCTACCGCTTGATCCGCGAACTGGGCCGGGGCGGCATGGCGATCGTCTACCTGGCGGATGACCTCAAGCACCGCCGGGAGGTCGCCCTCAAGGTTCTCCGCCCGGAACTCGCCGCGGTACTGGGACGGACGCGCTTCCTGCAGGAAATCGAGACCGCGGCGCGGCTGAACCATCCATTCATCCTTCCCTTGTACCAGTCGGGTGAGGCGGACGGCCTGCTCTACTACGTCATGCCGTACGTCGAAGGCGAGACCCTGCGTCAGCGCCTGGTCCGCGAGAAACAGCTCCCGCTGGACGAGGCCATCGGGATCGTTCGGCAGGTGGCCGAGGCGATCGGCTACGCGCACAGTCACGGCATCGTCCACCGAGACCTCAAGCCGGAGAACATCCTGTTCACCTCGGGGCATGCCGTGGTCGGCGACTTCGGGATCGCGCGGGCGATAGACGTTGCCGCCGAGAGCCGCCTTACCGAGCCCGGCCTGGTGTTGGGGACGCCGGCCTACATGAGCCCGGAGCAGTCCGCGGGCCAGCACGTAGACCACCGCAGCGATATCTACGCACTCGCCTGCATCGCCTACGAGATGGTGGGCGGCGCGCCGCCTTTCGACGGCCCCACCCCGCAGGCGATCCTGGCCCGCCATGCGGTGGACCCCGTTCCCGCGGTGCGCACCTTGCGCCCCACCGTCCCGCTCGCCATGCAGGAGGTCATCGCGCGGGCACTGGCCAAGATCCCGGCCGACCGGTTCGCCACCGCGCCGCAGTTCGCCGAAGCTCTCGAGCGGGCCTGGAGGGGGGGATCCGCACCGAGCGGGTATGGCCGACGGGCCCCCGCTCTGCGCCTGGGGGTGGCCGCCGCCGTGCTCGTCGCCCTCGTCGTCGCCGTGAGGGACCTGATTCCGCGCCTGTGGCCCTCCGCGGCCGCGACCGCGGAGCTCAGCGTCGCGGTCCTCCCCTTCGACAACCTCGCCGCGGATCCCGCCCAGGAGTACTTCGTCTCCGGCATGACGGACGCGCTCGTCGGCGAACTGGGGCAAATCCAGGACCTGCGGGTGACCTGGGCCATCCGGGAGCGGTATCGCGACGGCACCAGAGCGATCCGGGAAGTCGCGAACGAGCTTGATGTGGACCACGTGGTGAAGGCCAGCGTTCTCCGCGGGGGCGACAGCGTGCAATTCCAGGTCCGCCTGATCCGGGCGCGGCCGGCCGAGGAGCTGGTGTGGTCGGGATCGTATGGCGGCCACGTGCGCCAGGTCCTCGATCTCCATCACCAGGCGGCGCGGGCGATCGCGCGGCGCATCGGCTCGAAGATCGCTGCCGCGAGGGACAGCGAGGCCGGCCCCCGCAGCGTGGATCCCGCGACATACGAGGCCTATCTGCGCGGGATGTACCTGATCAACGGGTCCACGCCGGACGATCATCGCCGCGGAATCGCGTACCTCGAGGAAGCCACGCGGCGCGACCCGGGCTCCGCGCGGGCCTGGGCCGGGCTCGCCATGGGATATGCCACCCTCGGCCACGGCCCGGTTCCGCCGCCCGATGCCTGGCCCAAAGCCCGGGCCGCGGCGCAGCGGGCCGTGACACTCGATCCCGGCCTGGCCGAAGGGCATGCCGCGCTGGCCGACGTCAAGCTGTACTACGAGATGGACTGGGCGGGGGCGGAAGCGGCCTTCATCCGGACCAACCAGCTCAATCCCAACCTGGCGATGAATCGCTTCCACTACGCCTGGTACCTGGTCCTGGTGGACCGGCTCGATGAGGCGATCGCGGAGCACCGGAAAGCGCAGGAGCTGGACCCGCTGACGCCGCTCCATACTGCCTGGCTCGCCGAGCTCTACAACTACGCCGGCCGCTATGACGACGCCATCGCCGAGGCGCAAAAGTCGCTGCAGATGGACGATCGGCTGGCGATCAGCCTCTTCGTGATCGGCGCCGCCTACTGGGGAAAGGGCATGCCCGACTCGGCGATCGCGTATCTGCGGCAGGCGAGCGCCAAGGTTGCCGCCTGGCCCCCCTTCCTGGGCGCCGTGCTGGCGGCCGCCGGGCGCGGGGCGGAAGCGCGCAAGATCCGCGACGAGTGGGCGGCCCGCCCCCCCAGCCCCTACGGCGCGTTCGGCCGGATCCTGCTGCATTCGGCGCTGGGAGAGATGGACGAGGCGTTTCGCTGGGCTGACTACCGCCCGGCCCATGCCTGGCTCCCGTGGCTGAGGAACATGCCGGTCCCGGGGCTGGAGCGGTTCCGGGCGGATCCACGGTATCGGCAATTCGTCGAGCGGTTGAATCTGCCTCCGTGATCCCGACAGCGAGGCGCTCACCTCCGTTTTGCGCCTGCCCGGCCCGGGGCGAGCGTTGACCCATGCCCATCCCCGCCGGACCCGTTGGCAGCATCCCGCGGCCCCCCCGAGCGGGTCGAAGCCCTGCGCCAGGTCGCGGCCGGCCGAGTGTCGCGAGACGCCCTCCGACCGCTCTAGGAGCGCGCCCTCGACGAACCGATCCGCCGGTTCGAACCCACGAGCTCCCCGGTGATCACCGCCGGCCAGCAGACCAGAGACCTCTGTGGATGACATACTGACGCGACTGGGTACGGCCGTTAGGGACCGGTACGATGTCGAACGTGAGATTGGCCGGGGCGGGATGGCGATCGTCTACCTCGCGCACGATCTCAAACACCGCCGCCGCGTCGCCCTCAAGGTCCTGCGGCCGGATCTGGTCCCGGCCCTGGGCGCCGAGCGTTTCCTCAGGGAAATCGCGATCGCAGCCCGCCTCACCCACCCCCATATCCTGCCGCTCCATGACTCGGGGGAAGCCGCGGGGCTGCTCTATTACGTCATGCCGTATGTCGAGGGCGAGACGCTGCGAGACCGCCTGCAACGCGAGAAGCAATTGCCGCTGGACGAGGCCGTTCAGATCGCCCATGAGGTCGCCGACGCCGTGGGATAGGCGCACTCGCTCGGTCTGATACACCGCGACATCAAGCCCGAGAACATTCTCTTCCAGGCCGGGCACGCGCTGGTCAGCGACTTCGGCATCGCCCGGGCGGTGAGCCAGGCGACGGGCACGCTCGGCGAGCAGATGACCCAGAGCGGCATCGCGGTTGGGACGCTCGCATACATGAGTCCCGAGCAGGTCGCCGGGAACCACCTGCGCGACCGACGAGCGGTACTGGCCGACTGGTATCGCGTCCTACGCCCCGGCGGGCGGTGCCTTTACACCGATCCCATCGTGGTCACCGGCTACCTGTCGAACGCCGAGATCGCGACGCGCAGTTCGATCGGCTTTTTTCTCTTCACACCGCAGGGAGTCAACGAAGCGCTCGTCCGCTCGGCAGGCTTTCGGCTGGTGCTCACGGCCGATGTCACGGAAAGCGTGTCGCGGACGTCTCGACGTTGGTATGACGCAAGGGCCAAACGACGCGAGGCCCTGTGCGAGCTCGAAGGAGAAGCGAAATTCGAGGAATTGCAGCGCTTCCTCGCCATGGTACACCTGCTTGCCAGCGAACGACGGTTGTCGAGGTTCGCCTATATGGCCGAAAAACCAGAACGGGCCGTCTGAGAGGGCGATACAGCGGCCGCGGAACCTCCCTAACCGAGGGGGGCGCTCTGGCGCGAGCAGGGCCGAGGACAGTGCAGACGGGGTGCGCCGGCGCTTGACGGGGGTGTGGAGGTGGCGGGCACCGCGGTCGGCGGTAGAATTCCCTTTGGGGGCCAACGGCCATCGGAAACCTGGGGGCGCTGGCGCGCCCACAGCTCAAGCGCGATCCGTTACGCGGGCCAGGCTCCCATTCAGAGGTCCGACCACGTCATGTCCGAGGTGATCGAAGTTCTCAGGAACTATGACCCGTGGATACTCGCCGGATACGCGGCGAGCATCATTCTCGTCGCCACCGTCAGTGGTGGAAGTCGGTTTGGTGCCCCACGGGCCATGGCAAACCGGCGGGTGCTGGCGCGCCCGCGGCTCAAGCGCGAACCGTTCGGGGTGCCAGCGATTCCACGTGAAGATCTGTCTCGCAGGACGTCAACGGATACGGGTGGATGACGGCACCGACCTGTGCCTCCGCCGTTCAGGCGTTATACTACGGCTGACGCCATGGCCCCCCCACGGTCCACCCTGGTGAAACTGGTCGCGGCATGTTTGCTTTGCGTCGCCGTGTTGGGGGGCCTCAGCTTCCTGGTCCTCCGCTTTCGCGCTCCCTGACGCGTGCCACGCCCCCTTTTGACCGGAGGCTTCCGATGACCAAGAATATGGGCACCATCGATCGCGGCATTCGCATCGCCATCGCGCTGCTCGTCGCCGCCCTCTACTTCTCAGGAGCCATCAGCGGCACCCTTGCCGTCGTCCTGGGGATCGTGGCGATCGCCTTTTTCGTCACGAGCCTCGTGGGATGGTGCCCCAGCTACGTCCCCTTCGGCCTGACGACGCGCAAGCGCTCCGCCGGGCCCCCGCCCCCGCCCCCGCCCCGGTCGGGCGCCTGAGGTGGCTTGGCGAGGCGGAAGAGCGCTCGGGCGGGTCACGGGCCTGCCCGGCGCAGCGCGGGCATCGCGCGAGATCCCCCGCTGAGGAGGCCGGACCGGCGTGCCACCTGACCTATGGGGCGTCCTGCTCGGGCTGGCCATCGGCCTGCTGGCAGCGGGAATATGGTTCCTCTGGTGGCGGGCGCGGTACACGGCGGCGATTCGCGAAGACGCCGTGCTCCGAAGCCAGGCCGTCACCGCCGGCAAGGTTCACGAGCAGTTGACCCCCTACCTGCCCGCCTTCCCATACAACCCGAAGGATGCGCGATTCCTGGGGAGCCCGATCGACCTCGTGGTCTTCGACGGCCTGGCCGAGGGCCAGCTGCGGCGCATCGTCTTTCTCGAGGTCAAGACCGGGCGCTCGGAGTTGACGGTCCGGGAACGGCAGGTTCGCGACGTCATTGCCGCCCGGGCCGTGGAGTGGGGCGAGTTGCAACTCGCCCGGCCCCCGAGATGAGAGCGATTCAATCCGGCGGAGAGCCGAGGGACAACACCGGACTGTAGGGGCCGAGCAGCCGCCGGGTCCACCACGCGCCGGTGCGGCGCCGCTCGGCGGGGGTGGTGAAGCGGTAGTCGTAGAGCAGGGCGCGAACGTAGCGCGGGGGGCGCAGGAGGAACGGATTGGCGCGCAACAGCCGCAAGACGTCGGGCGCGCCCTGGAGCAGCCGGGCGAGGAAGGCCGCGAACCAGGGGGTGAGCTCGTAGCGGCTCAGGGCCGCGAACCACATCTGCCAGTCGAGCCGGGGCTGGTGGGGAGCCACGAACCCGGGGCGCCGGGCGGGGTCGCCGGGCTTGTGGCGGAACTCGTAGGCCAGCCAGTGGACGCCGTCGTCGCTGCCTTCCACGATGATCTCGGGACGCTCCACGGTCATCACTCGGAAGAGACCGTAGCTGTTCACGCTCCGAAACGGCTCCACCCACCGCAACAGGCGGCCCAGCGGGCCGCGCGGCGGCCGGTGGGGAAAGAACGTCAGCCAGAGCTTGACCGCGCTCAGGAGAAACAGCAGGCCGCCGAGTCCGAGCGTGACCGCGGTTTGCCCCGGGGACGCCCGGAGCAGAGGGCCCGCCGGCAGGACCATCTCGGGGAGTAGCGCGCGCCATACGTCTTCGCCCGCCAGCGGGATACAGAGCGCGATGGCCAGGAGATTGAAGAAGTTGTAGTTCCCGGTCGCGACGATCAGCAGCTGAAAGACCACCATGCCGGCGCCGGCGAACAGTCGCGCCTCGGGCGGGCCGAAGATCAAGAGGGGGAGAATGATCTCGATCACGTAGGTCAGCATCACCGAGGCCTTCTTGAACCAGGAGGGCGTCTGGTGCAGGTACCACGCCGTCCAGGGGGGGAGGGGCTGGGTGAAGTAGTGGTAGTGCAGGGCGGTCAGGTTGCGCCAGGTGGGGTCGCCGGACAGGAGCTTCACCACGCCCGACTGAAACATCAGCCGGAAGAGCAGCCACCAGAGCAGGGCCACGGCGGCCCCCGGCGGCGCCCAGACCACGCCCGGCCCCGGAAGCGGGCCCCAGGGGGTGAGGAACACGGCCAGGAGGCCGGCCTCGAGGAGCAGGACGTCCCATTGGAACGCCAGGAAGTCCCGACCCGCCGTGCTGAGGGAGAGGTAGAGCGCCCACAGCACGACCAGGCAAGGCGCGGGGGCCACGTCGATCGTGAGGAGTACCGACGCGCCGACCCCGGCGGCGCAGGCGACGTGGAGCGCACGGTCGTCCGCGCGCAGCCAGAAGAGGGTCGGCACCAGGCGGTACCGCTCGCGTCCCCAGCGTCGCCGCAGCGCGCCGAGGAAGGGCTCGAGCGGCAAGATGCCGCCCGACCCGATGAGTCCGTGGACCTGCACCCACAAGGACACGAAGGCGATGCCGTAGATCGCCCCCAGGGCGCGGAGAAAGAGCCAGCAGGCCAATGCGTAGTCCTCCCCGTTCAGGGGGACGGACTGGACGTCGAGGGCCGGAGCGGCGAACATCATCGGGAAACGGTGGCGACGGAGTGGGGCCTATGCAATCCGCGGGACCGGTGATCGTGGTGATCGGCGTGGTGATGGTCGCGGTGGGACTGCTGGCCTGGAGCGGGGGGCTCAACTGGTTCGGCCGCCTGCCGGGGGACATTCGCGTGGAGCGCGAGACCGTGCGGATCTACGTCCCCCTGGTCTCCATGCTGCTGGTCTCGGTAGCGGCGAGCTTGCTCCTCGGGCTCATCCGGCGACTGTTCTGATCTCGTGCCCGGGCGGCGGGTCCTGGTCGGCTGCGCGGGGTGGGTCATTCCCCGCGCCTGGGCAGCCCGGTTCCCGGGTCCGGGCACCCACCTTGAGCGCTACGGTCGGGTACTCCCCGCGGTCGAGATCGACACGTCGTTCTACCGGAGCCACGCGCGGGAGACCTACGCCCGCTGGTCCCACGCCGTGCCTCCGGCATTCCGGTTCGCGGTCAAGGCCCCGCGGCTCGTCACCCACACCCGGCGGCTGCGCCGGGCGACCGAGCCGTTCCGCCGGTTTCTGGGCGAAGCGCGGGGTCTCGGGAACAAGCTCGGGGCCGTCCTGATCCAGCTGCCGCCCAGCCTCCGCTACCAGGGGCGGACGGTCGCGGCGTTCCTCGGCTCGGTGCGGCGAGTGTGGCGGGGCGGGGTGGCGCTCGAACCGCGGCATGGGAGCTGGTTCGACGGGACCGGAGACCGGCTGTTGGCGGGTTTCCGGGTGGCACGGGTCGCCGCCC
>DATMAW010000120.1:0-10863 GCA_035559715.1 Gemmatimonadales bacterium | reverse complement strand
ACGCTGTGGATGTCCTACGACTACCCAATCGTGGTGGGGGGCAAGCCACTCGGCTCGATCCCGCCGTACGTGGTGATTGCGTTCGAGCTGACGATTCTGCTGGGCGCGCTGGCGACGATCGTGGGACTGATCTTCCACTCCTGGCGCACGCACCGGGCGGCGGCCTATGACCCGCGATTCACGGATGACGAGATTGGGATCTTCGTGCCGTGTGCTCCGGAGCGGCGGGCCGCCGTGCAGCAGCTGTTTCAGACGGCGGGGGCGGCGGAGGTGCGGCTTGAGGCCTGACGGGCGATCCCTGGCGGGCCTCGCCTGCCGGCGGTCGGCGCTGGCATCGCTGGCCGCCCTGCTCCTCCTGCCCGCCTGCACGCGCGACCAGTGGCAGCGCTTCCCGTCGCCGGACGATGCGATCGCGGCAGTCCCGTGGTTCTCGGTGATGAAGCGCAGCATTGCGATCGAGCCGTACCGCGTGGCGCATCCGGGACCGGTGCCGGGTACGGTTCCGATCACTGGGACGGAGGTGGTGCCGCCCGCGCTTCCGGCAAATGAAGCGACCCTGAATCGTCTCCCGAATCCCGTGCAGACCACGGCGGCATCGTTGGAGCGCGGGCGAGATCGCTACCAGATCTACTGCCAGGTGTGTCACGGTGCCGAGGGCCTGGGGAACGGCCCCGTGGCGCCCGCGCTCGCCAACACGGTGCGCAACCTCACCGAACCGCGCATGCGTGCGCGCAGCGACGGCTGGATCTACGCGGTCATCTCGAACGGGTTCGGCGCGCTGATGCCGGAATACCGCAGCAAGCTGAATCGTGAGGATCGCTGGCACATCGTGAACTACGTCAGGGTGCTTCAAGGAGTGGCACGATGAGCGCGCAGCAAGGGGCCGCGGGGGCCGTGGGGCACGAGGAGGCCTATCGCCGCGCGGCCGCCGCGCCGGCGCACTCGCTGGTGCGGGGCGGGGCGCTGCTCGCCGTGCTCGGGTTGGCGACCTTCGTTCTGTTTGCCTTGGGCGACGATCCCGCGCGCGCGTGGCGAGCCTATCACGTCAATTTCTTGTTCTTTACCGGACTCGCCGTTGGCGGCGTGGTATTCTCGGCCGCCTATCGCGTGAGCAAGGGAGCCTGGGCCGGGCCCATCGTGCGCTTTGCGGAGGCCGGCGCCGCGTTCCTTCCCATCTCGCTGGTGGCGTTTCTCGCGCTGTTCCTGGGCCGCCACCACCTGTTCCCCTGGATTGACCATCCAACGCCGGCCCGAGGGCCGTGGCTCACGACGTCCTGGGTGTTCTGGCGTGACCTCGCTTCGTTGCTGGCGGTGTTCGGTGTGGCAATCGCCTACGTCGCCCACAACCTGCGTCCGGACCTCGTCGCGCTCGGGAGTCACGCACCGCAGGATCGGCGCACGCTGTACGAGCGGGTGAGCGGCGGTTTCACCGGCAGCGCCGCCGAGATGGCGGAGAACGAGCGGCGGCTGAATTGGCTCGCGCCGCTGCTGCTCGTGCTCTACGGCTACCTGTTCACGCTCATCGCGTTCGACCTGGTCATGTCGCTTGCCCCGTACTGGTATAGCACGCTCTTCGGCTGGTGGTTCTTCATGAGCGCATTTCTTACGGGACTCACGGGGCTCGGCCTGATGATGGTCTACTGGCGGCGCCGCCTGCAACTCCACGCTCTCATCGGTCGCCAGCAGTTCCACGACCTCGGCAAGCTGGTGTTCGGCCTATCGGTGTTCTGGGCCTACCTGATGTTCAGTCAGTTCCTGGTTCAGTGGTACGGGAATCTCCCGGACGAAACCGCGTTTCCGTTCTACCGCATGTGGGGCGAGTGGCGTCCGATCGCGGTGCTGGTGGGGCTGATGGTGTTCCTCATCCCATTCTGGGGCCTCATCTGGGTGAAGTCCAAGATCACGCCGTTCACGTTCACGCTGTTCGTGGCGGTGAGCCTCGTCGGGATGTGGCTGGAGCGGTACCTGTTGGTGCAACCGTCCCTCACGGAGCACGGGCCGGAGTTCGGGCTGCCCGAAGTTGGTGTCACGATGGGGTTCCTGGGGTTGTTCTTGCTTGCCTACGGCTGGTTTGCGCGTTCGTTCCCCATGGTGAGTCCGCGGCTCGCGGACGAAACGGCGAGGTGGCATCACTAGCGGATCAGCGCACGGCCGCGGCGGGGCACCGGTATCGTCGATGGGAAGGGCAGGGCCCGAGTCCTGCCCTTCCTGCCGTTCTTGGCCCTGGTGCGTTCAGCGAGGCCCGACATGAGTGAATCAGCGCAGTCCCTGGGGGAGTTCCGTCACTTCCGCGAAAAGATGAACGCTGCGATTCTCGCCGCGGACAACCTTGTCATTAAGCGGTTCTTCGCGCTGGACACGCAGACCTATCAGCCCGGAGCGCTGGACGGAAAGACGAAGGAACTCCTGGGCCTTGCGGCTTCGATGGTGCTGCGCTGTGACGATTGCGTGACGTATCACCTCATTCGTTGTCGCGAGGAAGGCGCCACGGACGCGGAGTTGTTCGAGACGTTTTCCGTGGCCCTGGTGGTGGGCGGATCCATCGTGATTCCTCATCTCCGGCGGGCCGTGGCGCGACTGGAGGAGCTGCCGAAAGCCTAGCTTCACGCCTTGCCGGCCGGCGAGACGCCCGTACCTTCGCTCCCCTCCCGGAGGTCGCATGCAGGACAGGCACGAACAATTGCGCGTCATCGCGCGGGTCCAGTGGCGGATCGCCGTTCTTCTCACCGGCGCCATGGTCGCCATCTACTTCGGATTCGTGCTGCTGATCGCCTACAACAAACCGTTCCTGGGGCGCCTCATCGTTCCCGGGCTGAGCGTTGGGATCCTGCTCGGCGCGCTCGTGATCGTGAGCGCCTGGGTGCTCACGTGGGTGTACGTCTGGTGGGCCAATACGCGGTACGACGTGGACCTGCGGAGGCTGCGCGAGTGAGCGACACGGCGATCGGCGTTCCCAATGCCGTGGCGATGGCCTTTTTCTTCGTGTTCATCGCCGTCACCCTTGGCATCACCTATTGGGCGGCGAGGCGCACGCGGACCACCGAGCAGTTCTATGCCGCCGGTCGCATCATTCGGCCGGGCCAGAACGGGTTCGCGCTCGCCGGCGACTACATGTCCGCCGCATCATTCCTGGGCATCGCGGGGCTCGTTTCCACCACCGGGTTCGACGGGCTGATCTACTCCACCGGCTGGCTCGTGGGGTGGCCGGTGGTGTTGTTTCTCGTGGCCGAGCCGTTGCGCAACCTGGGCAAGTACACGTTCGCCGACGTGGTGGCGCTGCGCCTGCGCCAGACGCCCGTGCGGATCGCGGCGGCCGTCGGAACCCTGGCCACCGTTGCGTTCTACCTGATCGCTCAGATGGTGGGAGCGGGTGGCCTGATCCGCCTGATGTTCGGGATTCCCTACGAGTGGGCGATCGTCATCGTGGGCGTTGTGATGATCGCGTACGTGTTGTTCGGCGGGATGATCGCCACAACGTGGGTGCAGATCGTGAAGGCGGTGGTGCTGCTCGGTGGCGCGAGCCTCCTCGCGGTCTTGGTGCTCGCACGCTTCGGCATGAACCCGGCCGCGCTGTTCGCCGCCGCGGCCGCGCAGCAGGGGCCCGCGGTGCTGGCACCCGGACGGCTGGTGTCGAACCCGCTGGACGCAATTTCGCTGGGCATGGCGCTCATGTTCGGCACGGCGGGGCTGCCGCATATTCTCATGCGGTTTTACACCGTGCCGGACGCGCGTGCGGCGCGCACATCGGTGTTCTACGCCACCGGCCTCATCGGCTACTTCTATCTCATCACCTTCGTGCTGGGCTTCGGGGCCATGGTCCTCGTGGGACCCGAGGCCATTCGGCGCGTGGACGCCGGTGGCAACATGGCGGCCCCGCTGCTCGCCGAGACGCTCGGCGGGACGCCGCTGCTTGGCTTCATTGCCGCCGTGGCGTTTGCCACCATCCTCGCCGTCGTGGCGGGCCTTGCCCTGTCAGGCGCCGCCGCGCTGTCCCACGATCTCTGGGTGAGCGTGATCCGGCGCGGTAACGCCGATCCCGGGGAGCAGCTCACGGTGGCGCGCGTCGCCACCCTGCTGCTCGGTGGGCTGGCGATCGGGCTGGGGATCACCTTCAAGGGCCAGAACGTGGCGTTCATGGTGTCGCTTGCGTTCGCCATTGCGGCCAGCGCGAACTTCCCGGCCCTGATGCTCTCGATCTACTGGCGCGGCTGGACCACGGCAGGAGCGGTCGCCAGCATGCTGGTGGGCACGGCGAGCACGCTGGTCCTGATCTATCTCTCACCCACGATCCAGGTGGACATCCTGAAGCACGCCGATGCGTGGTTCCCGCTTCGCAATCCGGCGATGATCACGATCCCGCTCGCCTTCGCCGCGGGGATCGGCGTCTCACTGCTGTCGGCCGAGCGAACGGCCGCCGAGGGGTTCGCGGAGGTGGAGCGGCGCACACACCTTGGCGGGACGCTCGACTGATCGGGTCAGGCGACGGGCTCGAGCGCCGCGAGCTTCCGAATGTAGGCCACGAAATCGGGATCCTCTCCTTTGAGCAATTCCGGTAGGCAGGTGCGGAAGTCCTCCCGGCTGCACCACTCCCGCATGTAGTCCTCCCAGGAGGCCCAGCGGCGCGCTTCCTTGGGAGAGAGCTCGGCGTCGTAGAGCAGCAGGTACGCGCGCTCGAACAGCGAGACCAACATGCTGAAGACGATCATCATCCGCTCCCGTTGCTCATCGGTCAGGTGCGGCGTGGGCGTGGCGGAAAAGAGGTGAAGGTCCGGATTCGCGAGCGCCACCTTGAGGAAATCCTGGTAGTTGTCCGACAGCAGCTGGTAGATTTCTTCGTCCTCGTTCTCTCTCTCCTTCTTCTGCTCGTACAGGAAAACCAGGATCGCCAGCGGCAGGCCCACAACGGTGACGACGTAACTCAGCAGTTCCCAGGTCTCGAGTGACATTGGTCCGATCGGATTGCTGTCCGGAGTAGCGGGCCCGGCTGGATGGGTGCCCGCCGGCCCAAAGGGCCGCGTCAGTCGGCGATCATCCCATAGCCCCGTGCAACGGCGGTCGCTGTGAACAGCATGATGACGACGAGGCCCGTCTGAACGAAGCTCACCAGCGCGATCCCTCGCACCGATGTTCCAGCGCCCACGGGCTTCCCCGCCAGCACAGCCGCACGCCAGCGGATGAACGTGATCATGGGCCGCACCTCCAATTGCGGAGCGGCCGGGCGCGCAGCCAGACGACCGGGAGGCCGATCCCGAGGGTCAGGAGGTGAAGGGACGCGAGGAGCGCGCGCTGCATGCGGCTGTCAGGCCGGGGTGCTCGCGGCCGCGTCGAGCTGCGTCACGGCGCGCTCGATCGCCGCGCGGTAGGCGCGGTACGCAGCGTCGCGCACGCCGAACGGACCGCCCCGCTCCGGCTCGAGGCGCAACAGTCGGACCAGATCGGCAATGGGCGGGTCTTCGGTATCGGCGAACTCCACGAGGAAGTCGTCCCACGTGGCCTCACCGGCGTAGATGGCCTCGACGCGAGCGAATGCATCGAGTCGCCGAGCCGAGAGTCGGTGCTGGTCCACGGTCTCATCCCCCCTGTGACAGGCGCCGCCGCTCGCGCAGCCGCGCGCTTGTCACTCCAACGCCCAAGGTAATGGCGGAGCCGATGAGGGAGAACCACAACGGATCCACGCGCTTCTCCATCAGACCGAATTGCTGCGACGCCCAGAGCGACGTCATGAGCGCCACGGCCGTGGCCATGCCGGTGACGGCGTCGGTTTGATCCGCGCGGCTGGAGAGCACGCCCAGCAGGAAGGCCCCGAGGAGACCACCGTAGGTGAACGAGGCGATGTTGAGGGCCACGACCACGACCGGTGTGCCTTGCTGCGCGAATTGGAACAGGATGCCACCCACAATCAACACCACGCCCACGATGAGCGTGAACACTTTGCCCGCTCGCAGCAGGTGGGCCTGATCGGCGCCACGGCCGCTGAGCGGGCCATACAGGTCGAGCGTGACCGCCGATGCCAGCGAGTTGATGGCCGAGGCTTCCGACGACATCGCCACGGATACGAGTCCGGCGATCACCAATCCGCTGATACCCGCGGGGAGTCCCTCCATGATGAAACTCGGGAAGATCTCGTCCGGCGTCGCGAACGGCCTCCCCTGGTAGTACGCATAGATTCCCACGCCCACGACCAGGAACAGCGTGAACTGCCCGATGATGAAGACGCCGCTCGTCACCAGCGCCTTGCGCGCGTCTTTGAGCGACGGAGCCGCGAGCATGCGTTGCACGATCAGGTGGTCCACGCCGTGCGACGCCATGGACAGGAACGCTCCGCCGATGATGCCCGTGAGGATCCACTTGCCGTCGACGAAGCCGCCGTCCAGATGAAACACCCTCAGCTTGTCGAGCGGTTCGGCAGCGGCCACGAGGCCGCTCCAGCCGCCGGGGATGACCTGGAGCAGCACGATGAGCGCGGCAATGGCTCCCGACAGGTAGATGGTCATTTGCAGCACGTCCACGTACACGACGGCCCGCAGCCCGCCGAAGTACGTGTAGATGAGCGTGAACGTTCCCGTGAGCGTGATTGCGAGCCAGTAAGGCAGGCCGGCGATGAGACGGATGGGAATCGCAATGGCAAACAGGCGTACGCTGGAGGCGATCGTCCGCGTGACGAGGAAGATCACCGAGGCAAACCGGCGCGCCAGCACGCCGAATCGGTGCTCGAGCAGCGCGTACGCCGTGGCCAGCTCGCCACGGAAGTACCCGGGCAGCAGGATCGCCGCCACCGTGATGCGGCCCAGCAGGTAGCCGATCGTGAGCTGCACCATCCACAGGTCGCCGGTGTACGCCGTGGCCGGCACACTGATAAACGTGAGCACGCTCGTCTCGGTCGCCACGATCGAGAACGAGACTGCCCACCACGGCATCGCATGGTCCGCCAGGAAGTAGTCCCGTGAATCCTTCTGGCGGCGGCCCAGCCACGTGCCCCACGCGGTGACGCCGACCACGTAGAGCGCGATCAGGGCGAAATCGAGCGCCGCCAGGTTACCCATGGATGCCCCCCGGGGAGGATGGCCTGGCGCCGTGGCTCATCGCTCAGCTGCCGCCATGGCTCCACAGGGCCAGCACCAACCCGCCCAGGGCGATGCGATACCATGCGAACGGAACGAACGAGTGACGGGACACGAAGGCGAGTAAGGCCTTCACGACGATGATCGCCGACACGAACGACACCGCGAAGCCGGTCGCGAACGCCGGCACGTCTCCCCAGCCGATGAGGCCTCGGACCCCTGCGAGCTTGATGATCGCCGCGCCCAGCATGGCAGGAACGGCGAGGAAGAATGAGAACTCGGTGGCCGCCGTGCGCGAGAAGCCCACCGCCAGGCCGCCCATGATCGTGGCTCCCGAGCGTGATACGCCCGGGAAGATGATGGACAGGACCTGGATCAGGCCCACCTGGAACGCCTTGGCCACGGGAATGGCGTCAACCGACGCCACCGTGAATGGCCGGTGCAGCCGCTCGATCAAGAGGATGGCCACGCCACCGAGCGCGAGCGCCAGCGCCACCGGAGCGGGTTTGAACAAATGCGCCTCGATCCAATCTTCGGTGGGGAGTCCGATCACGACGGCCGGGATGGTGGCAATGATCAGGTTCACGAGCAGGCCCCGTGCCGCGCGATCGCTGGGCCAGCGGGTCGCAACCGTCAGCAACTTGCGCCGGTAGAGCGCCACCACGGCCAGGATGGCGCCCAGCTGAATGAAGATGATGAACGCGTTCTCCTTCTCGCCGGTGAAACCGAGCCACTGTTGGGTGAGGATCAGATGGCCGGTCGAGGAGACCGGGATGAACTCCGTGGCTCCTTCGACCAGCCCGAGGATGGCGGCCTTGAGCAGGACGACGAGATCCACGCGCTACCGCAACTCGATGGTGATGGGCCGCCACGTAGCGGGATCGTTGAGCAGGTTGTGCCTGGTGCTCACGATCTCCAGTCGGCGAGGGCGCACGCGGATCAAAACGTAGTCATCACCCCGGTTTTCATCGGCGTAGAACGGCTTCCATTCGGGTTTCCAGCGTTTCGTCCGCTCGGCGCGGTCGTTCACGACCGCGGCTTCGCCGATGAGCGTCACGTAGCCCGGGTCTGCGGGGTCGAAATAGAGCAGTGTCACGCGCGGGTCGCGCTCCAGTTCGCGGACCTTTCGTGTGGCCGGGTTGGTGGCGACCCAGATGGTCATGTCTCCTTCGGGTTCGAAGGGATCCACGATCCGCGCTTGCGGGTGGCCGTCGCGACCCACGGTCACCATGGTGGCGTATCGGGCCGTGCGCATGACCCCTCGGGCCGCGGCGAGCACCGCAGAATCCGACGGCTGCGCCGGTCGGACCTGCGCCGGCGCTTCGACGGGGAAAGCGACAACGGCGGAGAGCGCCAGCGCCGCGAGGCGGCAAACCATGGGCGGGGAATCTAAGGACCTGCGCCTGGTTGGGTATGCTCGGTCTCACGAGGACCGCTCCGGGCCACGTCCGATGGACGCCCGGTGACGGTCCGTCTATCGGCGAAGCGCGAGCAGCGGATACCGCATCACGTATAGGCTAAGGTAGAGTACCACGAAGGAGCCCGCGCCCCAGAGCAGGGACCGTTGAAGGTCATCCGGGAGCACCATGATTAGGGCCCCGGTGACCGCCACCCACCTCAGGATGTCTCGGATCACGCGCGGATACTCGGTGCGGATGGTGTACCAGAGGTCAATGATGCGATAACACGCCGCCACCGTCCTGAGTGACAAATGCATGCCGAGAACGAACACCAGGATCTCTGCGACGGTCGTCACGTTCCGGAGCCCCCGCCACCCTCGAGGACGCGGACCAGCCCGCGATCTCCGTCCACCGCGAGGCGCGCTCCGGTCGAAATCCGCTCGGTGCAATCCGGCACGTCCACCACACACGGCATGCCGTACTCCCGCGCCACCGTGCCCGCATGCGAGAGATAGCTCCCCACTTCCACGACCGCGGCCCCAGCCGTGAGAAACAGAGGCGTCCACGCGGGGTCCGTGTACGGCGCTACGAGAATCTCGCCCGGATGGAGCAGCGCATTCGCGGAGGGGTCGAGGATGACGCGGGCCGTACCCTCGTAGTGACCGGGCGAGGCGCCGTGCCCGCGCAGCACGTGACCGTTCTCCGGGCTTGGCTGGCGAAGCTGGATCCCGATCGTCCTGGGGGGACGGAGCTTGGCGAGCCGCACGTGCTCCAGGCGCCGGGCGCGGATACGATCCTCCACGTCCGGCCACTGCAACCGATCCGACCGCAGGGCGTCCACTTCGTCCCACGTGAGAAAGAAGACGTCGTCGCGGCACCTGAGCTTCTTGGCGCGCAACAGCTCGCCTTCCACGGCCAGGATCTTCTTCCGGACGGCGCCGAAGCCCATGATGTGGTAGAAGCGCGAGTTCTCGCGCAACCGGAGATAGTACCGCGCTCGGCCCGCCGCGAGCTCAATGAGCCGGCGGCGCAGTCCCAGCGCGCGTTCCAGCGGCAGCCGGTCGAGGGCGGTCCGGATGTCGGACTCGAGGCGCTCCCGGGCGGCGCGCGCGTACGCGCCGTGGTCCACGGGATCCTGCTCGGCCAGCAGGTGATTGCGGATCATCCCCAGCACGGGCGCCGGGTCCTCCTCCCATCGCGGCGCCGCAAGTTCGAACTCCTTGATGGCGCGGTGCCCGTGGACCGCGAGGAACGCGGCGAGCTGCTCCAAGAACTCTTTCGCGGCCGGCTCGGCAGCGAGCCGCGCGCGCGCCTCCTCAGGTTCCACGCGCAGGAGGATGTCTTGCACCGCGGTCGATCGTCGGGCCCGGCGCGCGAGCCGCGCGACCTCGCGTCCCATCTCCGCGGACAACACGCCTTCGCTGCCGGAGCAGAGCAGGGCCACCGCGGCCGGCCCCGCCGCCGGGAACCAGCGGCGCAGCATCCATTTGAGCACCGCCATCCACGGCATGAACCGCATGGAGCAGATGTTGACGAAGATCACCATGTGACCCAACGGGTCGAGCAGGCGGGGCAGCAGGAATAGGCGACGCACCGCCCCCCCGGGATTCATGGACTGATCTTCCACGACCTGCCGGCACAGCGCGCGATAGCGGCCCATGAAGTCGTTCGGCATGTTGCGACTGCGAGCCATCAGGACGCCCAGGACGAGGTGATTCGCGAATAGAGCCAGGAGTGCGGCGGGGACCTTGAGCCACGAGATGCGTAACGGCTTGCCTGACACCGTGTCGCTCAGATACAGAAGATCTGCCAGATCTTCATCCGAGATGTCCAGCGGCACGATGGGTCGCGCAGCGTCCAGGCGCAGGTACAGCCGTCCTGCAATGAAACGCAGGCCCGGCGGCCGGACGGGCATCACCAGGTCCATCGTGAGCGGCGTCAGCGGATCGGTGAAGTTCTCGGCCAGGGCTTTGAACAGCACCCATTTGCCTTTCACCTGCGGCTCAGACATCGCTCGACCGAGGGCCGTGATGGGCCGGGACTGCAGCAGATAGATGTGCCCGTCCGCCATGGCCCACTCCACGTCCTGCGGCTTGCCGAAGTGGCGCTCGCACCGCGCCGCCAGTTCCGCCACGGCGCGGATCTCCCGATCTTCGAGCGTTTCCCGGCGCTGCATGGACAGGGAAACGCGATCCAATCGCGCATCGCGTTCCTGGGAAACGCGCGCGCGGACCATGACGCGCTTTTCCGCGATCCGCCGCTCGCGCACGTGGAGACCGTCCCGCGTGACGATGTAGCGGTCCGGCGTCACGCGCCCGTCCACGAGCGCTGCCCCCATGCCCCAGCTCGCCTCGATCACGATCTCGCCGGTGGCGCCGGTCACGGGATTGGCGGTGAACGCC
>DATMAW010000119.1:0-6410 GCA_035559715.1 Gemmatimonadales bacterium | reverse complement strand
CGGTCGCCCGATCGTCCGGAAGTGGCGCAGGCGGCCGTGCGCGCGGCCGTCGCCGCTGCGCGGGAGGCCGCTGGAGACGTGCCCCTGATCGCCGGAGGGAAATCGTTCGGCGGGCGGATGACCTCGCAGGCAGCCGCCGAGACCCCGCTGCCCGGCGTGCGCGGGATTGCGTTCCTCGGGTTCCCGTTGCATCCACCCCAGCGCCCCGGCACGAGCCGCGCCGCTCATCTGGATCGCGTCACGTTGCCGATGCTGTTCCTTCAGGGAACGCGGGATGACCTGGCCGACCTCGCGCTCATGCGCGATGTGACGGCGCGGCTGGGGTCCCGTGCGGCGCTCCATGTGGTGGAAGGCGGCGACCACTCGTTCAAACTGCTGAACAGCGCCGGGCGATCGAATGCGGACGTGATAGACGAGGTGGCGAGGGTGATCGCGGAGTGGGGAGGAGGATTGCAATAAGGCGACGGCGGTTTGCCGACGACGTCACGCGACGGCAGGCGATGGCAGCAATGTTACGGAGGCCGAGATCGCCCGCCATCGCCTGGTAATTACCTGCCATCGCCTGCCATCGCCCGCCACCCGCCCGTCCGTGAGGAATCAGCTGTCGTAATACAGATGGAACTCGTGCGGATGCGGGCGCTGCCGCATCGGACTCACCTCGTTCTCCATCTTGTAGTCAATCCACGTCTCGATCAGGTCGTCGGTGAACACGCCCCCTTTGGTCAGGAACGCGTGGTCCTTCCTCAGCGCCTCGAGCGCCTCCTCCAGTGAAGCGGGTGTGTGGCGGTGCTTCTCCAGCTCTTTGGGCGTCATCTCGTAGATGTCGCGGTCCAGCGGCTTGCCGGGGTCCGTCTTGTTCTGAATTCCGTCGAGCATCGCCATCAACATCGCGGAGAACGTGAGATACGGGTTGCAGCTCGGGTCGGGACAGCGGAACTCGGCCCGCTTGGCCTTGGGGTTCTCCGAGTACATCGGGATGCGCACGGCGGCCGAGCGGTTCCGCGCCGACATCACGAGGTTGATCGGCGCCTCGAACCCCGGCACCAGCCGGCGATAGGAGTTCGTCGTGGGCGCCGCGAACGCGAGAATCGCGGGCGCGTGCTTCAGCAGTCCGCCGATCGCGTGCAGCGCCAGCTGGCTGAGACCGGCGTACTTGTCGCCGGGGAACAGCGGTTTGCCCTTCTTCCACAGCGACACGTGCGTGTGCATGCCGCTGCCGTTGTCCTGGAAGATCGGCTTGGGCATGAACGTGACCGTCTTGCCGTGCCGCTTGGCCACGTTCTTCACGATGTACTTGTACCACATCATCTGGTCGGCCATATCGAGCAACGGCGCGAACTTCATGTCAATCTCGCTCTGGCCCGCCGTGCCCACCTCGTGGTGATGCGCCTCGACCGTGATGCCGAGCCGGCGCATCTCATACACCATTTCGCCGCGCAGATCGTGGTACGTGTCGGTGGGACTCACGGGGAAATATCCGCCCTTGAAGCTGGGCTTGTATCCCAGGTTCGGCTCCTCGAAGCGGGCCGTGTTCCACGCCCCCTCCACGGAGTCAATCTCGTAGAGCCCGCGGTGCTGGTTCTGCTCGTACCGCACTTCGTCGAAGATAAAGAACTCGGGCTCGGGGCCGATGAAGCACGTATCGGCAACGCCCGTCTCGGCCAGATAGGCGATCACCTTGCGCGCCACGTGCCGCGGATCACGCGTGTAATCCTGCTTGGTCACGGGGTCCTTGATGTCGGCGATGACGCTGACCGTGGGCTCCTTGAAGAACGGATCGATCTTGGCCGACTCCGCGACCGGAATGGCCAGCATGTCGGACACGTGAATGTGCTGCCAGCCGCGAATGGAAGATCCGTCGAACCCGACGCCGTCCTTGAACGTGCCCGCGTCCCACGTGTCGAGGGGGAAAGAGCAGTGCTGCCATGTGCCGAGGAGGTCAACGAACTTGAGATCGACCATTTCGGCGCCGTGCTTCTTGCAGAACGCGAAGAATTCCTGGGGCGTCATGGCGGGCAGGTGTCCTCTCGAGGTGAAGGTGGAGGCTGGGCGAGCCAGCGCGGCGCGCTGGACGGCGCGGAATATGGACAGCCGGTGCGGGCCGGTCAAACGGGGGATGAGGGCGATGTCAGGCTATGGCAGGCGATCGCCAGCCCTCTCGCGGTCCAGGCGACGAGAAGGCCTCATCGCCCCTCATTGCCTGCCATCGCCCATCATGGCCTCCATTGAGGATTAGCCCGTGAGCGCGCTCATGAATGCTTGCGCCAGCGCCGGGCCGGCGCCTGCGTCCTCGTGTTTGAAGAACACGAACGCCTCCCGCCACGGCTGGCCCAGCACTCGTGTGGCCCAAACGGCGAGATCGGACTTCCCATATGCCTCGCGCCGAAGCCGCAAGTACCCCCAGTCCGCCGTGGCGACCACGCGTCCCTCGTCCTCATCCGTGTCCGCGGCGCACAACGCCTGGTTTCGGGCGCGGAGCGCGGCGTAGACATCGTCCTCGTACCAGGAGGCATGACGGAATTCGAACGCGGCGCGCCAGCCGTCCGGAAGCGCGGCGAGGAACTCCTCCAGCCGCGCCACGTCTTTCTTGAAATTGGGCGGCAGCTGGACGAGCGTGGGGCCGAGGCGCTGGCCCAGCGTGGCTGCCGTGCGCGTGAAATACGCCACGTCGTCGGCTGCGCCTTTCAGGCGCTTCAGGTGCGTGATCCGCTGCGACGCTTTCAGGACGAACGTGAAATCTGCCGGCACCTGCATGGCCCAATTCGCGAGCAACTTCTCCGTGGGCATCCGGTAGAATGTGTTGTTGATCTCGACCGTCTTGAACCGCTCCCCGTAAAAGCGGAGCATGTCGGCGTCCTTCAGGTCGGCGGGATAGAAGCTGCCTTTCCACTCCTTGTAGGCGAATCCGCTCGTGCCGACGGCCACGCGCATGGGGTCAGGGGGTGACTACCCTGGCACCGCGGGGAACCGTGAACCGGAGGTCTCGCGCGGGAATCTCCACGTTCACCATGATGTCGCGGAACGTGAACTCGCGGCGCTGGCCGGATTCCTCGACCAGGGACAACCTCCGCGGCCACCCATCGCGTTGCGCCACTGCCATGATGGCCTCGCGAAACGGCATTCCCTCGCGCCTGGGCACCAGGCGAACGACGTCCACTCGTTCACCGGCAGCCGTATCCGCGCGCACGAGCGTCACGACGTACCGCTCGCGCGGCCGATCCACGAACTGCTGGAACAGGTTGGGAGTGTTGGCGCCCGCGGCGGGGATGGGCTGGCGGATGACCTGATCCGGCACGCTGCTCGGTGTGTAGATCCACAGCCACTCGCCGTCGGCCACGATCCGGTCCCCGGCCGGATCGCTGAACGCCATGGCGAACTTCCCTGGCGGCGCGAGGTACATCGTGCCGTGGGACGACTCCGGCGAGCCGAGCATGGGGTTGTCCAGCGTCTGGGTGAACTCCGCTCGGAGTGTGCGCATGGCGTCGTACGCCCGCTGCGCGCGAGCGAGGACCGCGTCCACGTCCTGTGGCAGACGGGGGAAGGTTGTGAAGGCGCTGACGGCAACGAGCGCCAGGCAGGTTCTCGCCGGAGCCACCGTCCGCTCAGGCCCCTCCGGCCGGCACGGGAACGGGCAGCGGTTCGCCCACCCGCCGGTGAATCGCCTCGGCAATCACCCGCGTCTCGCGCATCAGCTCGGTGAATTGCTCCGGAAAGAGACTCTGGGCTCCGTCCGAGAGCGCCCGCTCCGGGTTGGGGTGCACCTCCACCATGATGCCATCGGCGCCGGCGGCCACCGCCGCCCGCGCCATGGGGATCACCTTGTCCCTGCGCCCGGTGGCGTGGCTGGGATCCGCAATGATCGGCAGGTGCGACAGCTCGTGCACCACGGCGATGGCGGTGAGATCGAACACGTTGCGCGTGGACGGATCGAACCCTCGGATCCCGCGCTCGCACAGGATCACGTCGTGATTCCCCTCGGCGAGCAGGTACTCGGCGGAGAGCAGGAGTTCCGTGATGGTAGCGGCGATCCCGCGCTTGAGCAGCACGGGCTTGCCGGCGCGACCGGCCCGCTTGAGCAGCGGGAAGTTCTGCATGTTGCGGGCGCCGATCTGGATAATGTCCGCGTATTCGGCCACGACCCCGACGCTTTCGGGGTCCATGGCCTCCGTCACCACGAGGAGCCCGGTTTCCTCCCGCGCCCTCGCCAGGAACTTCAGGCCCTTGACGCCGAGCCCCTGAAACGAGTAGGGCGACGTGCGGGGCTTGAATGCGCCACCGCGGAGAACCGCAGCGCCAGATGCCCGGACCAGCCGGGCCGCGGCGATGATCTGTTCTTCGGACTCGACGGAGCACGGACCGGCCATGACGACGACCTCATCCCCGCCGATCGTGAGGCCGCCCGGCAGTCGCACCACGGTGCTGTCCTGCTTCCACTCGCGGGAGACCTGCTTGTACGGTTGCGTGACGTGGATGATTTCCCTCACACCGGCGAGTCCCGCCAGGCGGGATTCGTCCACGCGCCCGTCATTTCCCACAAGCCCCACGGCCGTGCGCTGCGCGCCGGGCATGGGCCGGGCCTGGTAGCCGAGTTCCTCGATGACTTCAACGACGCGCCGGATCTGGTCCGCGGTGGCGCCGTGCTGCATCACGATCAGCATGACCGGTATCCCATGTGGTGACTCGCCGCCGAACAGCGGTCTCGCTATGGCTCCCCGACGGTGAACCGCTCCCCGTCACGCGCGGCCGTGACCCGGCCGCCTGAGACGCGCGCCGCCTGCCCTGCGGGATCCGTTCCCTCCACGGGCGGATAGAAATGCGTGAGCACGAGGTGGCGGGCCTGCGCCGCCCGAGCCAGGGCCCCTGCCTGGGCGGCAGTTAAATGTATGTCGAGCGCCCGCTCTTCGGGGAGCGAACACTCGGCGAGCAGCAGGTCGCAGCCCGAAGCCCACACGGCCAGGTCCTCGCTCGCGCCGGTATCCCCGGTATACACCAGACGGCGGCTCCCGGCCCGCACGGCGTACGCCAGGCTTTCGTCCGTGTGCGGCGTCTTCCACGTCTCGAGCCTCGTTTCGTTTCCCAGATCCATCGTTGCGCCCGGTCCGATCTCCACGATGTCGCAGCGGTACCCCGGGTCGAGCACCCAATCCCCCAGCGCGCCGGCCAAGAGCGTGAGCCTCGTGCGCAGCCCGCGCGGCCCGATGACCACGAGCGGCGCGCCGCGCGCCGGCTCGATCCCGTACCGCAGCGCGAACAGCAGCATGGGCAGCTCGCCCCAGTGATCCGGGTGGAAATGGGTGAGCGCGACGTGTGTCACCGTGTGCCACGGGATCCCGAACTCGGCCGCCCGATGCAGCGCGCCGGCTCCACAATCCAGCAGCAGGCGAACGTCTCCCGCCGTGACCCAGTATGCGGGCGCCGTTCGGTCTCGCGACGGTGCAACCGTCCCGCTGCCGAGCACGACCAGCTCCATCACAGCGGCCCGAGAAAGACCGCCCGCTTGAAGAACGTTCCGTCGGGCGTCTGGAGCTTGATCAGATACACGCCGCGCGGCAGCCAGGTGCCGTCTTCCGCGCGCCCGTCCCAGGCCAGGTCGGGGTTGCATTGGCCGGTGGCGCCCGCGGCGGGCCGACCATATCGGCCGGCGGGCAGGTACCCGGGCGTGGAGGCGCTGGGCACCAGCCGGCGCACGACATGGCCGCGCAGGTCGAGGATCTCGAGCCGCACCTCGCCGGGCCTGGCGCTGTCGAACCAGATGCACGTGGCGGTGAGACCCGTCGCCGGGTTGGGGAACGGATTGGGAAAGTTCTGGAACAGGAGCGTGACCGTGGGAATGCTCTCGTCCACGATCACGAATACACCGCGGCTCACCGTGGTACTCGTGTCCGTTCCCGCGCGTGCCGTTACGCGCCAGCGATACGGCGTGTTCACGTCGAGATCGGCGCCCGGTGTGAACGCCGTCGTATCGAGGCCCGTGGCGCGAGCCTCGACGCCGCCGTCGTCGGCCCGGAACACCTCCACGTCGTACGTGAACGGGCCCGGTGGCGAGGATATCGGTGTCGGCGTCCACGTGAGTCGCGGGCGGCGGTCGCGAATCGCGAGGCCCGCGGGGTCGTCCAGCACCGTGAGGTCGGTCCACGGCGGCGCGATGAACTCGCGCCCGCCGCTCACCTGCATCTCCGCGGAGTCCGCCGCCGTTGCCCGAAGCGAGACGGTGAGACGCGCGCCGGGGCGCTGC
Source organism: Gemmatimonadales bacterium (assembly GCA_035559715.1). Taxonomy (GTDB): domain Bacteria; phylum Gemmatimonadota; class Gemmatimonadetes; order Gemmatimonadales; family GWC2-71-9; genus JACQHC01. The sequence continues at coordinate 175 of DATMAW010000119.1, read as the reverse complement.
GGCACTCGCCAGACGACGGTCGTGCTGCTCGTGGTTGTGTCGAGCACGAAGCCGGCGTCGGTCCGCGACACGATCAAACGGAAGCTCATCGGCAGCGCGAACCCCGGCGCCCCGGGAACGGCCCAGCTGAAGGTAGGGGTCACGGCGCCCAGCAGGGAATCGGCGGGCTGCGTGA
>DATMAW010000118.1:0-5506 GCA_035559715.1 Gemmatimonadales bacterium | reverse complement strand
CTGCAAACCATCGCCCGCCTCGCCTAGCCCACCCGCCCGCACGTCCGCCGCGATGCCTACGATGGTGCTCCATGGGTCGCGCGATCCGAGACGCATGCGCATACCGATGGCCGCGCCTCCTGGGAAGAATCGACGCGCCGCGCCTTCGCCAATGATACGCACCGAGGCACCCTGTCGCACCTCCTCGGGGGTGAAACCCCGACCAGCGACAATCGATTGACCAACCGTCGTGAAGTAGTCCGCGTCCACTGAGCCGCCGAAGAACACTGCTTGATTCTGAGCGGCCCGGCCGGGACGCCCGTCAATCTCCAGGTCGCCGAAGAAGATGGCCGCACGAGGCGGGACGCCAACGGCCAGGGAAGCGCTCTCCACACCCGGTAGGGCTGCAATGCGATCGCGGATCTCATGAAACAACGCACTGGTTGTCCGGTCGTCTGGGAACTTCCACTGGGGCGCCGACGCGTCCACCACAGCCAGCCGCTGCGCCTCGAACCCGAGAGGTACCTGCACCTGCCGTGCGACGCTTCGGACAAGGAGCCCCGATTCCACGAGGAGAGCGAACGATAACGCGACCTGGACCACGACAAGCGCCAGTCGGAACCGGCGCCCGAAAGCACCGCGCGGTTCTGTACCTCCGCCACCCCTCAACAGCAGGAGCGACCGGGTGCTAGAGAGACGAAACGCCGGCACCAAGCCGACAACTACCCCAGTGCCGACTGACAGAGTAACTGCGAATCCAAGCACCGTAGGGTTAAGCGACAGTCGTTCTAGGGAGCGGAGATCATCTGGGCGTATCGCCAGAAGCAGGTCCGAGCCCCAAATGGCGAGCAGCACACCCGTGATCGCTCCGCCGAGCCCAAGTATCACGCTGGACAGGAGCAGCTCGAGCAATAGCCGGCCCCGTTTGGCGCCCAGCGCCGCACGGACGGCCATCTCTCGCGCGCGACTGTGGCCTTGGGCTAGTAGGAGGTTCGAGACATTGACGCAGCAGATGAGGAGCAGCAGGCCCACAGCGACCATCAGCAGCTCGAGCGTCTCGCGGACATTGCGTGCGAAGAACTCCGGCTCAAGCACGCGGCCCGTCCACCGAGGCCCGCCGCCAGCCTCCGCCGCGGCAAGGCCGAGCGCCGCGAGCTCCTCCTCCGCCTGCGCAGGTGTGACTCCGTCACGCAGTCGCGCGGCGACGGTAAGGTTGCCCAGCTCGGCTGAAGGGACGAGGGGCACGAGGGCGTCATAGCGCCACGACAGAGGGCTGGGCAATTTGAAGTGCGGCGGCATCACCCCTACGATTGTGCGCGACATGCCGTCCAGCGTGACGGTCTGACCGAGCACGGGTTGCGCACCGAAGCGCGTCTTCCAGAGGGCATGCGAGAGGATGACAACCGGCGGCGCTCCAGGTTGGCTCTCGACCGCGAACCCGCGCCCAAGGACCGGCTCGGCGCCGACTAATGCTGGGAGCGACGGCGAGATGTGGGCGACTTGAAGCCACTCGGCAGGACCGCGGCCGGTCAGGGTCATTTCGGTAACTGTGAAGGCCTCCAGTTGCTCGAAAGCCGTTGCCCTGCGCCATAGCTCGACCTGCTCGCCAACAGGGGGCAAGAGAAGGTCGCGGTCCCGCATGCCCCGCCAAATAACGAACGTCCGATCCGCGTGCTCGAACCGAAAAGGGTTGATCACTGATTCCAGCGCGCCAAGAATCGCCGTACTGGCACCCACGCCTAAGCCTATGGTCAGCACGACCAAGAGTGTGACCAGCGGCGCGGACGTGAGCCAGCGGATGGCGGTGCCGAAACTGTGTTGCATGACAGCGCGTTCCTTGTGGCCCCTGGCTGTGGCTTGTCAGTCTCAGCAACGTTCCCGGCCTGGCACGCTAAGTGTCAAGGTCGCGAGGAAAAAACGCATCGCGGCGGCGAGTGCAGCCGCTGCGGTCGTAAGTTCGCCGATGCGTTGACTCGGGTTTTTCGCCTATGGGCCGAGCCAGCCAGGCAGCACCTGACAGCTCACCGGGTTCGCGCCCCGGCATCGCTCTGGCAAGCGCATCCCGCCCGGTCGCAATTCCCAAGCGCAACCCTTTTCGGCAACCGCTCATCTAACCCCTCGAAACCAGCCCGCCCCCTCCCCCGTAGGGCTGGGACACAGCCTCGGTCGGAGCAGGGTTCCTATGAGCGTCGAATCAACGTTGTTGCGTGGGTGCGGGCCAGTCGTGTTCGCCCTCCTTAGCGTCGCGGTCCCCGCACTCGCGCAGCAGCAGTCCCTTTCCAACGGCGTCCGCGCGGAGAGCGTGGCCCCCGCCCCCGCCATGGCGGTGCGGGCCCGGCCGGCCGCGCCGGAGATTGACGGCCACCTCGACGAGCCGGCGTGGCAGGCGGCGCCGGTCATCAGCGATTTCACGCAGCGTGATCCCAACGAGGGAGAGCCGGGCTCGGAGCGCACCGAGGCGCGCGTGCTCTACACCGACCACGCGCTGTACGTCGCGTTCCGCGCGTACGACTCCCGGCCGGACCAGATCGCGGCTCAGCTCACGCGCCGCGACGAGGACTCGCCCTCCGACTGGGTGGCCGTGGGCGTTGATTCCTATTACGACCGCCGCACCGCCTTCGTCTTCTTCGTGAACCCCGCCGGTGTGAAACGCGACGTCTACTACTTCAACGACAACAACAGCGACGAGTCGTGGGACGCCGTGTGGGACGTGGCGGTGGCGCGCGACGCGCAGGGCTGGACCGCGGAGTTCCGCATTCCCTTCAGCCAGCTCCGCTTCGCCGCGGCCGATGAGCACACGTTCGGCTTCAACCTGTACCGCAAGATCAACCGGGTGAACGAGGAGCAGTTCTGGCGGCTGCCGCCCAAGAACCAGTCGGGCATGGTGTCCCGCTTCGGCGACCTCGTGGGGATTCAGGGCATCAAGCCGCCGCGCCGCGTGGAGATCATGCCGTACACGGCGGCGGGCAGCGCGTTCGAGCCCGAAGAGCCGGGCAATCCGTTCCGCACCGGCACCGATCACACCGCGCGCGCCGGCGCGGACCTCAGGATCGGCGTCACGTCCAACCTCACCCTCTCGGCCACGATCAACCCGGACTTCGGCCAGGTGGAGGCGGACCCGGCCGTGGTGAACCTCTCCGCGTTCGAGACGTTCTACCCGGAGAAGCGGCCGTTCTTCAACGAGGGGCTGGACATCTTCCGCTTCGACATCGGGCTGGGCGACGGCGACGGCGCCAACGAGTCGCTGTTCTACACGCGCCGCATCGGGCGCGCGCCGCAGGGCGACGCGGACCCGCGCGGCGGCTACGCGGAGGAGATCCCGCAGACCACCATCTGGAGCGCGGCGAAGCTGTCGGGCAAGACGTCGAGCGGCTGGACGATCGGGCTGCTCGGCGCCCTCACGGCGGAAGAGGACGCGAGCGTGGTGGATGCCGCGGGGAACCGCTTCTCCGAGGTGGTGGAGCCACAGTCGAAGTACCTCGTGGGGAAGCTCGCCCGCGACTTCCGCGGCGGGCTCACGCAGATCGGCCTGTTCGGGACGGCGGTGGACCGCGACCTGCCGCCAAACCTCGACTGGCTGCGCAGCACGGCCTACGCGGGCGGCCTCTCCTGGACCCATCGCTTCCGCCGCGACACGTACGCGGTTGAGGGCTGGCTCGTGGGCAGCCACGTGCTCGGCTCCGCCGCCGCGATCGCCCGCACGCAGCGCTCGTCGGCGCGGTACTTCCAGCGGCCCGACAACGACTACGTGACCTACGATCCCACGCGCACGTCCCTCTCGGGCTACGCGGGCAATCTTTCGATCGGCAAGCGCGGCGGTGGGTCGTGGCGCTTCAGCACCGGCGTGGACTTCCGCTCCCCGGGCTTCGAGGTGAACGACATCGGATTCCAGCGCAACGCCGATCAGGCCATCCAGTGGGTGTGGGTGAACAAGCGCTGGCTGCAACCGGGCAAGGTGTTCCGCCGCTTCAACATCAACGTCAACGAGTGGAGCGTGTGGAATTTCGGCGGCGACCGCGCGGCCACGGGTGGCAACGTCAACTTCAACTACACGCTGCTCAATTACTGGGGCGGCTACTTCGGGTTCAATCGCGAAGTCGGCGGCCTGAGCAACGGCGCGCTGCGCGGCGGGCCCGCCTTTCGCGTGCCGTCCGGCTGGAACGGCTGGGGCGGCTTCTACAGCGACGAGCGCAAGCGGCTGCGGGGTGGCATCAACGCGTCGGCGGGCCGGCAGGACGAGAACGCGGGCTGGTGGATGCGGATCGGCACGGGGCTGTCCTGGCGCGCCGCCTCCAATGTGGATCTCTCGGCCCAACCCTCCGTGTCGCGACAACGGGACGGCTGGCAGTACATCCAGCGCAGCAACGCGCTGGGCGCCGATCACTACGTGTTCGGCGAGCTGAAGCAGACCACGGCGAGCATGACGTTCCGCGGCAACCTGACGTTTACGCCCACGCTGTCGCTCCAGCTCTACGCCGAGCCGTTCGTGTCATCGGGCGATTACGTGGCGTTCAAGCGCGTGGCGGACCCCCGCGCGCCGCGCTTCGCCGATCGGTTCGACGTGTTCGGCGCGGATCGCCTGATCGCGAGCGGCGGCGACGTGGCCGTGGACCTGAATCGCGACGGCACCGCGGACATTGACATCGGGAATCCCGATTTCTCCTACCTCTCGTTCCGGTCCAACCTGGTGCTGCGCTGGGAATACTCCGCCGGGTCCACGCTGTTCGTGGTGTGGCAGCACGGCCGCTCGCAGAACACGGGAGACGGGAGCTTCCGGCTCGGGCCGAGCCTGGACGATCTGTTCTCGAGCGCGGAGGCGAGGAATACGTTCCTGGTGAAGGCGAGTTACTGGTTTAGTCTGTAGGGGAGAACGGACGAGGAGGGAGAAGGAGGGACGAGGGCGATAACAGGGTGCCGGCGATCGGGGGTGATCGCCGCGCTGTTCCCCCCGTCATTATTTCGCCTTCCCTTGCGCCGCCACCGCTTGAGCCGCTGCGGCCACCTTCGCGGGATCCCCTAAGTAGTAGTGCCGCATCGGGCGCAGGCTGTCGTCCAGCTCGTACACCAGCGGGATTCCCGTCGGGATGTTCAACTCGACGATGTCGCTCTCGGACACGTCGTCCAGGTACTTCACGAGCGCCCGCAGCGAATTGCCGTGCGCCGCGATCAGCACGCGCTTCCCGCGCCGCACCGTGGGCGCGATGGCCTCGTGCCAGTACGGAAGAAACCGCGCCACCACGTCCTTGAGCGATTCGGAAAGCGGCAGCTCATGGGGCTTGAGCCCGGCGTACCGGGGATCGGTTCCTTGAGCGCGCGCCGCGTCAGCCGAGAGCGGCGGCGGCGGGACGTCGTAACTGCGCCGCCAGATCTTCACCTGCGCCTCGCCGTGCCTCTCCACCGTCTGCGCCTTGTCGAGGCCCTGCAGCGCGCCGTAATGGCGCTCGTTGAGCCGCCACGACAACTCCTGCGGGATCCACATCCGGTCCAGCTCGTCGAGCACGATCCACATGGTGCGGATCGCGCGCTT
>DATMAW010000117.1:0-3248 GCA_035559715.1 Gemmatimonadales bacterium | reverse complement strand
GTACCGAGTCCGTCGGCCGAGCGCGTCCCTGACTGCCGACACCCGGCCCACCGCATCGACGAAGCGGGTCGTGCTGTGACCGAGGGGGTCCGTGACGCGCTCGAGATCCGCCGCCTGCCACGTGAGCGTGATCGTCTGGCTGAGCGGGCTCGTGAGCGTGAGGGGGCGTCCGTTCGCGTCGTACGTCACCGTGGTCTGCTGCCCCAGCGCATTGGTCACGCTCGTGACGTTGCCTTTCGCATCGTGGCCGAAGGTCGTGGTGTGCCCGAGCGGATCCGTGATGCTCGCCACTTGGTTGAACGCCGGCTCGTAGGTGAGCGTGGTAGGCACCGCGCCCGGCGTGCCGGCGAGCCAGGTCACGCTCGTGACGTTCCCCGTAGCCGTACGCCGTCTGGCGCGGAGCGCATCGCTAATTTAGCCCCGTCAGAAGGTCCGTGATCCTCCCGCCGGTCGCCTCGCGCACCGGGTTGAGCCCGTCGTAAACGAAGTCGGTCGCTGTCCCCGCGATCGTCTTTCGCTGCCGGCGGCCGAGCCCGTCGTAGACGAAGCGCTCTCTCGCCCCAGGATTTTGATGGACACCTCGCTGGAGGAGATGATGCTCCTCCGAGGAGGTGGACATGGGGCGACGCAAGAGGGAGAAGCGGTCACTCGCGGGCGCCGCGGCGGCTCCGGACGCGGACGGTCTGCGCGAGCCCGGACGGTTTTCCGCCCGACGGAAGACGGAGACGATCCTCCGCATGCTGCGCGGCGAGCCGCTGGACAGCCTGGCGCGCGAGCTCGGGGTGACGGCGGCGACCCTGGCCCACTGGCGGGAGCGATTCCTGGCGGGCGGCCAGGCGGCCCTGAAGAGTCGGCCGGCCGACGAGCGCGACGAAGAGATCCAGCGTCTGCGCGCCAAGGTCGGCGAGATCACGATGAACAACGAGCTGCTCCTCGAGCGCTGCCATCGCCTCGAGGCGCATCTGCCTTTACCGTGTCGGAGGCCGAGCGAATGAGCCAGACCTGCTCGCCCTCCACGCAGCGGCGCTACGGTCTGGCCCGGGTGTGCCGGATGTGGGAGATCGCGCGCTCCACGGTGTATCTGAGCCAGACTCGCCGGGCGGCGGCGCCGGGGCGGCCGGCCGCGAAGCGGGGGCCGAAGCCGCGGTGGAGCGATGCGGTCCTGCTGGAGCAGATCCGGGCGGTGTTGGCAGCCTCGCCCTTCGTCGGCGAGGGGCACCGGAAGGTGTGGGCGCGTCTGCGCCTGGCCGACGTGCGGACGTCGCGCCCGCGGGTGCTGCGACTGATGCGGGAGGCGTAGCTCCTGGCCCCCACCCGCGCGGGCCAGCCGGGCGGCGCCCGCGTTCCCGACGGCACGATCATCCCGGACCGGCCCGACGCGATGTGGGGCACGGACGCCACGACGTGTCTCACCGTGCGCGAGGGCACGGCCACGGTCTCCGTCGCGATCGATCACGACACGGCGGAGTGCGTGGGCATTCACGCGGCGCGGCCGGGGACCCGCTTCGAGGCGCTCGAGTCGATCCGTCAAGCGGTGCGGCGGGTCTTGGGGGCCACGAGGCCGGTGTCGCGACGGGGCTCGCGCTGCGACACGATCACGGCAGCCAATAGTCAGTGACGTCTTCCAGGACGAGCTGCACGTTCTCGGCTTCGCCTCCAGTCCCGCCTTCGTGCGCACGCCCGAGGGCAACGGCTGCGTTGACGCTTCATGCGGACGCTGAAGGAACAGGTGCTGTGGGTGCGAACGTTCGCCACGGTCGAGGAACTCCGCCTCGCACTCCTTGAGTTTCACGCGTGCTATAACCAGCAGTGGCTCATCGAGCGCCACGGCTATCAAGCGCCAGCGGCGTGCGAGCTGCGCTCATCACACGGGACGAGATCGCCGCGTGAATTACCCGCAACTCGGTGTCCATCCAATCCGGGGGGGGTACAGACCCCGCAGTTCGAGGTGTCGCGTCAACCGCTCGGCGGCGCCCCTGCGCGCGGTTCGTGCTTCATGGAGTCCGCTTTCATGTCCGAGGAGACCGAAAGGCGCTTGGCGTGGCGCGCTCACCAAGCGCCGGTGGCAACTCGTGACGCGGCAGATTTCACGCTGTTGCCCTCACCACTGCGAAATCGAGGCTCATTGTTCCTTAACGAATGGAGTCCATGTGTAGGTAAAATCCTCTGCCTCGATTCGCCACTGCCCTCCTCGCGACAACAGAATTGTATGAGCGACCAAGTTGTGGTGGATTAACTCAACTTCATCGGCAAGCCAGTCTCCATGCCCATCCATGGCCTCACCGCTGTGTAGGGAATACGACCCAACATTCCAATACGAAAACCTAATCCGCCCATTTTGGTACGATCCTAGCAAGTCAATCGTGATGCCGAGAAACCGGCTGGCTTGAGAGCCTGCCGTCTCATGTATTAGCAGCCTCTCAACCCATGCATCATGAGGTGATCTGTTATCGCTGTAGTCGCTGTGCCACTGCGATATGGCATAAGCGTAGGCTCCTGGAGGCAGCTTGCCGCTTAACGACTTTATATACGCGATGTACGAGTTCCATCGAGCGACTACCTCGTCCGGAGTTGAACGGTGCGATCTAAAGATGTCCAGAATGAAGCTCATGCCGTTCGGCCTCGCCCACCAGTTTCTGTATCAAATTTGAGGCGGTTGACACTTGGGCTTTCGTCCGCCACTGATAAGGCATTCGAGCGAGTCATAGAGGCCTTGCATGCTGGCGGATTCAGCAAGCATACCGCAGTGGCCGCTGAATTCGCTTTATCTGGTTTCAAGAACCGTTTTATGAAGTCTGTGATGTTTCCGGTCCCTTTAGGTGGGAGACCTCCCTGGCCGGTGGCAACCGCCGTAATTCATCAACGACGCCGCCATTAAGTTTGTGTGATCCCACAGCGTCTGCGATTCGATCGTCAGCCCTTCGCGGGACATCACGCGGGCCTGGCGCTCCAGCGGTAGGTGGTCGACGTACTTGTTGACCGCGATCTCGACGGCGATCGCAGGCGAGTAGCGCCGGCCCCGCCCGTCCGGCTGAGTGGCGAGTCGCAGCGGGCCGGGTGCCGTGTCGATGCAGCCGTTGCACGCACACCGGTACTTCTTCCGCCGATGCTTCGAGGACGAAGCGGCGCTCGACGACGTCGATCTCTTCCGCGTCCTCGGTCTGGCCGGTCATCTCCGTCAGCCTGCCCCCGCACTGCGGGCACGTCTGGTCGGCGTCGGCCAGTGCGTGCACGACCTCGATCCGGGG
>DATMAW010000116.1:0-13485 GCA_035559715.1 Gemmatimonadales bacterium | reverse complement strand
AGCATCTAAGTGGGAAACCCGTCCCAAGATGAACACTCCTGGATCGTAAGATCCCTGAAGGGCCGTGGGAGACTACCACGTTGATAGGCGGCAGGTGTACGGCGCGTAAGCGCTTCAGCCGAGCCGTACTAATCGCCCGTGCAGCTTGATCTCTTCTGGTTGCGAACACCATCTCGACACGTCGGCATTCACGCGCCATCAGCGGTGTCAGGTGTCGGGTGTCGGGTGTCAGGGCTGTAGAGCCTGACATCCGACACCCGAACCCCGGCATCGCTTCAGTTCTTGGCTGGCGACTCGCGCGACGGGGCCACACCCGTTCCCATCCCGAACACGGCAGTTAAGCCCGTCAGCGCCGATGGTACTGCGATCGCGAGGTCGTGGGAGAGTAGGCCGTTGCCAGCCTCTCTTTACGAAGGCCCGTTTCTCGAGCGATCGAGGCGGGCCTTTTGTTTTTGACAGCTGGCCGCCCCCGTGACGGGCTGCAGTTTGGGACCACCCCCAGGCACCGCAAATCGCATGAACGGCCCGTGGCCCTGTCTGCCACCGCTCCTGCTGTGGCTTGCCATTGCCTGCCTCACCAACCCCCGGGGTTGTCCGATGACAGGAAGTCGCAAGAGCACTTGCGTTCGAGGTTCGAAAACGGCCCGGGACTTGGGATGGCTGTGCATTGAAGGCCAACCTCTTTCACTCCCCACCGTCGTCATGCATCTTAAGTACCGCCGTGGTCGAGACTCTGGTCCCCCTCCAGCTCCACTGCCTGGGGTCTCCGCGGGCGAACCTGGATGGTCGCGAGCCACCGCCGGAAGTGCTGTGGCGGAAGAACCTTGCGCTCCTGATCTATCTCGCCCTGTCCCCAGACTTCACACGTGCGCGCAGCCACTTAGTCGGCCTTCTGTGGCCAGACCGGCCCGAAGAACTTGCCCGACGCTCCCTTAACGAGGCGGTTCGCCGACTGCGCACCGCGCTCGGCGAAGCACGATTGCTCACGCGCGGTGAGCTCCTGCGGCTAAACCCCGAGGCCCTGGAGGCCGATACCCTCCAATTCGACTCGGCGTGCGGCGCCGGAGATCTCCGAGCGCTCGATCTGCTGCGAGGGGAGTTTCTCGAGGGCTTTCACATTGAGGACGCTCCGGCGTTCGACGCGTGGATGGAGGGCCAGCGCACACGCGTCAAAGAAGCGGCCGTCCGCCTGCTCGTCGCCCGTGCCGAGGAACAGCTTGCGGTCAACCGCCATCTGGAAGCCCTCACCCTGGCGCGCCGCGCCGTGACACTGAATCCCTACAATGAGCTCGGGGCATCGGTGGGAATGCGCAGCGCGGCCCTCGAGGGTGACAACGCCGGGGCGCTCGCGCTGTACCACGACTTCGCGCAGCGCCTGGAAACCGATTTGGGCGAGCGACCCGGTGCCGCCCTGTGCGCCTTGGCCCGCCGCATCCGCGAGGGAAGCTGGCGGCGCGGTCAACGGAGCCAGCCCGGCGCCGAGCCGCCGCTCGTCGGCCGACGGGATGCGCACGCCCGACTTTTCGCCGCGCTCGAGCGATGCGCCGACGGAGGTCCCGCGTGCTTCGTGATCGTCGGTGAACCCGGGTCGGGACGCACGCGACTTCTCAACACCTGCGCGGAACGGCTGGCGCTGTCCGGCGCTCTGGTGACCAGCGCAAGGATTCTCGGAACCGACCACGATGTGCCCTGGAGCACTCTGCGCGCGCTCGTGCGCAACGGGCTCCTGGACGCTCCGGGCCTCGCAGGCACTGATCACGTCGGGTTGCGCGTTCTGGCGGCCATCGTCCCGGAACTGGCCAACCGAGTGGAGCCGCTCGCCCCGCGCGACGCGGCGCAAGTCGCCGACGCGGTCGGCTCGCTCCTGCAGGCCGTGGCGGAGGAACGCCCCGTCGGGCTGTTGATTGACGACGCGCAGTGGGCCGATGGGCCGACGCTCGACGCGCTAGCGACGGTCGGGTCGCGCGCCGCCGACGCGCCCATCACAACACTGCTCACCCTGACCACCGATGAGGAAGGTTCGCCGGAGCTGCGAGGGCTGCTGGCCCGCGTCGGCCGGGACATCCCGGGCACCGAGGTGCGTCTCGAGCCGTTCACGGCCGAGGAAATCGTCATGCTCGTTGAGGCCATTGCTCCGGGGCGCACAGGGCCGGGCGACCGCGAGCGATTGGCGCGACGGATCCTGCACGAGTCCGGAGGCAACCCTTTTCTTGCGGTGACGCTGCTTCGCGACCTCGCCCAGACAGGGGCGCGGCGAGAGGACTTCCTGGGCTGGCCCGAAGCGGGCTCGACGTACGAGACGACCCTCCCGATCACGATTCCGGACGCGGTTCGGAACGCCTTGGTGGCACGTGCGATGCGGCTGGGCCCCGACAGCCTGGCCGTCCTCCGGGCCGCCAGCATCCTGGGAGCAGCGCTGGATCCGTCGCTGATTGCGGAGGTAGCCGGCCTCGAAGGTGCCAGGGTTGACGCCGCGTTCGATCGCTTGGAGCAGGAGCGGTTCGTTGTGCTGGACGGAGATCGCTACGCGTTCAACGGCCGGGTCGTGCCGGCAGTCATCGAGAAAGAGTGCATGCAGGCTGGCGGCCGGCGCCGTCTGCGGCAGCAGTTCATCGCCGTTCTCGACGGCCGCAGTGACCTCGACATGCAGCTGCTTCGCGCCCGACTCATGGAAGCCGAAGGGCATCCGCAAGCGTTTCAGGCGGCGGTCCGTGTGGCGGATGCCGCCGTGACGCTTGGAGCCGCGCGGACCGCAGCAGCCGCCATTCACATCGCCGAGCACGCGGCGAGGGAGGACAACGAACGTCTCGCGCTCGTGGCTTCACTCCGTCAGCGTGCCTCGGTCCGGCCCTCGGCGATGCCGAGCAGCTAGGGACGCAATCACTTGGCCGCCGGGGCGGCTGACTTGGCCGCCGCTTGTTCTACCGGCAGTACGTTGGGCCTCGGAAGGGGGTCCAGACAGATGCTCCGAGGATCGTGGCTCGCCGTTGGTCTCGTGTGTGCGTCGTACCTTGCGGCCTGTTTTCTCCCGGGCGAGCCCTCTGAGGCCGAACTGGTCCAGTTCCGGCTGAATTTCGATAGCCCCCTTCGCGTCCCACTCAATGGAGTGGTTCAACCCTCAGTCCGGGTTATCGTGAGCGGAGACCAGGTGGACGAGCCACTCCACCGTCTCGTGCCGCTCGATCCGAACGGCGTGGTAGAAGTGGATTCCACGCGCCGGATCCTGCGCGGAGTGGCGCGCGGCATGGCGTCCGTGCGGGCGACGGTAGCGACGCCGGTTGGCTCGCGGGACACGGTTTTCGCGGTGCAGGTCGTAGTGTCGAAGGTTCGGCTGTTCCCCTCTCTAAACACGCCGTCTGAACCCTACGCGGGCTACATCACGCTGCCCCGCCTGGGACAGGTCACCGAGTTTCGCGCCGCTGCCTATGATGCTCAGGGCACGGAGATCCCCGACGTTCCGATCGTCTGGTACAGTCAGGATTCATCGGTCGCGCGATTGGTGGGCCCAGGAGTGGTAGTAGCCGTGGACGAAGGGTTCACTCAGATCAGGGCCGAGGTGGACGACGTGGCCGACTGGGCCGGCGTCGCGGTGTCGCAAGAGGCCGCTGCGGTGCGGCTCGCTCCGAAGGTCGATACGCTGCGCACCATCGCGCGGTCCATCAGTTATTTCGCGCTTGTGCTGGATTCGGCCAACCATGTCATCGGTGGTGCCAAGCCACGGTGGAGCAGCAGTGACACCGGCGTGGCCCGGGTCAACTCCCTTGGTGTGGCAACGGCGACCGGCGCGGGCAGCGCCAGGATCATCGCGCGGGTGGGTAGCGCGGCCGACACTGCCACGCTGATGGTGGCCCAGGTCACTCGGTATGCATTCGTGACCCCGCCGCGCCAGACCCTCACCGCCATCGCGGACACCGTGCGATTCATCGCGGAGGCGCGGGATAGTCTGGGCTTCCTCATCCCCAATCCCACTGTGGGATGGGCGTTGGACGATACCACTATCGCGACCGTGAGTCGGTCGGGACTGGTGACCGCGCGGAGAAACGGGGTAACGATCGTCACGGCCACCACTGCCGGGCAATCCGCAGTCGCCACGGTGACGGTGCGGCAGGAGCTGGCCAGAAGGCGGATCGTGGAAGACAGCCTCAGACTCAACGGGGAAGGGGCGTCCGCGCCCCTCACCATCGAGGACCTCGATCGGAACGGCTATGTCATACCCGGTGTGCGATCAACGACGCTCGTCTGGCGCAGCCAGTTTCCGTTTGTGGCCACCGTTGATTCCACGGGGCTTGTGACCGCTCATGGGGACGGTACTACCTGGATTGCGGCATCCGTAGCGGCGCAAGAGACCGCGACCGACACGGCCATCGTCACCGTCAGCGGCGCACCGCAAGAGCTGATCGCGTTCGACGCACCGGGGGGAGTCGAGGCGATCCGGGCCGACGGCCGGCTGCGCTCGGAATTGATTCGAAACGCGGACGCCTGCGTCTACGACAGTCGCTACTGTCCGGCCGGAACGGTTGGTGAGCCGGCCTGGTCGCCTGACGGCCGACACGTCGCCGTCGTGGTGTGGACGGCCGCCCGGTCGCAATCCGACATCTTCACGGCTCAGGCTGACGGTTCCGCCGCGGTCAATATCACCAGGCATTTTAGCCTCAACGAGCACCCAACATGGTCGCCTGACGGATCCAGGATCGTGTTCTGGAGTAACCGCGTGCTGGGTGGCGGCATCTTCGCAACGGACGCCGACGGCTCCAACGTGACCCTCCTCAGAGGCGCAATCGGCGGAGCGAACGAGCTCGTTTCCCCCCGCCGTCCGGCGTGGTCCCCAGATGGAACGCGCATAGCCTTTGATCAGGGCTGCAACGTGTACGTCATGAACGCGGACGGCACCGGTGCCGTGAACCTGACCTCCGGCACGGCTGGCTGCAACGTGTCGCCAGCCTGGTCTCCAGACGGTTCCCAGTTGACGTTCGTCGCGGACCGCGAAGGGCGCAATGACATCTGGGTAATGAACGCCGATGGCTCCGGCGCCACTAACTTGAGCAAAACGTTGACCACGACCTATCCGAGCGATCCCTACTCTGCGGCCGTCTGGTCACCCCGAGGTTCTCAGATCGTCTTTGCCGCCGCTGGCAGCATTGAAACGTGCGACGACTACTACTACTACGGCCCTTACGAATGCCCCGGGCCGTTACGCCTGTACGTCATGAACCGGGACGGCAGCAACATCAGGCGTTTGACGGACAGCCCACCCGGTTACCCGAACTACGAAACGCGCCCCACGTGGCGCCGCGCCGTGCCGCTTGTCGCGCCTCAGACGACGTCACGGAGGAAGCCGTGAGCGTCGGCTGGCTGGTGGCACTGCGATGAGCCTGGCCGTATCCTATTCCACCATGCTCTGCGCCAGTTGCGCGAGCCCCCTCCCCGATGGCTCCCGGTTCTGCACCAACTGCGGCACCGATGCGCCAGGCCAATCCTTGTCCGGCCCTGCTTCACTGGCTGACGTCGGGGTCGGCACGCTGACCCTGTCGCTCCGGCAGGCGACAGCCGGTGAGTACGAGATCGAACGAGAGATTGGTCGGGGCGGCATGGGCGTCGTGTACCTGGCGACCGAAACTCAACTGCGGCGCCGCGTGGCCATCAAGGTCCTGCCCCCGGCTCGTACGTTCGGTGAAGGAGCGATCCAGCGCTTCCAACGCGAGGCGCGCACCGCAGCGGCGTTGGACCATCCCAACATCATTCCCATCTACCGCGTCAGCTCAGGCGGGGAGTTGATGTGGTACTCCATGAAGCTGCTTGCCGGCACGAGCCTCGACGCCATTCTCAGAGAAAAGGGACGGCTCACGCTCGAGGACACGCTCTCCATCCTGGATCAGGTGGCAGACGCGCTCGCGTACGCCCATCAGCATGGTGTGATCCACCGCGACGTCAAACCTGGAAACATCATGCTCGATGAGCGCGGCCGGGTGACCATGACCGACTTCGGGATCGCCAAGGAGCTTCAGGAAGGTTCGCTGACCGTGTCCGGACGGCTGCTGGGCACGCCCTACTACATGTCGCCCGAGCAATACGTTGGCGGGGCGGTCTCCGGTGCCACGGATCAATACTCCCTGGCCGTCGTCGCCTATCAATGCCTCAGCGGGGCGGTTCCGTTCGAATCATCGTCCGCCTACGAACTGCTACACATGCACACCGAGGTCGCTCCCCCGCCGCTCAGCGAGAAGCGACCGGGCCTTCCACGCCACGTCTATGCAGCCATTGAGCGAGCGCTTGCCAAGCGGCCCGAGGACCGATTCGCAACGGTAGCGGATTTCGCCCGCGCTGTGGCAGGGCGCGAGGTGGCAGGGACTGCAGTGCGCCGTGCGGCGCGTCTCCGCAGCCCGTTGTTCATGTGGAGCGCCGGCCTCGCCCTAACGGCCGCGGCGATCTACACCGCCGCACAGATCCTACCGCGAGAGCGGGAGGCTGGCGCGCCGCCAGGGCCGGGCAGTGTCGTCGCAGATACCCATGAGGGCCAGCCCGATCCAGACGTACGGCCCCCGGTGGCCGGGACCTCCCGCAAGCCAGCGAGCCCGACGGCCGAGGAGACCACCTCGGGCGGTGCGACCGCCGCATGGGTAGAGACGCCCAGCGCGACGCTCATCGTCCGGGTCGTCAGCGGCTGGGCGCGCATTTACGTGGACGGCGAGTTCCGTGGAGAGCGTCCCGTGCACCGCGAAGACCTCCCACCAGGCACGCATACCTTGCGACTCGAGCGACCGGGGTTTTTCCCCGCGGATACAACGTTGGCGCTTCAGGTCGGACCGAACGTGGTTGAAATCCGCATGCGGCGGGAGCCATGAGAAAGCTTCTGATGCTCGTCGCGTTCACTGCCTCGTCCGCCACCGCGCAGACTGGGAGGCGGGCGTTGGAGGCCGGGACGGAGCGCTACCTTCTGGCGGACTACCAAGGCGCTGCCCAACTCCTCAGCGCCGGCCTTGATCCCGCAGCCGGACCTCGCGACGACCTCTGGCTGAGAGGCGTCCAACGCCTGGCCGACGCGCTTCTGGTGCTCAGAAAGGACTCGCTCGCCACGACGTGGCTTCGCTGGGCCCTGCGGTTGGCACCCGAGTTCCAGGTCGACGACGATGTCATGCCGCCTACGGTGGTCCGCGCGGTGCAGGCCGCCCAGGCATTCGTAAGAGCCACGCCGCATGATCGATTCAGCCGGGCAGAGTTTCGGTGGCCGGCTACGTTTCGCGGCCAAGCGGACGGCACGATCCGGCTGGCACCCTCGACGATGCCCATCATGGCGCGGATCGGCGCCGAGTACTTCATGTGGGGCGGCGAAACCCGCAACGTGCGGCCGGGGAGCTACGCGGTGGTCGTTTCCGCACCCGGCTACCTGCCAAGTCGCCTAACAGTCGAGGCGCTCCCGGGAGTGACCACAGTCGTTGACGTATCCCTGCTCCCGGAGACGGCTGGCCTCTTGTACGTCACGGCGCGCCCGTGGGCCGTACTCTCCGTGGACGGCGAGCGCGTCGGTCATACGACAACGACGGCGTACCGGCTGGTGCCCGGAGACCATCTCCTTCGGCTCGAGCGACCCTCTGGCGACTTCACCGACATCCCGATCGCCGTCGGCGAGCGGGGGACGGTCCGGGTGTCCTGGATCACGAAGCGCGACTCAACCGGAGACCCGCGGTTGGATGGCGTGCTGGCGCTACTCGATTCGGCCCAAACCGAGCGTGGCGTGGAGCTGTTGCGCAGCTTGCTCGCGGTCCAGCCACCGATCTCCGCGGGGCGAACGCTCGCGCTTGCGCGAATGGCGGAGGCGACGTGGGCGCTTGGTCAACAGGACTCCGCAGTGTCCCAGTTGCGGCAACTGGTCAGGTCTGACCCGTTTTATCTGCCGGCCCCGGACGACTTCAACCCCGAAATCCGAGCAGCGTATTGGACCATCCGTCGCGAGACGCCCGCGATCGCCATCCGCGCGCCGCGGGATACGGTCATGGACCCCGCCGCCGTTGTGCGCCGGCTGTCAGCCGCTCGAGTGGGGCTGGCGCTCCCGCTGGAAATCGCCGTCGGTCGGCCGGGCGTGGTGCGCATCTTTCTGCGGCTCAACGATCCGCAACCTCGGGACTCCCTCCTCACTGTGGTCGCCGTAGACAGCGTGACCGCCACCAGCATTGCAGTCACCTCCAGTGGCGGCCCAGCGCTGACGCCCGGGTCGTACGCGCTCGAAGGGGAAATCGCGTTCTCGGATCTCAGCGCCAGGGAGTTGCTGAGCCTGACTGTGGAACGCTTGCCGGTGGACACGACGCCTCACGAGCCCCCGCCGCCAGCCAACCTGTACGAGCCAGAGACCAGAAAGGCGCCGCCTTCGCCCAGCGCGCTGTTCAAAGGACTGGGACTCGGCGCGCTAGCGGCGGCGGTACCCGTGGCTGTGAATGATGCCGGCCTGAGCGGACGCGTCATCCCCCTGGCTGCCGCGTTGGTCGGCGGTTTCGTGGCATTGGGGAGCATCGTGGCGAACCTGCCCGACGCACCGATTGTCTGGAATGTGAGGTACAACGAGGAGCAACGATCCCGTTGGCAGGAACGCAATCGTCAGATTGCCGCCGAGAACGCCGCACGGCTGCAGCGGGCACCCATCCGCATCCGAACCACGAGAGCGCCATGATCAAACGCTCCTATGGATTCCGACTCCTCCCGTTACTGACCGGCATCATCCTGCCGCGGCACAACGTGAACGCTCAGGTCGTCACGGCACACACCGTGCTTGCAATGCCCACCAGCAGTGTGCGCTTCGATGATACGGTGGAGCGATCGGACGGCTACTGGGCAGGGCTCGAGCTTGAACTGAGAGCCGGCCTTTTTACGCTCACGGGGAGCGGCACCCGAGGAGAGCTGACGCCGACCGTGAACCCGCTGCTCGATCGTAATGTGGGTGAGCTGCGGTTGGCCGGCCGGTATGACGTGTTGTCCTGGCTCGGCGCCGAGGCACGGTACGTCGTGCGGGCTTCAAGCTCACTCACCGGCCATCAGCGGTGGGAGTTCTACAGCCTGGGGGCACGCGTGCTGCGTGACCTGGGCGCGCCCGGGTTGTCCGGGTCGGCGGCCCTAGCCTACTCACCAACAGTGCGGGTAAGCGGGCTCGAAGATCCGCGATACGCGGTGAGCGCCGATGCGGGGATCGCCTTTGCCCCGGAGCGCTCCCCGCTCACGGTCCGCCTGAGCTATCGGATCGAGCGCTTTCGCTTCCCCAGCACGACGGCGCGCTCGGAGCAGTTCGAGGCGCTGACCCTCGCCGTGGGGCTTAGGGCCCGGAGGCAGCACGGCCGGTGGGCGCTGGGCGGAGCGCCCTGAAGACCCACCAGTAACCAGCGACGCGGGCGCGTGGGTCACCCCGGTCGACTGAAGGCTCTGCGGGCACGCCCGACGTTGGTGACAGCAGTGGGTGCCGTCGTGCTCGCGTGCTCGGGGGAATCCACGTCTCCCGGAGCGGGCACGCCGCCGGTGTTCCTCCGCACCTCAGCCATCAGCAATCCTGGGAACGTGCTGAGTGCCATTCTCACCGTGGCAGTGAGGGGGGCCGACAGTGTCGCCGCGCGGTTCCGCGTAAACGGGCAGACGGGCGACAGCGCCACCCCACCCGCCGTCGCGCACGGAGACTCCGCTACCGTACCGTTGCTCGGACTGTTACCGGCTACACTGTACTCCGTTCGCGCCATCGCGTTCGGGGGCGGCGATAGCGCCTTGAGCGAACCGATCGAATTCCGCACCGGTGACCCGCCCGGGGACCTCCCGAGCTACACCGCCAGCGGTCCGGATCCCACGCCGGGGTTCGTCGTGTTTGCGGCTGGGGTCTACGGCCTCGTCATTGACAATACCGGCAGGGTGGTGTGGTACCACCGCTTTCCAAATGGGGCTGGCCTCAACTTCATGGCTCAACCGAACGGGAAGTACGTTGGTCATCCGCCGACGCCCGACACCACCGACGTTGAGCCGTGGGTCGAACTCGATCCGCTGGGGACCGTCACACGCACGCTGGGCTGCTCGGGTGGGCTGCCGTCACGCTTTCACGACATGATCAGCGAGAGTGACGGCGGCTACTGGATCATGTGCGATGAAACGCGGGTGATGGACTTGAGCGCCGTCGGCGGCTCGGCGGCGGCGCGCGTGACGGGAACGGTCGTTCAGCATGTCAGACCAAACGGCACCTTGGCCTTCCAGTGGAGCCCGTTCGATCACTTCGCTGTCACCGATCTCGACGCTGCGAGCCGTTCCGGACCAACGGTCAACTGGACACACGGAAACGCCATCGATCTCACACCGGAGGGCGATTTGCTGATTTCCTTCCGCAGCCTGAGCGAGATCACCAAGATCCGCACAGCCACCGGAGCGATCGTCTGGCGGATGGGCGGACTGGCCAGTCAATTCACGTTCCTCGACACGCCCCTCCCTCCCTTCACGCGGCAGCACAGCCTGCGGTTGACGAAGGACGGCCTTCTGCTCCTGCTCGACAACCTCGGCACGCCGGGCGAGTCGCGGGCTGAGCGATTCCAGGTCGATGAACTCGCCCATACGGCTCGGCTCGTGAGCTCCTACGCGTCCACCCCACCTGTGGTCACGAGCCTCGGCGGAACGGTGCAGGAGCTTCCCGGCGGGCGCACGCTCGTTTCGTTCGGTACGGCGGGGCGAGTTGAGGAATTCGACCAGGCCGGGAGGCGCGTGTGGCAGATCGAGGGCAACGCGGGGTACGTCTTCCGGGCCCAGCGAATCGGGTCGCTCTACAGACCGGGAGAGGACACGCCACGGTAGGGGTGGGGCTCACTGTCCCATGCGCGGTTGGACATTGTTCACCCGACATTGGACATTGCATCCATGCCTCACTGCGGCACCATCGTCCTCGCCGGCCGGCCCAACGTCGGCAAGTCAACCTTGTTCAATGTGCTGGTCGGCCAGCCGCTCGCAATCACGAGCCCAAAGCCGCAGTCCACGAGGTCGCCCGTGGTCGGCTTGCGCACCGAGGGCGATCACCAGTTGATCTTCGTGGACCCGCCCGGCCTGCTCGAGCCAGCCTACCTGCTCCAGGAAGCCATGTTGGAAGCGGCCACCGACGTGCTGCACGGCGCCGACGCTCTCCTCTACCTTCATCCCGTCACCGACGAGCCCTGGCCCCAGCCGGACGCCTCAGCCCATCCCGCGCTGGCCCATGCGCCCGCGGCGCGTCTGCTCGTGCTCACGAAGGCGGATCTCCTCGATCGCGCTCCATCGTTCCCGAGCACCCCTCATCGCCTGCTCGTATCCGCGGTGACAGGGCAGGGGATTCCACAGCTACTCGAGTGGTGCAAAGCCCATGTCCCTGAGCGCGAGTTTCGCTACGACCCAACCGACGTGAGTACGCAGCCCATCCGCTTCTTCGCGGCCGAGTACGTGCGCGAAGCCGCGTTCGCCTTGCTCGGCGACGAATTGCCCTACGCGGTGGCAGTGGAGGTGGACGAATTCCGCGAGGCTTCCGATCCGCAGTATATTCGGGCCACGATCTATGTCGAACGCGACTCCCAGAAGGCGATGGTCATCGGGCGAGGCGGTCGCACGATCAAGGCCCTTGGAACCCGGGCGCGCCAGGCCATTGAACAACTGTTGGGGACTCGCGTGTTTCTCGACCTTCGCGTCAAGACCCTAAAGCACTGGCGCTCCAACGCGCGGGCGCTGGAGCGATTCGGATTCAAGATCCCTGCAACGAGGCGTACATGAGCCTGCCCAAAGACCTGCTCGACATCCTGGTGTGCCCCAAGTGCAAGGGCGATCTGGAGTACCGCACTTCGCCCAAGGAAGATCTTGTCTGTCACGCCTGCCGCCTGGTCTACGCCGTGGAAGACGATATCCCGATTATGCTGATTGATGAGGCGAAGCCGCTGTAGCCTCTGGCTCGCCGTTCTTGTTGTCTCGCCGCTCTCCCTCCCGGCGCAGACGACCGACGATGTCGTGGCCGCCGGTGCGGCGTTCCTGCTGTTCCCCGTCGGCGGGCGGGCCGCCGCCCTGGGACAGGCGGCCGTCGCCAATACGGGGTCGGGCGAGATGGCCTTCTGGAACCCGGCCGGGCTGGCCACCCTGCGCCGCAGTGAGCTGGGGCTGCACCGGGCCAACACGTTCGTGTCGAACAACACCATCCTGTCAGCCTACGTCATGTCGCCGGACCTTGGCGTCATTGGAGTCGCCGGCTACCTCGTGGACTTCGGCTCACAGGAAATCACCCGACCCACAGGGCAGCCGGCCGGGAGGATATCACTGAAGAACCTCGAGCTGCTGGCTTCTTACGCGACCGTGATCGCCAACTCGCTTTCCGTTGGCCTCAACTACAAATTCATCCAGTTCCGCCACGACTGCTCCGGTGATTGCGCGCTGTTTCCGTCGGTCACCGGCACTACCCACGGCCTGGACATCGGCATGCAGTACGGATTCGGTCCCACGGATGCGCTCCGGCTTGGCGCGGCCGTCCAACACGCCGGCTTTCCCCTTCAGCTGGAGAACCGCGATCAGGCGGACCCGCTCCCGACGCGCGTCCAGATGGGCGCGGCCTACCGCGTCCAGCTACCGCGCGTGGAGGGAACGGAGGCCGCCAGTGTGCAGCTGCTCGTGGACGTGCAAGAGGCGTGGGGCAGCTACCGTGACCCCGATCTCCGCGTCGGAGCCGAACTGACGTACGGGGAAAGCGTGCAGCTCCGTGGCGGGTACGCCTGGCTGCAGTCGGAATCGCGCGGGGCGTCCATCGGCGCCGGATTCCGCCTCGGGCGGGCCATCCTGGATTTCGCGCGCATCTTCTACGCGACGGGCACGTTCGACGAGCCTGTGCACCTGTCGCTCCGCGTATTGCTCTAGCATGAGGCGGCAACGCCTGCCGTCCCATCGCCAGCACATCGCCATCGCCCTCGCCGCAGCCTTGCTCGGCACGGCCCCCTGCGTCACTCAGGCCCAGGACGACTCCACGGCGTCCGCCAGCGGAGTCCTCGCGTTCTTCTCGGCGCCGCAGCGGGCAGCGTGGGCGCGACCGCTGGCCTCCGCGGTCGCCCCTGGTCTTGGGCAATTGCTCGGCGGGCAGGACCGCGGGGCCGTGTACCTGGTGACGGAGATCTACCTGTTCGCCCGATTCGTTTCCGAGCAGCGTGAGGCCCGCCGCGAGGCGGACCAGTTTCGCGATCTCGCGTTCGAGGTGGCACGTCGCCCGTTCGGCCCGGGAGTGCGAGACACCGCGTTCGGGTACTTCGAAGAAATGGCGCAGTTCATCGAGAGCGGCCCGTTCGATACCGACCCCGGGGCCCCGTTGGTTCCTCCCGGCGACGAACGCACATTCAACGGTCACATTTGGCGTCTGGCGCGCGAAACGTTCTTCCAGAATCCTGATTCGCTCCCGCCCCCACAGGCCGAGGAGTACCAGCGGGCACTGGAGTTCTACAGAAGGCGCGCGGTGGGACCGAACTTCCAGTGGTCGTGGCGGGG
>DATMAW010000115.1:0-12822 GCA_035559715.1 Gemmatimonadales bacterium | reverse complement strand
GCGCAGTACGGCTCTGCTTGTGCCATCTCCAGGCCGTCCCTTACTTTACGCCCACTGGAGGGCTAGACCTAACTGGTAAGGCGGCGGTCTTGAAAACCGCTGGGCGCAAGCCCTTGGGGGTTCGAGTCCCTCGCCCTCCGTTCCGTTGTTGGCCCCCGCTATCCCCTCAACTCGCCGGTCGCGCCAACCACCGCGCCAGCCACTCGTGCACGGTGTTCCACCATACCCGCTGATTGGCCGGTCGCAGGATCCAGTGACCCTCGTCCGGAAAGTGTAGGAACCGCGACGGCACGTCCTGGCGCTGGAGCGCCGTGAACATCTGCATCCCTTCGGTATCCGGCACGCGATAGTCCAGCGCCCCGTGAATCACCAACGTCGGCGTCCGGAAGTTCTGGGCGAACCGGTGCGGCGACCAGCGATCGTAGTCCTGCCGGTTTGCCCAGTACGGGCCCCCGAGGTCCCAATCGGTGAACCATAACTCCTCCGTGGCCCCGTACATGGACTCGAGGTTGAACACGCCGGCATGGTTCACCAGCGCCTTGAACCGGTTGGTGTGGCCGTTGATCCAGTTGACCATGTACCCCCCGTACGAGCCGCCGGCGGCCGCCATGCGGGTCGAGTCCACGTACGGCAGCCGGGCCACCCAATCCACGCCCTTCATGATGTCCTCGTACACCTTCCCACCCCAGTCGCGGCTGATCTCGTCAATGAACCGTTGGCCGAATCCGGTGGAGCCGCGCGGGTTCAGCATGGCCACCACGTACCCCGGTGCCGCGAACATCTGCGGCGCCCAGCGGCTGCCGAACGCGTCCAGCCAGGCCCCCTGTGGGCCGCCGTGGATGAGAATGAGCGCGGGATAGCGGCGGCCCGGATCGAAGTCCGGCGGCGTGAGCAGCAGGCCGAATACGCTGTCTCCTCCCGCGCCCACCCAGCCGAACGGCCGGGCCGGATTCATCGCAACTCGCGCCAGGAGATCGGCGTTGAGCCGCGAGACCTGCCGCGGCGGCGACTGGTGATCCACCCGCCAGGTGTGCACGTCCGGTGTGCGGTCCACCGCCTCGTCCACGAACGCGAGCCATGGGAACGGCTGGCCGGCTCCCACCGTCATGCCGGACGGGTTCCGGTCGGTAAGGATCTCGTGGACCTCGCCGGTGGCGAACACGATGTGCAGCGCCTCGTGCCGCTGCCGCTTCTCCGAGATCGCGAAAAGGTCGAGACCGCCGGGCGCCCAGACGTACTCGAGAATGCTGAAGTCCCAGTTCCTGGGAATCTCTCGCACCTGGCCGGTCCGGCGGTCCTTCACCATCAGCCGCCAGCGATCAGACTCGAACCCCGCCCGCTCCTGGGACAGGAACGCGAGGTAGCGGCCGTCCGCGGAATATGCCGGATTCTGCTCGGCGCCCGTCATTCCCGCGGTCACGAGCGTCGGCTCGCCCCCCACGACCGGCACGATGTAGATGTCGTTGTTGGTCGTCCAGGCCTGATCGCGACCCAGCTTGGTCGTGAAGGCGATCTCGCGATCGTCCGGGCTCCAGGCGTACTGCTCGGCGCCGCCAAAGGGAGGAACCGGCGTGTCGTAATCTTTGCCGACCAGCAGGTCACGCGGCGGGCCGCCCTCGGCGGGCACCACGAACAGATGACTTCGGCGCCCGTCCTCCCATGTGTTCCAGTGCCGGTAGAGCAGCTGATCGTAGAGGCGAGCCTGACTCGGCCGCTCGCCGTCCTGCCGCGCCCGGCGCTGGTTGCAGGCATCGTCGCCGCACTCGGGATAGACCTCGGACACGAAGGCAAGCATCCTGCCGCCGGGCGACCAGCGCGCGCCGTCGGCGCCGGTCGAGAGCGTCGTCACCTGACGCTGCCGCCCACTGGCCACGTCGTGGATCCAGATCTGGGGCGTGCCGCCGCGCGAACTGATGAACGCGATGCGCTGCCCGTCGGGCGACCACTGGGCGCTCCGCCCGCCCAACGAGTCCGTGGAAATACGGCGCGCCGGCCGGCCGCCGTCCGCCGGTTGGAGCCACAGATCCGAGCGACGCCGGTTGGCGCTCAGGTCCGTCGTGGTCACGGTATAGACCACCCATTGCGCATCCGGAGAGATTGCGACCTCGCCCGGCCGCTCAACGGTCAGGAATTCCTCCAGTGTGATCGGCCGCCGCCCCTGCGCGGCTGCCCCAGACCCCCATGCCAGCCCCACGGCTGCCGCCAGAATCGCCCGCTTCATCGTTGGTTTCCCTCGATCGTGTTTCCCGGTGCGTTTGATGAGGTGACGCTTTCACTTCCCGTGCGTGGTGACTCAATGGTCAGCACCGCGAACCGTGCCGGGTAAATGTATGCGGGGGACGCCTTGACGCGGGCTTGACGCCCCGCTGCTTGTCATTGCGTGGGAGGAAGACCATGCGCTACCACAACATCGCCCTCGCCGTCGCGATCTCGCCAGTAGTCCTGCTCGTCTCCTGCACCCGGGCGGTGCGAGAGCCGCGCCTGATTTCGCCCGCCGACATCCCGTCCGCTGCGTCGGCCAGCGGACCGCTCAAGGCCCACATGCATTCCGGCGACCTGGTGGTGCTTCAGGAATGGACGGAAACCGACAGCGCCCTCGTGGGCCGGGGGTCCCGCTACGGTCCAGACCGCACCGCCACGCACATGGGTCGGATCGAGTTCGTGCTCCCATTTGACTCCATCGCGCTGCTCGAGATCGAGGTGCACGCCGGCCGGCGCACGACCGGGGTCACCGGCATCGCGGTCTGGACGGTCCTGTATGGCATCGTGACCGTCAGGTGCGTTGCCGACCCCAAGGGGTGTTTCGGCTCCTGCCCCACGTTCTACGTGGCCACGGACAGCGGCGAGGCGCTCGCGGCCGAAGGGTTCTCGGGCAGCATTGCGCGCGCGCTTGAGGCGAGGGATCTGGATGCCTTGTATCCGGCCAAGAGCGCGGGAGGTCCATTCTCCGTGGTCATGCGCAACGAGGCCCTCGAAACACACGCCATTCGAGGGCTGCGGCTGCTCGCAGTGCCACGTCCGCAGGGTGGGCGCGTGTTGGCCGCGCCAGACGATCGGCTCTACGCGGCTCGGGCGCTCACCGAGCCCGTGCGATGCGTCAGCCCGGAGGGCGACTGCCTGGCCCCGCTGCGCGCGCTCGACGGCGCCGAGCGGACCTCGCTCGCAGACTCCGGTGATCTGGCCACGACCGAAACGCTCGAGTTGGAGTTCCCCGCAGCGCGGGGGGCGCTTGGGCTCGTGCTCGCGGCGCGGCAGTCGTTGCTCTCGACCTACTTGTTCTATCAGACCATGGGGTTTCTGGGGCGGCAGGCAGG
Organism: Gemmatimonadales bacterium; assembly: GCA_035559715.1. Lineage (GTDB taxonomy): Bacteria > Gemmatimonadota > Gemmatimonadetes > Gemmatimonadales > GWC2-71-9 > JACQHC01. The sequence goes on along the minus strand of DATMAW010000115.1, from coordinate 9,508 downwards.
CGAGGCGCTCGCGGCGCTCGAGCGCGGCGGTCGCGATGTTGCGGCCCGGGCGATGGGCATGGCGAGGTTGGTTGGCACGATCCGGCTCGACGTGTGGGACGGCACAACCTGGACGCCGCTCGGCACGCACGAAGAAGCTGGCCCGCTCGCACGCCAGATTACGGTGTTCCCGTTCGTCCACGAGGCCGGGGGGCCGATTCGCGTGCGGCTCACGGCGCCGAAGGGCGCGTGGCGGCTTGACTGGGCCGCGCTCGCCGCGCTCGATGGGCCCGTGGAGCCGCTGACGCTCGAACCCATCACGATATCCGGTGACGGCGTGCCGGATTCGGTCGCGCTCGCCTTGCTGCGCGATCCGGCTCGTCATCTCGTGACGTATCCGGGGGACACCTACCGGATCACGTTCGACCTGCCCGCGACCGACGGGGAATGGGAGTTGTTGCTGGAGAGCGAGGGTTATTACTACGAGTGGATGCGCGCCGAGTGGCTGGCCGATGAGGATCCAGGGCTGGCGGCGCTTGCCCTGGGTGATCCGGCGCACGCGCTTCGGGTGCTCGCGCCCGCCTTCAAGCGAGCCGAAGCGGACATGGAACTGCGGTTCTGGAACAGCCGGTTCCGGAGGTAAACATGCGGAAGATCATCGGCATTATGTCCGTCGCGGCGCTGCTGCACGGCGCGGCGACACCCGGTCTCACCCAATACCGGCAGTCATTCCGGAACCGGGACGTCCGGTCTGCCTTCGGCTCACGCGTGCGGCTCGAACGCCGGGATGGCTCGCGCGTGTCGGGCGAATTGCTGGCCGCGGCGCGGGATAGTGTGTGGCTGCTGGACCGGGACGAGATGATCGTCGTGCCACTCGTGCTGGTCCGGTCAGCGCAGGTGCGGCGCCCCGGAATAGGTGCCACCGGAATCCTTGTGTGGGCCGTGGCCGGGGGACTCCTCACGGGGGGCGCACTCACGGCCGCCTGCTCCAAAGTGTGGGAAGAAGGCTGCGGTGCCGTTTTCACGTACACGATGGTGAGTTGGGGGCTGGTTGGGGGCCTGGCCGCGGCGATCACCCGCTCGCCGCACCGCTGGCTCGCGCTGGATGTACCTGCATTCACGCCGTACGCGCGATTCCCCCAGGGACTGCCGCCCCGGTTCGCGCCGGGCGGGAGACCAGCCTCGACGCCGCCGCCGTAGCGCAACGTGCAATGATGGCTGCGACCCTCCGGCAGCAGCGCACACGCACACGCCCGGCCGGGGCGACGGTGGCGTGACGGACCGCGAGAGGATAGCGTTACAGCGGGAAAAGACAGAGGCGTAAGGCGTAAGGGGGTAGGGCTCGCTCCCCCTCACCGCTTACGCTTTTCTGTACCTCCCGCCGTTGGAGAGGTGGCCGAGTGGCTGAAGGCGGCGGTTTGCTAAACCGTTATAGGGCCTAATAGCCCTATCGGGGGTTCGAATCCCCCCCTCTCCGTTGTCCAGTTGATCTCACGGGGCTCCACCCGAGGAGCGTGCCTCGCGACCACCCTGACCCCCTCCCCCGACCCCTCACCTCTGACGCGTTTCTTCTCGTCTGTACACCGTGATCCATCGGGTCCTCAGCTGTCCGTCCAGGGCGCCGAGCGCCGCTCCCAGCCCCGTTCCCATGAGCGTCAGCCGCACCATGGTTGATCCGTCGGTGTCGTTACCCTCGGTGAGCAGGTTGTTGAGCAAGGTGCTGGCGAGAATGCTCACGCCCAGAGAAAGCCCGCCACCCAGCATGGGCTGCCACAGCATCTTCCCCCGAACCTGAATCATGGACACCTGCGCCATGGGCAGCGGGTTGGCGAGTGCCGTATCTCTCCCGTCACGTCGCTCGGACCACGCCGCGCGATAGGCGATGACCGAATCCAGAAACACCGGCTGCGTCAGCTCGACGACGTCTCGTTCGACCCCGACACGGATTTCCTGCTGCCCCGCCATGCGAGCCCGGAGTCGAGCGATGTCAGCCGAGTCGAGTGCCGGCGGTGCCGCGGGCGCCGTGGAGACGGCTTGCAGGAGGAGGAACCCGGCGGCGAGGGCGTGAGTCACGGGCGTGATCCCCGAGGCAGCGGATGGCGTATCATACACCGTAGTGGCAGGAATGCACCGCGCGGCCACAAGGCCCGAAGCCGGCCGGCTGACCGCGCACGGTCGCTGCCGTTGACCGCGTTTTCGCCGCCGTCTATCCTCCGGGCGGGTTGCCCGGTCCGCGCGACCGCGCGTGATCGCTTCGGTTCCGTCCACGCCTGAGCGCCTACACACAAGCGTCACTGTGACGACTCCGGTTCGCCTGCGTTTTGCCCCGTCGCCCACCGGGTATCTGCACGTCGGTGGCGCGCGCACCGCGCTGTTCAACTGGCTCTACGCCCGCAAGACGGGTGGCGCGTTCCTGCTCCGCATCGAAGACACGGACAAGCAGCGATCCACCGAGGAACACACGCGGGTCATTCTGGACGGCCTCACGTGGCTGGGGTTGAACTGGGACGAAGAGGTCGTCTTTCAGGGCGCGCGCGTGGAGCGACACCGCGAAGTGGGCGAGCGGCTCTTGCGCGAGGGCGCGGCCTACGAGGAGGAAGGCGCCGTCCGGTTTCGCATGCCGCCGGGCGAGATCGCCTGGGACGACGCCGTGTACGGGCGCATCGCCTTCAAGGGCGAGGACATCAAGGACTGGATCATCCTGCGTTCGGACCGGACGCCCACGTACAACTTCTCCGTTGTCGTGGACGACATTGACATGCGGATCACGCACGTCATGCGGGGCGACGATCACGTGTCCAACACGCCCAAGCAGATCGCCGTGTACAGGGCCCTCGGCGCTGAGCTACCCGTCTTCGCGCACGTGCCGATGATCCACGGGATGGACGGGAAGAAGCTCTCCAAGCGCCACGGCGCGACGGCCGTGGGCGACTACCAGGGGCTCGGCATCCTGCCGTCGGCGATGCGGAACTTCCTCGCGCTGCTCGGCTGGAGCCCCGGGGGTGATCGCGAGCTGTTCTTCGATCTCGAGGAGCTGATCGAGGCGTTCTCGATCGAGGGGATTCAGCGCAAGAGCGCCGTGTTCGATCTCACCAAACTGCGCTGGATGAACGGGCAGCACATCACGCGCACGCCGGACGCCGAGTTGGAGAAGCTCATCCGCCCCGTCTTCGCGGCGCGTGGCTGGACATTGCCGCACAACGGCGATCGGGTGCTCGCGTCCATCGCGGCAGTGAAGGAGCGCTCCCACACCATCATCGAGGTGGCCGCGCAGGTGGCGGTGCGGCTGGATCGGTCCGCGATCGAACTGGATGAGAAGGCCCGCCAGGCCATCGCGAAAGATCCCGAAGGATTCCGAGCCGCCCTGGAGGCAGCGGTTGGGCACCTGGCCGGATTGGCGGACGAGGACTGGCAGGACGCTACCCGCCTGGAGGCCGAACTGCGCGCACTCGCCGAGTCGCTCGGAGTCGCTGCCGGAAAGGTGTTTCAGCCGATCCGGATCGCGCTGACGGGAACGACGGTGTCGGAGCCGGTGAACGTGTTGCTGCGGGTGGTGGGCAAGCAGGAGAGCCTGGCCAGAATGGAGGCGGCGGCGAGCTGGCCGGGCTGAGGCGCGGCCTTACCTCACGGGATGATCGTATCCCTCGGCACGCGCCTCCTCATGTCCCGCTCCGCATCCCGCCGCTTTCGCAGTTCGTCCACGTACTTTTTGAATTCCGCCGAGTTCGCGGCTCGTTGCGCCGCCTGAAGGATGTCGTCCCGCATGCGCTGGAGTTCACGCGCGGCCCGCTGCTGATCATAGTTGCCCTGATTCTGGATCGGCAGTAACGCGAGCAACGCCGCGGGAAGCTTGAGCCCGCCCAGGTAGATCCACCGACCGTCAATCCCCCACGTCTTGCCGCCGATTTCCGTGGTCCACTTGGGTTGCGCCGGCGGCGCGAACGAGTCTGGCGGCAGACTATCCAAGAACGCGAACAGCCGACTGGTGAGCACACTGTCCATCTGCCCCGTGCCGGGCGGGCCGCCGCCCCCCGCCCCTCCCTCCGGCTCACTCGCCAGCACGCGGCCGAGCGCCAGCACGTCAATCGGCGGGATCCACAGCCGGCCGTCGCCGTACCCCGGCCCGATCCGCACGCGCGGCCTTGCCGCCACACGCGGGCCGCCTGCGCTGTCCCCTCGCTGTCCGGCAGGCACGCGTACCACCACCGGCGGGACGTCTTCCACGGTGGGAATGCTCGGCGTATCCACCCTGCGCGGCTCCGCGCGCCGCACGCGGGCGCTCTCAGCCGGCGGGACGTACGTCATGACCGGAGCCTCACCCGCATCGAGCGGGATGAGCGTCACGCGGCGCAGCGGCAGATGCGGGCGGTACAACACGATCAAGAGCGCCAGCACCACGACGTGCACGAGAACGGACACGGCGGAGCCACCCAGGCGCACGCGCCACTCGCGAGCGCTGCGACCTCCGGCCGCCTCGCTGACTCGGAACGTGAGCCTCGACCCGCCGACCCGCCGACCCGCCGATCCGCCTTGCGTCTCCACTATTTCACCGCCACTGCGCCGCGCGCGATACCCGCACGCTCCACCATGCGGCCGGTACGCTCCGCGGCCTCCTCCAGCCGTTGCTCCGCCACGGTCAGCGCCACGCGGAAGAACCCTTCGCCGCCCGCGCCAAATGCCGAGCCGTGCAACAGCAGGACGCCCTCGGTCTCCAGAAGCTGACGCGCGAACTCGGCCGACGGTATTCCACCCGGCACCGGGATCCACAGGTACATCGTGGCACGGGGTGATTCCACGTCAAACCCGGCCTGCCTGAATCCCTTCACCGCCGCGTCCCGTCTTCGGCGAAACGCGTCCACCAGCGGCGGAACGATCGCCTCCGCTCGCTCGAGCACGGCGGCGCCCGCGTGTTGGATTGCGAGAAACGGCCCCGTGTCCACGTAGGATTTCACCTTCGTGAGCGCGCCAATCAACTGGCGGCTCCCCGCCGCCCATCCCAGGCGCCATCCGGTCATGCCGAACGTCTTCGACAACGAATGGAATTCAATCGCCACGTCTCGCGCCCCGCCCACCTGAAAGATACTCGGCGCACGATAGCCGTCGAACGTGATCTCGCAGTACGGGTTGTCGTAGGCGATGACGATCTTGCGGCGACGGCACAGCTCCACCGTGCGCTCGAGATAGTCGAGCGGCGCCACCGCCGCCGTGGGGTTATTGGGATAGTTGAGATACGCGAGCCCCACGCGCTCCAACCGCCCATGCGGCAGGTCTTCCAGCTCCACCAGGAAGCGCTTCGCCGGAACGAGCGGGACGATCTCCGCCTCCGCGCCCGACAGCACGGCGCCCCCGATGTACGCGGGATAGCCCGGCTCCGGCACGACCACGGTCTGCCCCTCGTCCAGCACGGCGAACGGCAGATGCGCCAGCCCCTCCTTGGAACCGATGAGCGGAAGGATCTCCTCCATGGGGTCGAGCGTGACGCCGAAGCGCCGCTCCATGTAGTGCGCCGCCGCCTCGCGAAACGCGATCAGCCCCTGCTGAAACCCATAGCGGCTCATGCGCGGATCCCGCAGCGCTTCCTGCATGGCCTCGACCGCGGCCTCCGGCGGCGGGAAGTCCGCATCACCGGCGCCCAGGTCAATCACGTCCACGCCCGCCTGCATGAGACGGCGCTTGGCCGCCACGATCTCGCTCACCGCGTAGGACGGGAGTCCTCCAACCCGGCTGCTCGGAGCGCTCATACGCCCGCCTCGATCCCGTGGCGCGCGAAGAACTCCTCCGCCGCGCGATGGACCGCCTGCCAGGGGCCCACGACCCGCTGCGCCGGTGGAAGCGATGCCAGCAGCACTGCCCCGTACGAGCGCGTGAGAATCCGGTGATCCAGCAGCATCACGACTCCAAAGTCCGAGCGCGACCGAATGAGACGGCCGAACCCCTGCTTCAATTTGAGCGCCGCGTGCGGCAGCAGATAGTGTCGGAAGCCGTCCTGACCCAGCGCCTCCAGCCGCTCCAGTCGCGCCGCCGTCAACGGCTCCGATGGCACCTTGAATGGTAGCTTGGCCAGAACGAGCGCGCGGAGCGCCCGTCCGGGAACGTCCACACCCTCCCAGAAACTGTCGGTGCCGAGCAGGATGCCGGACCCGCTCTCACGGAACCGGCGGAGCAGTTGATCCCGCTGCCCCTCCCCCTGCACGAACAACGGCCACCGCGCTCCCACTTCGGCCCGGATGGCCTCCGCCGCCCGCCGCAGCGCCGCATGACTGGTGAACAGGACGAACATCCCCCCGTCGGACGCGCAGGCCACGTCCAGCACGGCGCGAACGAGCGCGCGATCGTGCCCGCGCTCGTCGGAGCGCGGGTCCGGCACGTCCGTGGGCACGCCGAAGAGACATTGTTCGCCGTAGTCGAAGGGGGATGGCAGCACCGCCTCGTACTTGACCCGATCGAACGGTGCCGCGAGCCCCAGTCGCTCCTTCAGGAAGCCGAAGTCGCCGCCGGCGGCGAGCGTGGCGCTCGTCAACACCACGCTTTCCACGCGCTCGAACAAGCTTTCGCGCAGGATGGGCGCGAGATCCAGCGGCACGGCGGCAAGCGCCACGGGGAACGGCAACGGGCCAACCGGCCGGCCGCCCCGGCGTTCGAGCCAGCGCACGGTGGGAGCGCCCTGGGGGGGCCTGAGGGCCAGCAGCAAACCGTCCTGCACGGCTTCGAGCCGGCGGATCACCGCGCGCAGCTCGCTGAGCCGTTGCGCCCGGCTGTCCGGCTCATCGTCCAGCTCCATGCGGTCGGCCACCGTCTCGACGCCATCCCGCAGCTTCCCCAGCACCCCGATGAAGTTGTCGAGCGCCACGCCGAGCCCGCGGTCCCACACGGGGTCGGTAGCGAACGAATCGTCGAGTCGCAGCACCGGTTCCGCACCGAGCCGCGTGGCCAGCAACACGAACAGCCGTTCGGCGCGGCTTTTGGCGTCTGCCACCTCCGGCAACACGCCGTGCCTCAAGAGATCCACGGACGCCTTGCTCAACAGGTCGCCACGCTCCTGCAGCTCGGCAATCAATGCCGGCACCAACCCCCGCCCGTTGCGCTCGAGCCGTGCGAGCAGGCGCGTCACGCCGCGCGACGTGACCTGCGCGCCGAGGTGATCGGCCGCGGTGTCTTCCAGGTGGTGGGCCTCGTCCAGCACCAGGCGGCGATACGGCGGCAGGACGGCGGCATCCTGCCAGTTGTGTTGCGCCTGTCGCACCGCGAGGTCGGAGGCCAGGAGATGATGATTGACCACCACGACGTCGGCATCCGCCGCGCGCCGTCGCGCCACGAACACGAAACACCGGTCGAAATGCGGGCAGGCGACCCGCGTGCAGAGATCGGGCTCCGCGCTGATCTCGTCCCAGACTTCCTCGGATGGCTCGTCGGGCAGGTCCGCCAGCGAGCCATCCAGCGTGCGCGCTGCCCAGGCTCTGAGCGCCCGAAGCTCCGCCTCGCGCTCCGGCTCGAGCAACGACGCCTGGCCCGCTCCCGCAAGCTCGAGCCGCGCGAGGCACACATAGTTCCGCCATCCCTTGAGCAGCGCGAACGTCGGCGGCTCGGGATCGCTCATCGCGCGGGCGAGGAGCGGCAGGTCTTTGCCGACGAGCTGCTCCTGGAGGTTGATCGTGTTGGTGGAAACGATGGTGCGCTCGCCGTTGGCCCGCGCCCACGCAATGGCGGGCACGAGGTAGGCGAACGACTTGCCCACGCCGGTGCCGCCTTCGAGCAACGACACACCGCCCTCGTTGTACGTGTCGGCCACGTAGGCCGCCATGTCTCGCTGGCTGGGCCGGTCTTCGAACGTCCCGAGCGCGCGCGCGACGACGCCGCCCGGCCCAATGGCGCGCGCGATATCCACGGCGTCGAGGGAGACCGCCTTGCGCGACGCCGGCACTTCCACCACGACGTACAGAGCCGTCGCTTCATTGTCCACAATGCCGAATCCGATGCCCGCATCGTGCAGCCGCGCTGCCACGCTGAGATCGGCCTGCGAGGGTTCCAGCACGCCGCTGGGGTGATTGTGCAGCAGCATCTCGCCGCGGTCAGCCACACCCGGCAGAGCGAGCACCGCGTCAACGGTCCCCCGCGCGACGGCACGCACGTCCGTCACGATGCCGTCCGCATCAACGGTCGCCACAAACGACACCTCTCGGCCCCCGGCGGCGGCGATCTCGGCGCGGAGTCGCGCGCGCGCGTCGGGAGCGAGGCGGCTCACGTCTTCAGCTCGCGCTTCTTGGCGGCGGGGAACAACACGTTGTTGAGGATCAACCGATAGCCCGGGGAGTTCGGGTGCAGCGAGAGGTCGGTGGGTGGATCACCGATCTGGTGCTGCGGATCTTCCGGATCGTGACCACCGAGGTAGGTCCACGTGCCTTTCACGTGCTCGCCGTGGATGTACTTGGTCCATGGCGCCCCGGATTCGTCGGCCAGGACCGTGACGCCCGGCTTCAAACGATCGCGCGCGAACGACGTGGTGAGGCCGTAGAAGTCCGGAATCACCTGCCGGTGGCATTGGACGAGCATGGTGGGCACGGGATCGATTTTGGCGCTGAAGTTGAACAGCGTGAACGACCCGAGCTGCTGGCGGCGCGGCGGGTTGTTCACCTGATGCCCGTCAATGTCGGAGAAACTGGCGATGGACGGCGACTGTTCGAGCGTCACGTTCTGAAACGCGAACGAGCGCGCCCAATCCATGCGGGCGGATGCCTGCGGGTCCATCGGCGTTCCGTCGCCGTACTGGGCAGCGATGTCCACGTTCTCGCTCGCCAGCGCAAGCTCCAGCGTCTCGGTGGCCGTGCACATGGCGAACAGAAACCCGCCGTCTTCCACGAAGGATCGAATGCGGCGCGCCACGGCCTTCTTCAATTCCGGCACGGTCCCCAGACCCAGTCGTCGCGCCACCTCGGTGTTCCGCTCGATCATCTCGGACAGCCAGAACGCGCCGCTGTAGCTGATGTAGAACTTGGAGAACTGGCCGGTAAAGTCTTCGTGATGCAGATGGAGCCACTCGTAGTCCTTCAGCCGGCCCTGGATCACTTCGGGATCCCAGATCTTGTCGAACTCGATGCCCGCGTACCGCAGCGCCATGGTGACCGCGTCATCCCACGGCGCGGCGTTGGGCGGGGCATACACGGCCACCTTGGGCGCTTTCTCCAGCGGAACCGCGTCCATGTTCTCCGCGGCGATCACGCCCCGAATGTCCACCACGGCCGTTTCGGACACGTCCTGCACGGTGACGCCCGCGAGCGCCGCGTCCCGCCGTGTGGCCTCGTCCGCAGGGACCAGAAAGCTGCCCGCTCGATAGTTGAGCAGCCATTCGGCTCGCCCACCGCGCTTCAGGGCGCGGAACGTGACGCCGTAGGCCTTGAGGTGATCGGCCTGGGCGTCGTCCATGGGGATGAGGAGCTGGGGAGCAGACGGAGATCGGCCGGCCGGCGGGTCGGCGGCTGGGCGGGCCGGCGGGGCGGATCGGCGGGCCGCCGGCGCGCCATCCAGCAGCGCT
>DATMAW010000114.1:0-9513 GCA_035559715.1 Gemmatimonadales bacterium | reverse complement strand
ACGGTGCTCGTGTTGTACGAGGCCGCGAACCCGGACGGCACGATCAGGGTGGGCGCCACTGCCCGGGTAGCGGTCAGCACCGGGGTTCCGGTCCGGGGCGTGGTGGTGCCGAGTTCCGCCATCCTCGAGGAGGAAGGGCGGCCGATCTGCTACGTGCAGGTCGCCGGGGAGCGGTTCGAGAAGCGTGACCTGACGCTCGGCGGAACCGACGGAACGCAGGTCGTGGTGCTCTCCGGCGTGCGCGCCGGCGAGCGTGTGGTCAGCGGCGCCGCGTACCAGGTGCGTCTGGCGGCGCTTTCTTCCAGCGTGCCCCTCGAAGGCCACGCGCACTAGGGGGCCGTTATGCTCGACCGCATGATCGCGTGGGCGCTTCGCAACCGGATCCTGGTGCTCGCGGCGGCGACGTTGCTGCTTGCAGTGGGCGCCTGGACCGCGGTGCGCATGCCGGTGGACGTGTTCCCGGACCTAACGGCGCCCACTGTCACCATTCTCACCGAAGCGCACGGTATGGCGCCCGAGGAAGTCGAGGCGCTGGTGACGTTTCCCATCGAGGCCGCGGTGAACGGGGCTACCGGAGTGCGGCGAGTCCGTTCCTCGACCGCGCAGGGCATCTCGGTGGTGTGGGTCGAGTTCGATTGGGGCACCGACATCTTCCGCGACCGCCAGATCGTGTCGGAGAAGCTCCAGACGGTGGCCGCGGCGTTGCCGGAGGGCGTCTCGCCACCGGTGCTCGCGCCGGTCTCCTCCATCATGGGGGAGATCATGATGATCGGACTCACCGGCCCGCAGTCGCCGATGGAACTGCGCACGGTGGCGGACTGGGTCCTCCGGCGCCGGTTGCTGGCCGTCCCTGGAGTGGCGCAGGTAATCCCCATCGGAGGTGAAGTCAGGCAGTACCAGGTGCTGGCCGATCCGGCACGGATGCTGGCCACGGGCGTGACGCTCGCGGAGGTGCTCGCGGCCGCGCGCGGGTCGAACGCGAACGCCGCGGGCGGCGTGTACATGGACCGCGGCCAGGAGTACGTCATTCGGGGAATCGGGCGAGTCCGGGACGCCGAGGAGGTGGCGCAGACCGTGGTGGCGGTGCGAGGCGGCGTGCCGGTGCTGCTTGGACAGGTCGCCGAGGTGGTCATCGCTCCTGCGCCGAAATACGGCGACGGATCGGTGAACGGTGAGCCCGGGGTCGTGCTTGCCGTGCTCAAGCAACCCGGAGCCAACACGCTGGAGCTGACGCGCCGCATCGAGCTGGAGCTGGCTGAGCTCGAGGCGACCTTGCCGGAAGGCATGGAGATCCGGAGCGACCTGTTCCGCCAAGCCGGCTTCATCCGGGTCGCGATAGACAACGTGCTGGCGGCGCTGCGCGACGGCGCCATCCTCGTCGTGGTGATCATCTTTCTGTTTCTGTGGAACTGGCAGGCCACCGGCATTTCCGTCGTCGCGGTCCCGCTCTCGCTCGTGGTTGCCATCCTCGGCATGCAGCTGCTGGGCATCTCCATCAACACGATGTCGCTGGGCGGGATGGCGATCGCGATCGGAGCGCTGGTGGATGACGCCATCATCGACGTCGAGAACGTGTTTCGCCGCCTGAAGGAGAACCACCACCGCCCTGAGCCGGAGCGCCGTCCGGTGCTCGCCGTCATCTATGAAGCCTCGCGCGAGATCAGGGCGCCGATAGTGAACGCCACCCTCATCATCATCGTGGTGTTCCTGCCGTTGTTCTACCTGAGCGGCGTGGAAGGACGATTGCTCAGGCCGTTAGGTTTCGCCTACGTCGTGTCCATCCTTGCGTCGCTGGTCGTGGCGCTGACAGTCACCCCCGCCCTGTGCGCCTTCCTGCTGCCGCGCGCAAGGGCGGTGATCGAGGAGCGGGAAAGCGCGCTCGTCAGCTGGCTCAAGGCCCGGTACGCGCGCACTCTCGACATGGTGCTGGCGCGGCCCGGTCGGGTCCTTGCCGGCGCCGCAGTGGCCTTCGTGGCGACGCTGGCAACCGTGCCGTTGCTCGGGACCGCGTTTCTTCCCGAGTTCAACGAGGGGGCGCTGACGGTGTCGGTAGTCACCGTTCCCGGTACGTCGCTGGAGGAGTCCAACCGTATTGGCAGGCGCGTGGAGGAGATGCTGCTGGCGCATCCGGGCGTGCGCAATACAGACCGGAGGCAGGGCCGGGCGGAGCTCGACGAGCACGCCCAGGGAGTGAACGCCGCGGAAATTGACGTGACGCTGGGTGAGGACGTTGACCGTGAGCGGTTGCTCGAGGAGCTGCGGCGGGAAGTGGCCGTGATTCCGGGCACCAACGTCACCTTCGGGCAGCCGATTGGCCACCGCATCGATCACATGCTCTCGGGCACCAGGGCGAACATCGCGGTGAAGATCTTCGGGCCCGACCTGTATCGTCTGCGCCGGCTAGGTACGGAGGTGCGGGATGCAATGGCCGGCGTAGCGGGTATCGTGGACCTGCAGCTGGAGCAGCAGTCGGACGTGCCGCAGCTGCGCATTCGGGCCGACCGCGCGGCGATGGCGCGCTACGGGATGACGCCGGGAGATCTCGCCGAGGCGATTGATGTGGCGTTCAACGGCGAGGTGGTCTCGCGGGTGCTGGAGGAAGGCAGGAGCTTCGACCTGGTCGTGCGCTTCCCTGCGGAATACCGATCAAGCGCCGAGGCCGTCGCGACGGTGCCGTTCAACACGCCGACCGGCGTGCGGGTGCCGCTCAGCCAGCTGGCCCGCGTGACTGTCGAGCGGGGGCCCAACACGGTGTCCCGCGAGAATGTGCAGCGCAAGATCGTGGTGCAGGCCAACGTGGCGGGCCGGGACCTGGGCAGCACGGTGGCCGAAGCACGGCGCCGCGTGCGCGAGGCCGTGGCGCTGCCACCTGGCTACCACGTGGAATTCGGAGGTCAGTTCGAGAGTCAGGCTGAGGCTACGCGCACGATCGCGGTCCTGTCGTTGCTCTCGATCGCGGCGATTTTCCTGATCTTGTTTGCCGACTTCCGGTCGGCTCGAGTTGCGACCCTGATCATGGCGAACCTGCCGCTGGCTCTGATCGGCGGCGTGCTGGCTGTTCTGGTGACATCACGGATCGTGAGCATTGCCTCTCTGGTCGGATTCGTGACGCTGTTCGGGATTGCGGTGCGCAACGGAATTCTGCTGGTTTCTCACTACCGGCAGTTGCTGGCGAACGGTGTGCCGTTCCGCGAGGCCATCGTCCGCGGCTCACTGGAGCGGCTGTCGCCGATCTTCATGACCGCGCTGTGCGCTGGTCTGGCGCTGGTTCCACTGGCTCTGGGCGGCGGCGAGCCGGGGAAGGAGTTGCAGACTCCGATGGCGATTGTGATCCTGGGAGGGCTGCTGTCGTCGCTGGCGCTGAACATGGTGGTGCTGCCGGCGCTGTACTGGTTGTTCGGGGAACGGGATGCGGTCGTCACGCATTGACGAGGGTAGGAGATGGCCACTAAGACCACGGAATCGCGAAAAGTCACACTCAGCTGCTTGTTCTGCGGTAAGCTGAACCGGGTTGATCTTGCGCGCGTGCCGGGCCAGCAGCCACGGTGCGGGGAGTGCGGTCGGCCGATTCTACTGGACCGTCCGGTCAAGGTGACCGACGAGGTGTTCGACCGGGTGATCCAGGATGCCGAGGTGCCGGTGATCGTGGACTTCTACGCTGACTGGTGCGGGCCGTGCAAGATGATGGCGCCGGTGTTCGACGAGCTGGCCAGTGAATGGCAGGGCAGGCTGCTGGTGCTCAAGCACAACACCGACGAGTCGCCCGCCACGCCGCAGCGGTTCGGTATCAAGGGGATCCCCACCTTGATCCTGTTCAGCGGCGGCCGCGAGGTGGCGCGCCAGGTCGGGGCGGTCCCCAAGGCAGCGCTCGAGGAGATGTTGCGCGCGGTGGCGCGCGAGAGCGCTTGAGCCGGTCTTCGGCCTGCGGGCGGCGCGGGAGCACGCCAGCCGGAATCGCAGTCCACAACCCCTAAGGATCCTCGAGCGCCACAGCAGCCCGGACGGCGGTACCGCCGGGTGTTGACATACTATGGGGGGGAGGGTATTATGGCCAAGACGCTTACCCAACCCTGTATAGTATGGACCCTAGGGGAGGTGCAACATGTCTGCCCGGAACGTCGTGACCAAGACCGAGTGGAGCCCGGCTGATCTCTACCGCCGACTCGAGCTCGGCGAACAGCCGTTCGTGCTGGATGTCCGCAACCGAGACGAGTTCGCCAACTGGAAGATCGAGGGTCGGCGCGAACTGCCCACGGTGAACCTACCCTACTTCGAGATCTTGGAAGAATCCGACGGCCAGGACTTGTCGCCCGAGGCATGGGGCCGTCTGGTGCGCCAGCGGCTGGACGGGCAGTTGCCTGCGGACCAGCCCGTCCTCGTGGTGTGCGCCAAAGGTGGCACCTCGGCGCTGGTTGCCGAAGGGCTGCGAACCCAGGGCTTTGACGCGGTCAACTTGGAAGGCGGTACCAAGGCTTGGGGGGACCATTACGAGATCCGCCCCGTGCTGGAGAGCCCACAGCTCACCATTCACCAGGTCTCGCGTCCGGCGCGCGGGTGCTTGAGCTACGTGGTCGCAAGCGATGGTCAGGCGGTGGTGATCGACGCGCTGCGTCACGTCGAGCGGTACGAGGAGTTCGCCCGGGCCCGCGGTCTGCGCATCACGCTGGTGCTGGACACCCACGCCCATGCGGACCACATCAGCGGTGGGCGCGCCCTGGCGGACCGGGTGGGCGCGCCGTACTACCTGCACCCTTACGACGCCATCCATCCCATTGACGTGTTGCCGGCGACGCTCAGCTACCGGTTCTTGGGCGACGGGCAGGAATTCACCATCGGCAGCAGCCGGCTCCAGGCCCTGCATATCCCCGGACACACGCTGGGCAACGTCGCCTACCTGCTGGACGGCCGGTTCCTTTTCTCCGGCGACAGCATTTTCGTCGAGTCCATTGCGCGGCCCGACCTGGGCGGGCGGGCCGACACCTGGGCCCCGCTCCATCACCGCTCGCTGGGCCGCCTTCTCGGTCTGCCGGACAGCACGCGCGTCCTCCCGGGTCACTTCAGCCGGCTGAGCGAAGCCGGCGCGGACGGCCTGTTCGCCGCCACGCTGGGCGATTTGCGGCGTCGCAACGAGGGCCTGAGGGTTGCAGCCGGGAGCGAAACCGAGTTCGTGCGCTACATCCTCGCCAGCCTACCGGTGTTCCCGCCGCAGTACGTGGACATCAAGCGGGTGAACGTCGGTCTGACCGTGCCGGACGAGGAGCGCTCGAGCGAGCTGGAGCTGGGCAAGAACGTCTGCGCGCTGGCGCAGGCGCATTAACCGTAGCGCAATCGACAAGGAGGACGCAGAGGTGAGCGAGATGAATACGACCGACGGCATCAGCGTGGCGAGCGTGCTCGACGCCCGCGGACTGGCTTGCCCCCTGCCCATCGTCAAGGCGCGGCAGGCGCTCGCCGCGCTGGCGCCCGGGCAGGTGCTCAAAGTGCTTTCTACGGACCGGGGCTCGGTGAAGGACTTCCAAGGCTGGGCGCAGACAGCCAAGAACGTGGCGCTGTTGGCCCAGACGACGGAGTCGGAGAACGGCACGCAGATCTACGCGCACCTGGTCCGCAAGCAGGCCTGAACCCCGACCATGGCAGGTACGACGATGGGAACCGTGATGAACGCCTCACCCGAGAAGCTGGAGGCTCGGCTCGCGGCGCTGGAGGACCGGCTGGCGCTGGCAGAAGAGCGCTTGCCCGAGGACCGCGTGTCGCTGGTCGTCTTCTCGGGCGACCTTGACCGGGTGCTGGCAGCGTTTGTGATCGCGACCGGGGCCGCCGCGCTCGGCCAGCAGGTCTCCCTCTTTTTCACGTTCTGGGGGCTCAACGCCCTGCGGCGCAAGAAGGTGTACCGCGGCAAGAAGCTCACCGAGCGGTTGTTGACCCTCATGGCGCCGGGCGGCACGCCCCAGATGGGGCTCTCGCAGTTGAACTTCTTTGGCGCGGGCGCGGCCATGCTGCGCTCCATGATGAAAGGCAAAGGCGTCTCGTCCCTCGAGGACCTCATCGCGATGGCTCGCGACCTCGGGGTCCGCGTGGTCGCGTGCGAGATGTCCCGGGACGTGATGGGCGTCCGGGACGAGGAACTGGTGGAGGGGATCGAGCTGGGGGGCGTGGCGGCATTCCTTGGCGACGCGCTGAGGTCCCGAGCCACCCTTTTCGTTTAGGAGACGAGAATGCAGACGAGGACGACAACGGAACCACTGACGACCCGGCTGCTCCGCGGTGCGCTCGGCGTCGGGCGACCGGCGGAACTCCTGGGGCTGATGCCAGGGGCGGCTCTTGCGATAGGCATCATGCTGGCGGCGCTGCCACTGGCGGACTTCGCCGGCCGCGCGCTCCTCGCGGCGCAGGGGATCGATCCCGCCGGTAGGGCCAGCCCCATCTCGGGCGTGCTGGTGGCGATTCTGATCGGGATTCTGGTGCGCAATGCGCTGCCACTCTCCCAGCGCTTCAAGCCCGGTATCCAGTTCGCAGTCACCAAACTGCTCCGGCTAGGGATCATCTTGGTGGGCATCAAGCTGAGCGCCATGGACGTCCTGAAGCTCGGCGTCTGGGGCGTGCCCATCGTGCTCACGGCGATCGTCACGGGGCTCGTCTTCGTGGGATGGTTCAACCGGTTCCTCAAGCAGCCATCCCGCCTCGGGACGTTGATCGCCGCGGGGACCGGCATCTGCGGGGTCACAGCGATCGTCTCCACGGCGCCGGCCATTGGGGCGGACGAAAAAGAGGTGGCCTACGCTGTCGCCAACGTCACGCTCTTCGGCTTGCTGGGGATGTTCATCTACCCGTATGTCGCGCACCTGCTGCTGCCCAGTTCGGAGCAGGTCGGGCTCTTCCTGGGCACCGCGGTCCACGAGACCTCGCAGGTGGTGGGCGCGGCACTGACCTACAAGGAGGTCTTCCACGACGAGGTGGCGCTCAAGGCGGCCACGGTGACCAAGCTGACCCGGAACCTGTTCCTGGCTGCCGTGGTGCCGCTGCTCTCCTTCCTCTACCTGCGGAAACAGACCGGGAGCGCGGGGGAAGGCACCCGGGTGAGCGTGGCGAAGCTGTTCCCGCTGTTCGTGTTGGGCTTTGTGGCCATGTCGGTGGTCCGTTCCGTGGGTGACGCGACGCTCAGCCAGGGCGCGGCCTTCGGCCTCTGGGACGAGGGCGCTTGGAGGGTGCTGACCAACGGAGTGGGGGAGACGTGGGGCTCGCGCTACCTGCTGGGCACGGCGATGGCTGCCGTCGGACTGGGCACCAGCTTCTCGGTGTTCAGGGGCGTGGGCATGAAGCCCTTTGCCGTGGGACTGGTAGGCGCGCTGTTGGTGGGCGCTGTCGGCCTTACCATGACACTCCTCCTAGGGCAGTTCGTCCACCTCTAAGCCACGGATGATCCGGGGAGGAACGCAATGCGCAGTATGCCAGCAGGAGAATTGACGGTGGAGCGAGCGGATGGGATGGGGGAGCGGGCCGGTTTGGTCACGCTGCCGGGCTGGCTCATCTGGGGTGCGGCTATCGGTTTGGTGCAGATCTTCGCCATTGCGACCGTGGGGCCGCTCGGCGTCTCAACGGCGTATCCCCAGGTCGTCGGCTTCGTGCTCGATCGGCTCTTCCCCGGCTTCGCGCAGGGCCAACCCTACCTGCGGGAGATCGGAGCGACGATCGGCTGGGAAGTCATGTTGGTTGTGGGGCTCTTCCTCGGGGCATGGCTCTCCGCCTTGCTGGTCCGCCGCCGGCGCACCGGCGCAGCCGTCGAGCCTGTCTGTGTACCAGGCTTCGAGGGAAGCCGGTTCAAGGGGTACGCCCGGGCGGCGGTGGGCGGCTTTCTCTTCATCTTTGGCGCCCGGCTGGCCGGCGGCTGCACCACCGGGCATATGCTCAGCGGGATCTCTCAGCTCGCGCTCAGCGGACTGCTCTTCGGCGCTGTGGCGTTCGGAACCGGCGCGCTGCTCGCGCGGGTGTGGTACCGCGAGCCGACAGGTCTGCCTGATCACCCTGTGGGGAGGCGGGCATGAGGCTTCTGCTAGGACTACTCACCGGGCTTGGTTTCGGCTTCGCGCTCCAGCGAGCAGGGTTCAGCCGCTGCGGTACGGTGCAGCGCGGGCTGTGGCTTAGGGACTTCACGATGCTCAAGGTGATGGTCACCGCCATTGTGGTGGGGATGGTCGGCGCGTACCTGCTGGGTGCGTTCGCGCCGGCGGCGGCCCACTTCAAGGTGAAGCCCGTGCTGCTATGGGCGCAACTCGTGGGCGGGGCGCTATTCGGCGTGGGGATGGCGTTTGGCGGTTACTGCCCGGGCACGGCGGTCGTCGGGCTCGGGGCGCGGGTTGGGGAGGGAGCCGCCGCCGTGGCGGGTGGGCTCCTGGGTGCCCTGGCGTTCATCTTCGCCTACCCCGCCCTCAAGCCGCTCTTCGTGGAGCGCGGCGACCTGGGGAAGCTCACCATCCCGGGCGTACTGGGCCTGCCGCCGCTCGCGGTCGCGCTGGGGGCGGCACTCCTGCTCAGTGCGGCGCTCTGGGGTCTAGTCCGGATCGAGCGCCGTGGCGCGGAGCGAGAGGCCGGGGCGTCCCAGACCGGCCGGCCCCGCTAGTGTGTATGCGATCAGCCAACACCAGGCTGGAGGAGGACATCCAGACGATGAGCAGCTCGCTCCGGCACACGGCGATCGCCAAGCAGTCGGGCTATCTTGACGATGTCGTCTGGCTCGCCTAGGGACGGGGCGCCCAGGCGCTGGTGGGGAAGCTCGGGGCGCGACCGGCGCAGGCGGCGGAGCTTGCGCGGGAGGCACAGGGAACCGGGGTGCGGTTGATCGTCTGCAACACCGCCCTCCAACACACGGGGATTCCCCGGGATCAGCTGGACCCCGGGCCGGACCAGATCGTGCCCCGCGGAGTGGTGAAGCTCGCGGAGCTCGTGTCCCTGGGCCATCAGGTGATCCGGGTCTAACTCACGGCCAACCAGGGGGGAAGGCGCCATGCCAGAGCTGAAGCTGGTTGCGGCGGAAGACAAACAGGAATTGGTGCTGCGCCTGGCCCGCATCGAGGGGCAGATCCGCGGGATCCGGGAGATGATCGAGCGCGAGGAAAGCTGCGAGCGGGTGGCGCAGCAGCTCGCGGCAGCTCGGCAGGCGCTGAGCAAGGCGTTTTCGCAGCTCGTGGCCCGGACCATCCAGCGCAATTGCGGCTCCGGACCCGACGCCGATCCCGCGGCGACGGCGAAGCTAGCCACGATCGCCAAGATCCTCGCGACCTACGGGTAGGCGCGGGTTCGCATTCGACCCGCGGCCAACTCCGGGGTGCTGACCATGGGAGCGGCAACGGTCCGAATGAGCCGCGCGTGTTCTCACGTCCCTCCAGCGCCCCGACGTCGGCAGAGACTGGCGCCTCCAGTTCACGGCTGCGAAGGATTGGAGCCTCAGCGGATGGAAGGCCGCACTTCGGACAGAAGTAGTCCGATGATTCGCGGCTCGCGCCACAACGGGGACAC
>DATMAW010000113.1:0-7239 GCA_035559715.1 Gemmatimonadales bacterium | reverse complement strand
GGCGGGGGCTGAACAGCGACGAGATCGGCGTGGCCTGACCGTCGAGCGGAGCCAGTCCGACGCCCAGGGCGCCCGCGACGCCCGCCTTCATGAATGCGCGACGCTGCATGCGCGCCTCCTTGGGGGACAGGGAGAGATCGGGAACCACTTGAAGCTGCACGTGTTCCGAGGCCACCGCAACGGATGGGAACCGCGAACCTGCGGTGACCGGGCACCCCCGGGCCGGTCGAGGGCCAACGCGCGCCTTGCGCCCCCGAGAGTTGTCTCAAGATTTCTTAATGATCTCTTTCGCGCGGAAGGACGCCACTGCCGGACATGTTCCATACGAGTCAAACGCCAGCCTAGGGGGCTCCGTGTCTAACCGACTCCCCGTCCGAATCGGGATCTTCGCCGCCGGCCTTGTCTTCACCTTCGCCGGTTGTATCGACGAGAAGATCGTCTTCCGCGATCGCGAACTGTTCAATCCTCCGCCGGACTCGCTCAACGGGTTCCTCGGGTATTTCAACGTTGCTGACGGCGTCACGACTTGCGGCAACTGCCACGGGGAGAAGCAGGCGGGCTGGGAGCAAACGGCGCATGCCAAGGCGCTGGCCGACCTGGAAGAATCCGGTTCGGCCCAGGAATTCTGTTACGGCTGCCATACCGTGTCGGAGTTGGGGAATGCCGTGGCCGTGGCGGCCGGGTACAACGCTGTGAAGGACTCGGCCTACCACGACGTCCAGTGCGAGAGCTGCCACGGACCGGGCTACCAGCACGTGCAGAGCGTGTTGGCGGGCTCAGTCGTTCGACCGCTCGCCTCCATCTCGGTTGACACCGGCCTCACGAATGGTTGCGGCGAGTGCCACGCCGGCGAACACCATCCGTTCGTGGAGCAGTGGGCGGAGTCCAAGCACGGGTACGGCGGTCACGCATACGCCGTCGAGGGCGGTCGGTCGCCGTGCAACACGTGCCACGAAGGCCGGGCGGCCATGCTGCTCAACTTCGGTGAGACGGCCAACTTCTTGGAGAAGAGCGCCACCGGAGCGGCGTCGTATCAGCCGATCGTGTGTGCCGTGTGTCACGATCCGCACGACGCCACGAACCCGAGCCAGCTCCGTGCCCCCCTTGGGGAAGCGAGCACCAACCAGCTCTGCGTACAGTGCCACTCCCGTCAGGGCGCGCCGACGCCCGGCTCGGCCACGCGACGAGGCCCGCATGCGGCGCAGGGACTGTTGGTGATTGACGAGGCCGTTGGCTGGATCCCGCCGAACTTCACCTACGACACCTCGAACGTCGTCGGGTCGCATGGTAACGAAGCGAACAAGCGCCTGTGCGCCGCCTGTCACGTGTACCGGTTTGACGTGACCGATGCGGCGACGGGGAACTTCGTGCTCACAAGCGTTGGTCACACCTTCGAAGCCATCCCGTGCGTGGATGCTCGGGGAGTCCCGGTGCCGGGTCCCTGTGCTGACACCCAGCGCAACTTCAGTGGCTGCGCGGTCTCCGGTTGCCACGGGAGCGCCAGCGCGGCGCGCACCGCGTTCCAGGTCGTGCGGGCACGCATGAACCAGCTCACCGATCAGCTGTGGGCCGACGACGGCGATTCGATCATGGAGACCACGGACGGCGGGTTGCTGCCGAAGGTGCTGGCCAATGCGAACGCCGCGAACAACCGCCGAGTGATGAACCTGTACGATCGCACGTTCACGCCCGCCGAAGGCGCCATCTGGAACGCTCAGCTGGCCTACACTCATGAACGGCCGTTCTGGGGGAGTTTCCGAATCTCCGGGCAGTACAGCTGCAGCGCGACCAACTGCACGGCCGGCGATAGCGTGAACACGGCCCACAAATCGAGCGGCGAAGGCGTGCACAACCCATTCTTGCTGGAGGCGCTGCTGTTGTCGTCCATCGAGGCGATCAAGACGACGTACGGAGTTTCGGCGCCGCCGTTTGACATGACGCCGCAACTCACGCGACCCAAGGGGGTACGCGAGATCCAGTAACATCGAGCCAGCGGTTGCGGGGTGGTGGAGCACCCGCGGCTGCTGATACCTTCGTTCCTAACCCCAGGCGCCCCGCCGGGCGGCCATGACGGACAGGCCCGGCGGGGCGCGAAGCGACAGCCAACGAATGGTGACCGGTGCCGGCGCGCCCGCGCCCGTGGGTCAGCACGCGGGGTTCACCGACCTCCTGCTGGCCGGTGTTGCCCTGGTAAGTCTCACCGGGTTGGCGCTCGTGGCGCTGTTGTACACCCTTCCGGGAGAGCGCCTCGAGGTGCCGGACCTGCAGCGCGGCGCGCGAGTGGCCCGCGTGGCGGACTTCCCCGTGGGGTCGAGCCGCGTGGCCAGTTGGGGCGAGCGGATCATTCTCGTGATCCGGACGTCCGACAGTTCGTATGCGGCCCTGCAGGGCACGTCACCGATTGACGGTTGCCTGCTCGCGTGGGACGCCGACGCCCTCCGTGTGACGTCTCCCTGCCGCGACGTGATCTACGACCTCCACGGCAACGTGATTCGCGGACTCACCACGCGACCGCTCCATCGCTACGGGGCGTTCCTCCGAGGAGACGTGGTGTATGTGGGTGAGGAGGAGCCGAACTGATGCGCCGCGTGCTCGACTGGGGGCGCCGCATGCGCGCCGACCTCGCGGCCAGCACCGATGCGAGCCTGCTGAGCGTGCTGCGGTTTCTCGGCCTTCTGTATGGCCCCATCGACCACCGTCTCCCCATCAACGAAGCGTTTCGCAAGGCGCTGCGCTACCGGCTGCCGGCCCACGTGACGTGGCGCCACGCGCTGGGCGGGATCGTCTATCTGTTGTTCATGGTGCTCGTCGTGACGGGCGTCCTGCTGGCCGTCTATTACCGGCCCTCCACCCAGGAGGCGTACCCCAGTATCCAGCGCATCGTGACGGGTGTGAGGTTTGGCTGGCTGATCCGCGACCTGCACGTTTGGGCGGCCAGCATGATCGTCATTGCCGCGCTCGCTCACATGGCGCGGGTGTTCGTGGAAGGCGTCTACAAGCCGCCCAGGGAAACCAACTGGTTGGTGGGCGTCACGCTCCTGTTCCTCCTGCTCGCGTTCGGTGCTACCGGCTACCTGCTCCCGTGGGATCAGTGGGCGTACTGGACCGTGACCGAGCTACTGCACGCCGTCGCGGTGGCCCCGCTAGTCGGGCCGCTCCTCTCGCGGGCGCTGACCGGTGACGTGATCGTCTCCGGCGCCACGCTCAGCCGGCACTTCGCGCTGCACGTGATCGTGCTCCCCTGGCTCACGTTCTGGCTCCTGGCGCTGCATTTCGCGTTGCTGCGAAAGCACGGCATCGCGCCGCCGATCGCTCCGCCCGCTTCGGGCCGTCCGGGCGTGCCGTTCTTTCCGCACCATCTGCTGCGGTCGTTTGTCGTTGCGGTGCTCGTGCTGGCCGTGGTGATTTCCGCCGCCGCGCTGTTTCCCAGACCGGTTGGAGATCCCGCCAACCCGTACGAATTGCCCGAGTCGCTGGTGAGCACCTGGGTGCCTGTGGAGGTGTCGCTCGGCCTCGTGCGTTATCTCACCCCATGGGGGTTTTTGGCGTTCGCCCTGATCGGTGCGGGATTGGCGTTGCTCCCGCTGTTCGATCGTGACCCGGCCCGGGCGCTCCGGCTGCGACCGCGGGCGGTCGCCCTCGGCCTGGTGTTTCTGCTCGGGTTCGTGGGAGCGTGGATCGCCGGTCGCGCGGTGCGCACACCGTCGCCTGATCTCCGGCCCGCGGCCGAAGTGCTGGAGCGGGAGACACTGCCCGGTTCCGAGCCCGGCCTGCGGTTGCCGGACGTGGGCCCGACGCCCGAGCGACCCGCGGTGCCGGGGCCTGACGCCGCCGGCCGGCCGCGCGGAGGCCTGTGATGGATCGGGCCATCGGGGTGCTGGCGCGTCTGGCCCTTGGCCTCGTCGTGGCCACCTCCGCGTCTCCCAGAGCAGCCTGGGCGCAGGTGCGCGTCGCCCAAGTGGACACGAGCTACGGGTGCATCGTCTGCCACGCGGACAAGCGCCGCGCGTTCGTGACCGGGGTGCACGCCGAGCGCGGGATCCGGTGTCATGACTGCCACGGCGGGACACCGACGGCGTTTGAAACGCGCTCGGCGCACACGCCACGATTCGTGGGCCATCCCGGCAAAATGCGCACGGTGGCCATCTGCGCGAGCTGCCACGCCGATCCCAACCGCATGCGGCAGTACGGATTGCCTGCCGGGCAGCTGGCTGAACTCCGTACCAGCCGCCACGGGCAGCTCTTGCTCGAGCGGGGTGATACGGCAGCCCCCACGTGCACCGATTGCCACGACGCCCACACCATCCTGCCGCCGGTTGACGCGCGGTCGAGTGTTTATCCCGCCAACATTCCGGCCACGTGCGGGCGGTGCCACGAAGATGCGCGGCGCATGGCCGGCTACGGCATTCCCACCGGTCAGCTGGCAGAGTTCACGTCCAGCGCGCACGGGGTCGCGCTGTTTCGGGAGCGGAACTTTGCCGCGCCCACCTGCATCGGTTGCCACGGGTCGCACGCGGCGCTGCCGCCGCGTGTGGTGGAGATCGCCAACGTTTGCGGGCGTTGCCACGAACTGGTGGACCGCGCCTTTGAGGCCGGGCCACACGCCGCGCCGGCACGCTTGGGGCGACTGCCAGGCTGCATCGCCTGTCACAGCAACCATGGCACCGAGCGCGTACCACCGGAGCAGTTGAGCGGCCTGTGCGTCCGGTGCCACGCGGAGGGGAGCCCGGCTGCCCAGCGGGCCCAGCAGGTGCAACAGGAGATCGTTCGCGTGCGGGACGAGCTACGCGCGGCGGCGGCGGCGCTGGAAGAACTGGTGCGGGCGGGGGAGCCGGTGACCGACACGCGCTTCCGCTACCGCACGGCGCAGACGTACTACGAGCAGCTGGGCCTGGTGCAACACAGCCTCGATCTTGAGCGCCTCAACGATCTCACGCGCCGCACCGCCTCGATTGCGCGCGACATCCGGGCCGCCGCGGAGACGAGGCGGGAACGCCGCTGGGAGCACAGACTGTTCCTCATTCCCGTGTGGTTCCTCGCCCTCGCGGCGGTCACGGTCGCGGGGTTCAAACTGGCGGACCTGCGCCGTCATGGGGAGTGACGCGTGGCGCGGCTGACGGCGCTGCGCGAGCGCTTCGCCCCCCACCTCCGCCTGGCGATCCAGCTCGCGATTCTCCTCATCATCCTGGCCGCCGTGAGCGGCGTGGCGTTCGTCGAGTACAGCGCCCAGCCGGGGTTCTGCAAGACGTGCCACATCATGCGGCCGTACTACGAGTCGTGGGCGGGCTCGTCGCACGCGGACGTGGCGTGCATCGAGTGTCATTACGCGCCCGGCATTCGCGCGGAGGCGATGGGCAAGCTCCAGGCCGCTAATCAGGTGGTGAAGTACGTCACGGGAAGGTACGACGTGAAGCCGTGGGCGGAGATCGAAGATGCCGCCTGCCTGCGGTCGGGATGCCACACGGACCGGAAGCTCGAAGGGGCGATCGCGTACAAGGGCCTGCGGTTCGATCACGCACACCACCTCGGCGATCTGCGGCGGGGCAAGCAGCTGCGCTGCACCAGTTGCCACTCGCAGATCGTCCAGGGGGCGCACGTGGCGGTGACCGAGGCCACGTGCTTCCTGTGTCACTTCAAGGGCCGGCCCGCGGGCGATCCCGTGGCCGGATGTCTGGGGTGTCACCCGAACGTGTCGCAGGTGATCTCGCCGGCTGGCGTGACGGTGGATCACCAGCAGTACGTGCGGGACATGGTCTCCTGCGTCTCGTGCCATCGGGAGGTCACGTCGGGCTCCGGCGTTGCGGAAGAGAGCCGCTGCTTCAACTGTCACAACGAACCGGAGCGGCTGGCCCAGTTCACGAACACCGAACTCGTTCATCGCGTCCACATCGCCGAGCGCAACGTGGAGTGCACGCAGTGCCACACCCCGATCGAGCACCGCGTGGTCTCGCTTGCCTCCACCTTCGAGCTGGATTGCTCCGCGTGCCACCGAGGCGCGCACGAGGCGCAGCGACGCCTGTATGCGGGAGTCGGTGGGCACGCCGCGCCGAATCAACCCAACGCGATGTTTCTCGCGAACGTGTCGTGTGAGAGCTGCCACGGCCTGCTGAAGGAGGTGAAGGCGCACGAGCAGGTGCGAGTGGCGGGTGAGGCGACCTGCATGTCGTGTCATGGCATCCGCTACGCCAACATCCTGCCGGCCTGGATTGCGGAAATGGACCGCCGCGTCCGCCGCGTGACGCCGGTGATCGAGGCGGCCCGCGCCGCCGTGCGGGCCGCGCCCCTCCGGTCGCGGGCCCGGGCCGACAGCCTGCTCGGGCTGGCGGACGACAACGTGCGCCTGGTGCGGGATGGCAGGGGCGCCCACAATGTGGCGTTTGCGGATCAACTGCTCCGCAGCGCGGTTGACTTGGCGCGACAGGCCGCGCGGTCCGTGGGGCAAGCTGCGGCGGTGCCGCCGGTGGATCTCGGTCCTCCGGTGAGCGGCAACGTATGCTTCTCGTGTCACCTGGGGATCGAGCAGCGGGAGGTGCCATTCGCCGGCCGCACGTTCGATCACGAACCGCATCTCCTGCGGGCCGGGCTGACGTGCGCCCGGTGCCACACGCCCCTCGACGATCACGGGCGCACGACGGTCACGGCGAATGACTGCGTCAGCTGCCACCACCGACAGATCGCACCGCTCAACTGCGCGCAGTGCCACGAAGGAGCGGGTGGCGCGCCGGGAACGCCGGTCCCATTCTCCGTGGGAGAGTTCCCCCACGCCACGCATCGCGAGGCCGGCCTCGACTGCGCTCTGTGCCATACGCCGCCGGCGATGCGCGTGGACGCCACAACGTGCGCCACGTGTCACGAGATGCACCATCAGCCCGACGCGAGCTGCGTGTCCTGCCACCGTGAGGGGACCAAAGCGAAGCACGAGCGATCGTTCGCGCACACGGCGTGCACCGAGTGCCACGGCGCGAAGGTCAGTGGCGTGAAGCAATGGACCCGCGAGGTCTGCACCGTGTGCCACACGGATCGCACGGCGCACTATGAGCCGGTCCGGTGTGTGGAGTGCCACTCGCCGGAATCGCTCGGAGCAGCTCCGGCCCCCGCCCGCCTGCCGAGCCGCTGAGGCAAGTCCCGCAACGGAGGCGGCAGATTCCTGGGCGGTTCGTCGCTCGAAGGAGGCGGTGCACGAACTGGGGCACAGGTTCGGGCTGGTGCACTGCGCGGACCAGCGCTGCGTGATGCGCG
>DATMAW010000112.1:0-14011 GCA_035559715.1 Gemmatimonadales bacterium | reverse complement strand
CCGGTTTCCGTCTCCGTGTCCTGCTGAGTCGGGTAGCGGTTGAACACGTTGTTGCCGCCCAGCGTGAAGCTCACGTTGCGTGAGACGCGATAAGTGACGGACGCGTCCGTCGTAAACCGGGCTTCGTACACGTCCTCGGTGTCAATCCAGTCAATCAGCGTGACCTCACCGAACCGCACCAGTCGCACCAGCGCGTCCACGTTGCCCGTGCCGTAGGTCGTGGTCAGGCCGATCTTGGTGTCGGGCGCCGACGCGAGGAGGAAGTATTGCTCCCGCCGCCCGAAGTAGATGTCTTCCTTCCCAACGAGCTTGGGACTGGTGTTGATCTCGCCCAGCTCCATGTCGTTGAAGTTCGCGGCGAGCGAGACCCCGACGCGGTTGAAACCGATGTTGCCCTGGTATCCCAGCACAATGTCCACGCCCTTGGTCTCGGTGCTGATGGCGTTGGTGAAGAACTGACCCGCGCCCACGCCCACGGCCTGGAGATCGGCCCCGATGTCGGGATCGGTGTCTTCGAACGCGCCCGTGAGCACGATGCGATCGTTCACGTCCACGAAGTAGCCGTCCACCGTGGCCGTGAAATCGCCCACCTGCAGCGTGAAGCCCAGGCTGGCGTTCGTGGCCGTCTCTTCCGTGAGCGCCGGGATCCCGAGCGCGCGCGTGATGGGGCTGTTGTTGCGCGCGATGAGTTTGTCCACGGGCACGCCGCCCACGAAATCCGTGAAGGTGGTGTTGTAATACACCTGCGCCAGCGAGGGCGCGCGGAAGCCCGTGCTCGCCGAGCCACGCAGGGCGAATGCCGGGGTTGGCGCCAGCCGCGCCGCGACCTTTCCCGTCAGCGTGGTGCCGAAGTCGCTGTAGTCCTCGAATCGCAGCGCCCCGCCCATGGTGAACTGATCGGTGAAATCCGCCTCGACGTCCACAAAGGCGGCCAGATTGGTGCGAGACTCGTCCACCTCGTTGGCGGGCTGGAAGCCGGGGAAGCCCTGCGAGCCCGCGGGCCGGCCCAGCCGGTCCACCGGGACCACGATGCCGCCGGCCGTCACCGAGTCCACGATGCCGTAGTTGCGCCAGGAGGCCTCCTCCCCCGCGAAGATCTCGTAGTGATCAATGCGGTGCTCGGCGCCCACGGCGACGCTCACGCCCTGCATCGCCTCCTCGAACAGACGGCTGAAGGTGATGCCGGTCGTGTTCTGCGAGAACTCGAAGCCGCCGGCGTCGAACCGCGTGGGGGATTTCTCGAGCAGCGAGGCGTTGAGGGTCCCGTCCACGAAGAAATGAAAGCGATTGGATCCGTACGCGTTGCTCACGTCCACGTCCCAGCCGGACAGCTTCGCCCGGACACCCGCCGCGAGGGACTTGTCGGTGATGTCGGACAGGATGCGCGGGTCGAAGCCGTTGGGGTAGATCGCCGGGACGTTGCGGTTCGACGTGGCGTCGCGGCTCCAGGCGTACGCGTCCGTGTGACGGAAGTTGTACCCGCCGAACGCATATGCCGCCACGTCCTCGGCCACGGGTACCCGGGAGTTCACGAACGTGGAGAAATTCTGCAGCGCCGCGTCGCCGAACTGGCGACGGTAGATGGAGAACACGCCGGGATCCGCCGGGCGATTGGTGCGCTCCTTCTGGAGGTACTCGCCGGTCATGTTGATGAATCCCCCGCGCTGGCCCAGCGGCACACCGTAGTTGCCGCTCACCTGAACCTCTTCGCCGTCAACGCTGTTGGGGCGGAGGACGTCGAACTCCGCCGGCGGCGCGGCGTTGTGGAACCCGCCGGACACGCTGCCCGTGAACTCGTTCACCGACGACTTGAGCACGATGTTCATCACGCCCGCGATGGCGTCCGAGCCGTACTGCGCGCTCGCGCCGTCCCGCAGGATCTCGATTCGCTCGATCGCCCCGAGCGGGATGGCATTGAGATCGGTTCCCGTGTTGCCGCGGCCGCGCGAGCCGAAGATGTTGATCAAGGACGACTGGTGGCGCCGCTTGCCGTTCACCAACACGAGCGTCTGGTCCGGTCCCAGCCCGCGGAGCGAGGCGGGATCAATGTGATCGCTGCCGTCCGCGCCCGACTGGCGATTGGCGTTGAACGAGGGCGCGGCGAAGTGCAGCACCTGATTGATGTCGAGCTGGCCCAGCGTGCGCGAGGCCTCGGGAATGTCAATCACGTCAATCGCGACCGGGGTCTCCGTGATCGAGCGGTTGGCCCGCCGCGTGCCCACGACCTCCACACCCTCCAGCGTGAACGCGGCGAACTCCATGGTGACGTCGAGCGTGGCGGCTCCGGCCGCCGGGCGCTCCAGCCGGCGGAATCCCACCTGACTGAAGACGAGCACGGCGTCCCGGGTGCTGGTGCGCAGCTCATACGTGCCGTCGGCCCTGGTGGTCGTGCGATTCAGGGTACCGCGCTCCTCGACACGGACGCCGCCCAGCGCGCGCCCGTCCGGGTCGGTGACTCGACCGGTGACGCGGACGGCCTGGGCATACGCGCTCGAGGTTGCCAGAAGGATGGCAAATGTCGCGATGAGAATTCGACGCATGGAGTCCTCCGACTGGTTGATCGGTTGGGGAGGGTACGCAGGCGGAGTACCGTCGGGGCGTGCCGCCGGCCGGCTATGATGATGGCGCCCGGCGGAGCGGCGTCAAGCCTCGCGGCCGCCGCCCCGTCGCCGCGGCCTGTCGCAGCGGATGCTCACGAAAGAACGCCCACATCAGGCTCGTGGCGTCGATGCTCGTGCTCGTGGGCCCCACGAACCACTCCGGCATCGGCCCGCCGCCCGGCCAGGTGTGACCTCCTTCGTGGACCGTGTAGAAAACCACGGCCGAGTGATCGGCGCAGTTCGCATACACGCGACGCGTCACGTCCGCCGCGACCACGGAATCGATCGGCTCGCGCGCGCAGCCATTGCGGCGGGCCCAGCCTCCGACCCAGGTCGGGATGTCGGGAAACGGCCTGGCGGGTGCAACCCACGACGACCCGCCCCGGTACGGAGTCGCCGAGTCCTCCGTGCCGTGGAATCCAATCATCGGCACCGGCCGCTGATCCGCGCATCGGCTCCAGGGGAGAAACAGCGCCGGCGCCACCACCCCGATCGCGGCGATGCGATCGGACAGTGTGCACGAGAGCACGAACGCCATGCCCCCGCCGTTGGAGAGTCCGTTGGCGTAGATCCGCATCGGGTCGATGTTGTAGCTCGCCGTCAGGGTGTCGATCAGCTCCGCAATGAACCGGACGTCTCGCTCGCGGTCCGGCCCCTGGCCCGCGTCCCACGCTCTGGGACCGCGTTTGACCCCCGATGGGTACACGACGATGAATCCGTGGCGCGCGGCCACCTCGTTCCACCGGCTGATGTCCCGCTGCGCCGCCCCCCACAGGCCTGCCCCATGCATGCTGATGACGAGTGGCGTGGGCTTCGTGCGGTCGTAACTCGGCGGCACGTAGAGCAGGTACTCCCGTTTCAGACCCAACGAAAGAATCGAGCCGTTGCTCCGGTTGCTGGAATAGAACGTCACCGCCTCTCCGACCACGATGGCGACGGGCGCGCCAAGCAGCGCGAACACCGTGGCGAGCACTCCGGGTCGGGCGGCGCTCATCGGTGCCGGTTCCACTGGAGGGACAGCGGCGCCGCGGACAGGCGCGCCAGCGGAACCGCCAGGATCGCGAGGAGCATGAGGAAGTGGCGTGGGATGTGGGGTGTGGCGAGGAGCCACACGAGCACGCCGTAGACCGCGAGTACGGCCGCGAGCCAGCAAGCAGCCGCCGTGACCAGCACGCGATCCGCCAGCACCCGACCGTGATGGAGCCGCGTGGCGAGCCAGGCCCCGAGCGACAGCTTCACGCCGACCGGCACCGCGGGAATCCAGGGCAAGGCGTTCCACAACGCGGCCTGCACGTCACCGTTCCCGTGGATCCAGTGAGCGACGGGCTCGATGAAGACGATGATCATCACCGTCGCGAACACGCTCGCCTTGATCAGCCACTCTCGGCCGCTCAAGCTGATGTACAGGTTCTGCACGAGCTGTTTCCACGTCGCTGCCACCAGCATCGCCCACACCAGGAGCCCGAGCACAATCGCTCGAGGCGCCCCGATCACATCGCTCAACCGGCGCGCTCGCTCGATCACCAAGGGCCACGTGTCCGACACCGTGAGCGCGACGGGGATCGCGACCATCACCAGGAGCCACGCGGCCCCCGTGCTCCACACTGCCATTCTCAGCTTGGCGGCGATCAGTGCCGTTCTCGACATCGGGCGCGTCGCGACGAACTGTGACATGCCGTACGCGCGGAGCCTGGGCGCGGCAAACGCCGCCATTACGGGTGGGGTGATCAACACGCCGAGCAGGACGTAGACGGCGAACGCCGGCGTGGCGGCATCGGCGAGGAACAGCAGGGCCAGCTCGAACGGCAGCAACAACGCCACGGCGGCCGGCAACGACCTCCCGTACAACCGCCACTCGAACCACATGTGGGCGCGAATGGATGACGGGAAACCGTCCTGGCGACGCGGCACGAAGTCAATGAAGCCTCGGAGGCGAGCGAGCGTTCCGCGCCAGTCTGGCACCTCGCCGCGGCGAGCCCATCGAACGGCAGCTCGGGCCGCGAGGTAGGCCAACGGGACCTGGGGGGCCAGGATGGCGATCATAACGGCCTCAGAGGCCTCGAAGTGGAGTGCCAGCAGGACGATGGTGTCCACCACAACCAGCCACGCCACGGTGACGATCACCCGCAGGCCTGGCAGGCCGTAGGGCATCCACGTCAGGGCCAGCGTCCAGCCGAGCAGCACCGCCATGAGCAACGTGGGCCAGACCCACGGCAGATCCACATGCGGCGGCCATACGCCGAGCGCCCGCGTTGCGAGCCACAGGCCGGCCATGGTCGCCGAGCCGTACAGCATCGGCCATCCCGCCAGCGCGGAAGTCGTGACCGGCAGCGCGAGCATGCGGGACGGATACAACGAGTGACGTGCCGCCATGTCGCCGGACAAGCCGAAGCTGAAGACCACCAGGAAGTACAGGCACGCGAGGGACGCCGGGGCAATCACCGTCAGCGCCAACTGCTCGGCGTCATCCACGCTGACGGGCGTTCCCGGGTCGAGGATCAGAAGGCGGTAGGCTGCGAGTGCCACCAAGTAGCCGGCGACCGCGACAAATCCCCAGCGATGCCGGTGACGGAATTCCCAGGCGATGGCGGCAGCCGGCGAGCGCACGAGCTACGCGTCGCGGGCCGGCGCGGCTGGCCGCCCGACGTGGGTCACGAAGATCTCATCGAGCGACGCGCCGCCGTGCTCCAGCTTCAGCGTCTCCAGGGGCCCGCTCAAGACGATCTTGCCGCGGTGGATCATCGTCACGTGGTCAGCGACGCGTTCCACTTCGTCGAGCAGATGGGACGAGAACAGCGCCGTGCGGCCTTCGTGGGCGATCGTGCGGATGATGGCGTCCAGGATGTCGCGCCGGACGACGGGGTCGAGGCCGGACGACGGCTCATCCAGCACCAGCAGCTCCGGTCGATGAGCCAGCGCGATGAGCAGTCCCGCGCGCGCCCGTTGCCCGCGCGAGAGACTCCGGATCTTCGCCGCGGGGTCGAGGTCGAATGTCCGCCGCAACGCGTTCGCATAACCGTCGTCCCACGACGGGTAGAACGCGCGCTGGTAGCGCACGAGTTCGTCCAGCCGCATCCAGTCGGGCAGGTCGTTCTCCTCGGAGAGATAGCCGATGCGCGACAGCACCCCGACGGGATCTTCGACTGGATCGAGCCCGAACACGCGCACCGACCCGCTTTGTGCCCGATACAGACCCAGGATGTGTTTGATGAGCGTCGTCTTGCCCGCCCCGTTTGCGCCCACGAAGCCGTACACGGCACCGCGAGGCAGGGAAAGGCTCACGGCATCCAGGGCCGTCGTGGCCCCGAAGCGGCGCGTGAGGCCCGTGATGCTGATGACGGAGTCGGTCACGCCTGGCTCAGTGGAGGACAGGGGTACGGAGTATTCGCTTCTACGGGAGGCAGCGCCAGGTCCCGGCGCCTTCGCCGCCACCGTATCTTGGTTCACCCGGTGAACGACTCCCTTGACGAAACCCGAGAACCGCCGCCGGTCGCTCGAGCGAGAGATCGAACATGACGAGACGCGCATGAGGGGCCTTTCAATCCCGGGGCGTGGATGGTCCGCCGCTGTCGGATCAGGTGTTCTGGCCGCCGTGCTCGCGGGCTGTGGCCCGGCCCCGCGCTGGTACAAAGGGAACCTGCACACCCACTCCTACTGGAGCGACGGTGACCAGTTCCCGGAGGTGATCCTGCAAGGGTATCGCGAGCGCGGCTATGACTTCGTCGCGATCTCCGACCACAACGAGCTGGCCGACACGGAGCGCTGGGTTACGGTGAGCGCCATCCCCAACGGGGAACGCTCCCTGGCGGAGTACCTGCGGGCGTTCGGCGAGCCGTGGGTCGAGCAGCGGGACAGCTCCGGGCAGCTTCAGGTCCGGCTCAAGCGCTTCGCCGAGTACGCGGCCCGACTCGGCGAGCCGGGACGGTTCCTGGTGGTTCGAGCCGAGGAGATCACGGACCGGTTCGACTCGCGCCCGCTCCATGTGAACGCCACCAACGTGCGGGACTTCATCCCGCCCCAGGGGGGCGTGAGCGTGGCCGACGTGCTACAACGGAACATCGCCGCGGTGTTGGCCCAGCGGCAGGCGACCGGCCAGCCCATGTTCCCGCACGTGAATCACCCCAACTTCGGCTGGGCGGTGACGGCCGAGGACCTGATGGGCCTCGAGGGCGAGCGCTTCTTCGAGGTGTACAACGGGCATCCGCTCGTGCACAATGACGGCGACTCGCTCCATCCGTCCACCGATCGGTTGTGGGACATCGTGCTGGCGCATCGGCTCACGCGCGGCCTGGGCGTGGTGTACGGGTTGGCGGTGGACGACGCGCACAATTACGAGCGGATGGACTCGACCGAGGCCAATCCTGCGCGCGGTTGGGTGATGGTCCGCGCCCGGGAGCTGAGCGCGGATGCCGTCATCGCGGCGCTGGAGGCAGGCGCGTTCTACGCGTCCACCGGCGTGGTGCTCGAGGATATCCGGGTGTCGTCCGAGCGCCTGCGCCTGGTGATTGCCGGGGACTCAGGGGTGGACTACGTCACGGAGTTCGTGGGCACCCGGGCCGGGTTCGACGCGCGCGCCGAAGACGTCGCGGAGGTCGAGGGGCTGCCGGTCACGCGGCGCTACAAACTCGACATCGGCGCCGTCCTGTCCACGGTGGAGGGGCTGGAGCCGGCCTACCAGTTCCGTGGGGACGAGCTGTACGTGCGGGCGCGCATCCGCTCCACCCGTCCGGTGGCCCATCCGGTCAGGGCGGGCGAGGTCGAGCGGGCCTGGGTGCAGCCCGTCGTGGTTCGTCAGGGCGGGGGCTGACGGCGGCCGCCCGCCTCAACCACTCTGTGCTCTTTGGCTACGGAGCACGCGTACTCGTCCCGAGCCGGTGTCCACGTGCAGCGTGCCACGGCCGTCACCGATGGTGCCCGTGATGTGGTTGCGGTCCATTCGCCGAGTCTGGAGCGGGAAGTCCAGGTCAATCCCGCCGGAGCCCGATTCGATGTCCACGACGGCGCCGTAGGCGGCCGGCAGTGTGAGGGTGACGCTGCCGGATCCGGTATCCACGTCGAGCAGGTCGGGATTCGTCAGCAGCTCGCAGCTGACGGCGCCGCTCCCCGTGTCGAGCCGGACGCTCCGGGCCGTGGCGCCGGTCACGTCCACGTCGCCGGATCCCGTGTCGATGGTCAACGTCCCCGCGTTCACCGTCGCGAGCGCCACGTTGCCGGATCCCGTGTCCACGGTGACCACGTCACCCCGCACGCCATTTACGTTCACGCTACCCGAGCCGGTGTCCAGATTCACGTCCCCTTCGACGTTCCGTACGTCCACGTTGCCGGACCCCACGTCCACGAACAGTGCTCCGACCGTGCCGCTCGCCGACACGTCGGCTGAGGCGGCATCGAGCCGGAGCGTGCCCCGCACGCCGGTGGCGTCGAGCTTGCCCGCGGCGAGATAGACCTCCGCCGCTTGCCCCTGGGGCACGAGGATCTTGAGATCGGCCCGGCCGTCGAACTCACCGTCGTCGCCGATGCGGACCCGGCGTCCGTCTCGCCACCCTGATCGGCGATCGGAGTCGGAGTCACCGAAGGTCCCGTCTTCCCGCACTCGAAGTTCGGTGCTGTGGCGTCCCCACCGCGTGGTGTACCGGATGTCGTCGCTGGGATAGATCACACGCAGTGTCTCGCGACCGCCGATGGATCCGCGTTCCACCGTGAGCGCGCGGCCGTCCGCTCCGCCGCGGGTCAGTTCCACCATCACGGCGGGGCCGCGGCCCTGTTCGACCGTCACCTCGCCCACCAGGTTATAGATCGCGACGCGTGTGCCGGTGAGTTCGAATCGTTCCTGGGCGTTGGCGAGTGTCGCAACGCCGATCGCTGCCATTGGCGCGAGATACGCGATGGGTCGGTTCATGTTTGTCCTCCGGTTGGCGAAGTCCCGGAGTTTGGATGGATGGAACCGGAGAATGGTTGCCGCCGGTAGTGCGAGAGGTACGTGGGGAGGGGCCGGTTCGCCCGCTTGACGCGGTTCCACCGCGCGTTGAAGGCCCGTTGATTCCCAACACCAAGGTTGCGGCTCGTTGAGATGTGGGAGATACATTTGTGGCAGTGGAAACCACGCGCAAGCTCAGCTACGAAGAGTTCCTCGACTTCGAGGGCGAGGAGACCGTATGGTACGAGTGGGTGGACGGGGAGCTGGTCGTGACCCCGGCCGCCGGCAGGCTGCATCAACTCGTCGCCGGACGCCTGGGACGCGAACTTCTCCGGCTGGGAGATGACGCCGGGCATGGTCTGACATTGTCGCAAATCCTGTATCGCGTGAGCGCCACGCTGGCCCGGGTCCCGGACTTCGTGTTCATCGGGCGGGACAAGCTTCCCCTTCCTCGAGAGGGCAAAGACCTGACGGTCGTGCCGGATCTCGTGGTCGAGATCCTCTCCCCGGCCACAGCCGCTCGAGACCTCCGGGAGAAACGGGACGAGTACCGCGCCGCGGGCGTCCCCACGTACTGGATCGTGGACCTGGACGTTGGTTCTGTGACGGTGTGGGACTTTGCGGTTGACCCGCCGAGGGCAACGGAGCACCGGCGCCGGCTTCCGTGGGTCATCGGTGGCCAGTTGCTGGGCGAGATCAACCTCGACGCGTTGTTCGCGACGGAGGGGCTGCTGCGCTGAGTCCCGGAACCGCACGTCTCCATGACCCTGACCACGACCTCCGCCAGAAAGGTTTGTCCCTTTAGAGGCAGGCCGAAGGCCGAGTGCGACACCGAGGTGATCAGGCCTTCGGGATCTCCTTCTTGGGGTCCACGAACGGCATTGCCACCACGGTGGCGCTCCGCTCCCCCACCTCCGGGATCGACACCGACAGCTTCGTACCGGGCGCCGTATGGGCCGTTGGGACCATGGCGTACCCGATGTTCTTCTTGAGCCGCGGCGAGTAGATGGCCGAGGTGATCATGCCCACCGGCCGGCCGGCCGCGGCGACCGGCCACTTCGTGGCGTTGAACTCGATGCGCGGGCCGTCCAGCTCGACGCCCACCAGCTTGCGCGTGACACCCTGTGCCTTGATGCGTCGCAGCGCGTCACGCCCCACGTAGTTGTCCTTCTTGCCTTCGTCCACCAGGCGCTCGAGCCCCACCTCGTACGGATTGTTTTCCAGCGTCATGTCGGCGCCCCAATTGAGAATCCCCGCCTCGATTCGCCGGATGTCCGAGGGCCCCGTGGGGCGGATGTCGTGCGGCCTGCCCGCCGCCATGATGCGCTCCCACAGCTCGTCGCCTCGGCTCCCGTCACGGAGATAGATCTCGTAGCCGACCTCGCCCGTCCAGCCGGTGCGGGTGACGATGACGGGAATCCCGTCCAGCTTGGTGTCGAGGAACCAGTAATACCCCAGCTTGAGGACGGCATCACCGAACAACGCGTGCACCACGGCCTTCGCCTTGGGCCCCTGGATCTGCACGGGTGAGACGTCGGGCTCGGTGATCTGCACCTTGAGCCCACTGTTCAACGCCACGCCGCGCGCCCACAGGAGCACGTCGCTGTCTGCCAGCGCGAGCCAGAAGTGGTTCTCGCCCAGCCGCAGCAGGACGGGATCGTTGATGATGCCGCCGTCGTCCGCGGTGATGACGACGTACTTCCCCTGACCCACGGCGCACTTGGAGAGGTCGCGCGGCGTGAGCATGTTGGTGAAGCGGAAGGCATCCGGGCCCGTGATCTCCACCTGTCGCTCCACGGCTACGTCCCACAGCGTCACGTGATTGATCAGGTGCCAGTACTCCTCTTCGAGGTCCGCGAAGCAGATGGGGAAGAGCATGTGGTTGTACACGGTGTAGGCCCGGGCGCCGTAGCGTTGCGTTGCCGCGAAGAACGGCGTGCGGCGCAGGCGCGCGCCGCGCTGAACCAGGCTCATGTCGAACTGCTGGGGCATTCCTGTCCTCTCGGGGAACGGTGGTGGCCGGGATTGTCAACGGGAAGCGGCGCGAAAGGTCGCCCGTCCGACCTTCCCCCACAAGCGCCGGTTGCATAGTCTTGCCGCCGCATGCTGAAGACGACGGCGTTCCACGAGCGCACGGCCCCGCTCTGCGTGAGTCATGCCTGGCGACGGTGGGCCGGCTACATCGTGGCCAGTTCGTACGAGTTGCAGCATGACCGCGAATACCACGCCATTCGCGGCTCCGCGGCGCTGATCGACATCTCGCCGCTCTACAAGTACGAAATTCGCGGGCGCGACGCCGCGCCGTTGTTGGATCGCACCGTCACGCGTCACGTGGGCCGCGCTGCGGTGGGGCAGGTGCTGTACACGCCCTGGTGCGACGCGGCGGGGAAGGTGCTGGACGACGGCACCGTGGCGCGGCTCGACGATCGCGTGTTTCGCCTCACCGCGGCGGACCCGAACCTGGCCTGGCTGGAAGCCAACGCCACCGGCCTCGAGGTCGAGATCCGCGATGTGTCCGAGTCCACGGCGGCGCTCGCGCTCCAGGGCCCCCGGTCGCGGGACATTCTGCGAGAGGCGTGTGACGCCGGGCTCCCCCCGCTCAAGTACTTCCAGATTGCCGCCGCGACGCTCCGCGGGACTCCCGTCACGATCTCGCGCACCGGCTACACCGGTGACCTGGGCTACGAGATCTGGCTCGACGCCCGCCACGCGCTGGCGGTGTGGGACGCCCTGATCGAGGTGGGGACGGGTTACGGGATTACGCCCGCGGGGATCCTCGCGCTGGACGTGGCCCGCATTGAAGCGGGACTCATGCTGCTCGACGTGGACTATGTCTCCGCCCGGAAAGCGATGCGCGAGGGCCAGACGTCGTCGCCGTTCGAGCTGGCGCTCGGGTGGACCGTGGCGCTGGACAAGGAACGCTTCGTGGGCCGGGACGCGCTCGCGCGAGAGGCGGAGCGGGGACCCGCCTGGGAGTTCGCGGGCATCGAGGTGGACTGGGACTCGCTCGAGCGGCTGTATGCCAACGAAGGCCTGGCGCCGCGACTGCCCGCGACGGCCTGGCGGACGAGCGTGCCCGTCTACGCGGACGACGGCGCGCAGATCGGCTACGCCACGAGCGGATGTTGGTCGCCGCTGCTCAAGAAGTACATCGCGCTGGCGCACCTGCGCTCGCGCTGGGCGAAGCCGGGGACAGCCGTCGAGATGGAGGTGACCGTGGAGCACGTGCGGCGCCGGGCGGCCGCTCGCGTGGTCAAGAAGCCGTTCTTCGATCCGGAGCGCAAGCGTGCGTAGCGCCTACGACGCGATCGTCGTGGGCGGCGGCCACAACGGTCTCGTGGCCGCGGCGTATCTGGCCAGGGCCGGTCGCCGGGTGCTCGTGCTGGAACGACGCGAGCGCGTGGGCGGCGCCGCGGTGAGCGAGCAGGTGTTCCCGGGCTTCACCTATTCGGTGTACTCCTACGTGGTGAGCCTGCTGCGGCCGGAGATCATTCGCGACCTCGACCTGCCGCGTCACGGCCTCCACGTGCTCCCGCTGGAGAGCACCGTGACGCCGCTGCCCAACGGCGACTACTTCGCGCAGTGGGGCGATCCGGACCAGCACCGCCGCGAGCTGTTCCGCCACTCGGCGCGAGACGTGGAGGCGTACGAGGAATTCGGCCGGCTCATGCACTTCATGGCGCGCGCGGTGAAGCCCATCCTCAGCATGGTGCCGCCGGATCCCGCTTCGTTGAGCCCGCGCGACCTGCACGGCCTGCTCAAGCTCGGCCGCCACTTCAGGAGCATCGGCAGCGCGCACTTCCACGCGCTCTACAAGCTCATGACCATGAGTTCGGCGGACTATCTGGACGAATGGTTCGAGACCGAGCCGCTGAAGGCGACGAAATCCGCGAGCGGCATCATCGGCACGTTCCTCGGCCCGCGCTCGCCCGGCACGGCGTACGTCCTGCTGCATCACTACATGGGCGAGATTGACGGCGTGTTCCGCGCCTGGGGCTTTGCCAAGGGCGGCACCGGCTCGGTGAGCGAGGCGATTGCGAGCGCGGCGCGGGCGGCCGGAGCGGAGATCAGGACGAGCGCGGCGGTGGATCGGATCCTGATCGAGCACGGTCGGGCCACCGGCGTGGTGCTGGCCGGCGGCGACGAGATTCGCGCCCGGATCGTCATGTCCGGCGCGGATCCACGGCGCACGTTCATGGACTTCGTCGGGGAGCAACACCTGCCGCCGGACTTCGTGGCCGCGATCCGCCGCTTCAAGTTCCGCGGGTCGTCCGGCAAGGTGAACCTGGCGCTGGGCGAGCTGCCCCGGTTCACCTGCCTGCCGGACGTGGGACCCCACCTGCGCGGCGCGTTCTCCATGAGTCCCAGCGTCAGCTACCTCGAGCGCGCGTACGACGACGCCAAGTACGGCGAGTTCTCGCGCCGGCCGTACATGGATATCGTGATCCCTTCCATGATCGATCCCGACATGGCGCCGCCCGGGAAGCACGTCATGTCCATCTTCGTGCAATACGCGCCCTACAACCTGAATGGCGGCTGGACCGATGCGAAGCGCGAAGCCTTCGGCGACGCGGTGATCAATACGCTGGCCGAGGTCGCGCCGAACCTCAAGTCCGCCATCCTGCACCGGCAGGTCATTACGCCGGCGGACATCGAGCGCGTCGCCGGGCTGGCCGAGGGCAACATCTTTCACGGCGAGCTGTCGCTGCAGCAGTTGTTCTTCCTGCGTCCCGCCCCGCAGTGGTCGCGCTATCGGACGCCGATACGCGGACTGTATCAGTGCGGCTCGGGTACGCATCCCGGCGGCGGCATCATGGGCGGGTCCGGCCGGCTCGCCGCGCTGGCCGCCATCAAGGACGGCGCGTGAACGACCGCGCGATCGTGATCGGCGCCGGCGTGCACGGCCTCGTGGCCGCGCACTACCTGGCGCGCGCGGGTCACCGGCCGCTCGTGCTGGAACGCGCGGTGGAGGGCGATCGGGCGCCCGACGTTGGCTGGGTTCCAACCAGGATCGTCCGGGACTTGAGGCTCGAGCGGCACGGCCTGGCGATTCAGCAGGCCGATCCCTGGATTGCCGTGCCGCTCCCGGCCGGCGGCCGCCTGGAGCTGTGGCAGGACATGGCGCGATCCGTCGAGGCGATCCGGCGCGTGAGCCCGCGCGATGCCGCACGCTGGCCCGAGTTCTGTGGCCGCATGAACCGACTCGCCCGCCTGCTCGAGTCCCTCTATACGTCGCCGCCGCCAGATCTCATGGCGCGCGATCCCGGCGGCCTGCTCCACCTGGCGCGCCTCGCCGTGCGGGCGCGGCGGCTCGGCCGTCAGGGACTCGAGGACCTGTTGCGCACCATGCCCATGTCGGTAGCCGAGCTGCTCGATGACTGGTTCGAGAGCGACGCGCTCAAGGGGGCGATCGGTGCGGCGGGAATCCTGCATCAGCGCCAGGGGCCGCGCGGGGGAGGAACGGCGTTCGTCATGCTGCATCATCACGTGGGGA
>DATMAW010000111.1:0-25046 GCA_035559715.1 Gemmatimonadales bacterium | reverse complement strand
GCGATCTCGTCCCACAGCCGCCCGTACCGCCGCTGGAGCGCCGTGTCCCGCGCCACCGCCTCACGGAACCGGCGCTCGAATGCGGCCTTGCGCGCCATGAGCACGGGATCCCGCAGCCCCGCCAACTGGCCGCGGTAGGCCTTCAGCGCGTTGGTGAGCGAGAAATAG
The DNA here is from genome assembly GCA_035559715.1 of Gemmatimonadales bacterium. GTDB lineage: Bacteria > Gemmatimonadota > Gemmatimonadetes > Gemmatimonadales > GWC2-71-9 > JACQHC01. Next base: position 24,878 of record DATMAW010000111.1, on the reverse strand, counting down.
TCGTTGATCAGCGCGGCCCGCTTCTCGGGCCGTTCCGCCATGTACTCGCGCAGGATCTTCACTCTGCTCTCCAGCAGACGGACCGTGAAGGGCTCCTGCACGTCCCGCCGGTATTCCAGCTGCGCGACCGTGTTGAGTCTGCTGGTGGACCCGGGGTTCCCCACGACGAACACGGGCTCGCCGGCCCTGGGGCCGGACTCGGACCAGTTCAGGAACGTGTCCGTGCGAAGAGGCTCGCCGTCCGGGCCGTACACGCGGAAGAAGGACACGTCCAGCACGTAGCGCGGGTAGGTGAAGTTGTCCGGGTCGCCGCCGAAGTATCCAATCGCCAGCTCCGGAATGAACACGAGGCGGACGTCGTCGTACCGCCGGTAGCAATAGCTGGAGTACTTGCCGCCGAAGTACAGCGAGGTCACCTGGCACGTGAGCCCGCGCGACTGGCTCATCCGCTGCTGGATGTGCTCGACCGTGGAGTCCCGGGCCTCGATCTGCTGTTCTTCCGACCGGGCGGGGTCGAGGGCGGCCTGGACCTGCGAGGTGACGTCGTGGATCTCGACGAGCTGGTCCACGTACAGCTCCGGCACGCGGCGTTCCTCTTGCCGTGTGGCCGCGAAAAATCCGTTGGTGATGAGGTCCTCGCCCTCGCGGCTCACGGCCGTGGCCGATTCGCGCCCGCAATGATGATTGGTGAGCACGAGCCCGTCGGGCGAGACGAACGATGCGGTGCAGTTCGGCAGCCGGAGAGCGGCGAGGCGGACGCGCGTGAGCCACTCGTCGGACGGCCGGAAGCCGTACGCCTCGGCGAAGTAGTCGAGCGGCGGGTTCTCGAAGGTCCACATCTTCCCGGTGTCAAAACGACCAGCCTCCACCACGGGAAGCGTTTCGATGACCCGCGGTTCCCCCATGACCACGACCGTGTCTCTGGGGGAGGTCCCGACGATGGTGGGGACGAGCGCGCGGGGCTGGCGGCGCCCGCAGCCGGCCGCCACGAGCAGCAGGGCGGGCACGAGCCACAGCCGTGCAGGAGTTCGAAGCAAAGTCATAGCGCTTCCTCGCGCGGTCAGCGTACCAGATGCAACTCGGATTGCCGTTTCAGCACCCACCGCATCGTGCCGTCGGCCGTCATCTCGGCTTCTTCTTCCTGCGCCATTCGAACGGGCTGGTTGTCCCACTCCGGCACAGGCGTCGTGGCCTGAAGCTCGATCGAGTGCCACATGTTGGCCAGGAGCGGCACGTCGCCGCGGCCGGGCACGCCCTCCTGGCGATCCCACAAGCCGATGATCGCCCCGGCGCCGTGCCCGTGGTCGCCAATGGGATGCGTGTAGATCGAACCATTGATGCCCTCTCGCCGCATTTGTGCCAGGGCGGCCGCGAGCACTTCGTTGCCGGTTCGGCCGGGGCGCATCTCCGCCAGGAGGATATCCTGGAGGCGGTTGCTTTTCGCTAGAGCTTGCTTCAAGCCTGGCGGGGCGTCCGATTCGCCTTCGCGAAGCACGTACCCCATGTGCTGCGTGTCCGTGTTGAGGCCCAGCGCCGTGATCCCGAAATCGCAGTGCAGCACGTCACCGCGCTGAATGACCGGCGCCGTCGAGTCGGCCATGTTGACGCCGCGCCGCTGCACGCTAACCGACGTTTGGAACCACGTACCCAGGCCGAGATCGTTCACACGCTGGAGCATCCACCACACGACATCTTCGGTCGTGGTCGTTCCGGGTGTGATCACCTTGTTCGAGAACGCCGTGGCGATGATCTCATGAACCACTTCTTGCATTCGCCGGTACGTGGCGCTCATGCCGGGCACGCGGATCGCCAGGTAATCGAGCGGAAGCCGCTCGGCGCGGACGACGCGCCGCCCCAGCTCGGGCCCCAGCGCTTCCTGCATCTGTTCCCACTCGCCGGCCGACAAGCCGTCCGAGAAGGCGTGGGTATGAGAAATATCTACCGCGATATTGCGGGGATTGCGCTCGCGCACGATGCGCGCCAACACGTCCCATTGCGCGCGACCCCACAACTCGCGCGGCCGTCCGTCAGGCGCGCGTTCGGTCTCCCGCAGCGCCTCATACAGCCCGCCCTGTGACGTTCCGCCCAGGGCGAGGCGCTCCACGCCACGTTCCGGTCCGCGATCGTGGAACACGTAAATGGTGCGGCGCCGCGCGTAGTACGTCGTCGGCGAGACCAGGCCGCGGAAGACGGGATCTTCGTTGTACTCCCGCATTGCCACGATCCACATCTGGACCCCGTGCTCGCGCATCAGCCGCGCCAGCACCGTCTCGAGTCGGTCCTTGAGCCACTGTTGCCGCAGCGCGGCCTGCTCTCGCAGCGTGCCGAATGGGCGCTCGACCGAACTGGTGGGCGGCGCCGACTGAGCGGCGAGAGTGGTCGTGGCGACTGCCAGCACGGCGACGTTCAGGAACGGCCGGTGTTTCATGGGAAAGTCCCTCGACTGGGTCTCGACACGTGCCAAGATATCCCGAAACCGCGGGGTCCGGAAACGCCTGCGTCGGATCGGGGCGGCCGTTAGAATCCGTCCATGACTCAACGACCCAAGAGACGCCGCTCTCACGAGCTCGAGCTGGATGGCGCCGACCTGAAGAGGATGGTGGACCTGGCGGTGAAGCGGATCGCACGGTACGTGAAGACGCTGCCGCAGCAGCCCGCACATGACCTTTCCGGCGCGGTGGAGCTCGCGCGCTCGCTTGTCGAACCGGCTCCGCGCGAGGGCATGCCGTTCGAGCGCATTCTCGATCTGTTGTTCGATCGCGCGGTGCCGGTCTCGTACAACACGGCCGGGCCCGGGTATCTGGCGTACATCCCCGGTGGCGGGCTGCTGCAAACGGCTGTGGCGGATCTGATCGGCGATGCGGTGAATCGGTACGTCGGCGTGTGGCTCGCCGCCCCCGGCATGGTCCAGCTCGAGGCGAACGTGATCCGCTGGTTGTGTGACATCGCCGGCTTTCCGAAGGGCGCTTCGGGCTTTCTCACCAGCGGCGGATCGCTCGCGAACTTCTCGGCCGTGGTCACCGCGCGCCGGACGCGGCTGCCAGAGCGATTCCTCGACGGCACGCTGTATTGCTCCGACCAGGTTCATCACTCGGTGCAAAAGGCCGCCGCGCTCGCGGGGTTCCCGGAGGGTAGCGTTCGAGAGATCCCCGTGGACGGCGCGTTCCGGATCCGGCTGGACGCGTTGCGCGATCGCATCGTGGAAGATCGACGCGCAGGGCGGCTGCCGTTTCTCATCGTCGGCAACGCGGGAACCGTGAACACGGGCGCCGTGGATGATCTCGTGGGCCTGGCCGACATCGCGAGCCGCGAGCGCTGTTGGCTTCACGTGGATGGCGCGTACGGAGGGTTCTTCCTCCTAACCGAACGAGGCCGCCGCGTGATGCGGGGCATTGACCGAGCGGACTCGATTACGCTGGATCCGCACAAGGGACTGTTCCTGCCGTACGGGACCGGAGCCCTCCTGGTACGAGACGTCGAGACCCTGCGCCGGGCGCATGCCCTCTCCGCGGACTACCTGCCGGCAATGCAAGAGGCCGGCGACCTGGTGGACTTTTGCCAGATCTCGCCCGAGCTGAGCCGCCCCCCCAGGGGATTACGAGTGTGGCTGCCGATCAAGCTCCACGGCATTGACGCGTTCCAGAAGGCCCTGGACGAGAAGCTCGACCTGGCGGAATGGGCGGCCGCGGAACTCGAGCGCGTGCCGGGAGTTCGCATCGTGGCTCGACCCCAGCTTTCCATTGTGGCGTTTCGCTTGGAGCCTGCCACGCCAGCACGATCGGGGGCTCGTGTTGGTGAGCGGGACCTCAACCGGCTCAACCGGCTGCTCCTCGAACGGATCAACGCCCGCCAGCGAGTGTTCTTGACCGGCACCATGCTGGACGGGCGGTTCGTCATCCGGATTTGCGTCCTGTCGTTCCGCACCCATTTGGACCGGATGAGGCAGGCACTCGAGGACATCCGATCAGCGGTTGACAAGGTAAGCGGGGGATCAGGCGCCAGCCGGCGCAGCCGGCCGGCGCGCCGCAGCAAGGCTAGGGGCGGGGCATAACTGCCGATGTGCTCTTGCCGGCTGTGCATCGTCCGTGTGCCAATTCGATACCAGTGTCCGCATTTTTGACACACGTTTGATGGCATGCCGGATGCCCTTTGGTCCAGCGAACCGACGGGGGAGGGAAGGGTGCCCCGCGGTTGACCCGATGACACTGTTTACCGGCTTTCTTTGGCAGGAGGTGCGACGATGATCTATCCGACCCTGTGGCGCGGCGACACCTTGCCCGCGCTGTGGGACGAGGTGACCACCGCTCGCCGAGAGATGGACCGGCTGTTCGACCGCGTTTGGGGCTCCACCGGGACGTCGAATGCGCTGTGGGCGCCTCCCGTGGACGTACGTGAGTTGGACGACGAGATCCAGGTGCATGTGGAGTTGCCCGGGATCCGGCCGGATGACGTCAGCGTGACCGTGGAGAACGGCATGCTCACCATCTCCGGGGAGAAGCGGCAAGAACTGCAGGAAGGAAAGGAGGGGGGAAGCTATCACCTGATCGAGCGGCGGTATGGACGATTCGAGCGGAGCTTCACGCTGCCGCGCACGGTGAATGGCGATCAGGTGCGTGCCAACTTCGAGCATGGCGTGCTGACGGTGCATCTGCCCAAGGCGCCTGAGGCAAAGCCGCGGCGGGTAAAGGTCGAAATCGGCAACGGCGCTCGCTGATCCGTTCCCGCAGGAGAGTGGTCAGGCGGCCCGGCGCGCGCCGCGCGCGCCGGGCCGTTGGCTTCAGGTGATGCGGCGCGCGCCTAAAGGGTCCGCTTGAGTACTTCCGGGTCCATGTTGCCGCCGCTCAGGACGCACACGACGCTCGTGTCGCGCTCGAGCGCAACGGCTCCGGCGAGGAGCGCCGCCAGCGCCGCTGCGCCCGCGGGCTCCACCACGAGCTTGAGTCGCTGGAGGATGAGCCGCAACGCGGCGATGATGTCCTGCTCCTCGACGCGAACCACCGAGTCGGCCAACGCTCGCACATGAGCGTAGGTGAGTTCCCCCGCAAACGGCGCGGCCAGTCCGTCGGCGATCGTCTGCTGGCCATCGAGACGGGTGGGGCGTCCCAGAGCGAGACTGCGGCTCATGACATCGGCGGCTGAGGGCTCCACACCGACGACGCGGGTGGCCGGACGCAGGCGCTTGACGGCCGCGGCGATGCCCGCGATCAGCCCACCGCCGCCTACCGGCACCACAACCAGGTCGGGATCCGGCACTTGCTCCATCAGTTCGAGTCCGACGGTGCCCTGCCCGGCGATGACCATGGGGTCGTCGAACGGGTGCACGAGCGTCAGGCCGCGTTCGCGCTCCAGTCGCTGACACTCCGCCAACAAGTTCCCGGACGTGAGGACCGGCTCCCCGCCGTAGGCCCGAACGGCTTCGATCTTCGACGGGACTGCGGTCGCCGGCATGACGACGGTTGCGCGCGTGTGGTTGGCGCGGGCGGCCCAGGCGAGGGCGGCGCCGTGATTCCCCGCGGACAGGGTGATCAGCCCACGCCCAAGCGCTTCGGCGGGCAACGTGAGGAGCCGATTCAGAACGCCGCGAACCTTGAAGGACCCCGTGCGCTGAAACAACTCCGCCTTGAACGCCAGCCGGCACCCGAGCCGCTCGCCGAGCGACGTGCTCCAGAGCACGGGCGTCCGATGCACGTGGCTGGACGTGCGCTGTGCCGCGGCTCGGATGTCGTCGAGCGAAACCAGCAAGGGCGGGCCGATCGCAGGCGTAACCGCTGGCATCCTGGGCTGGACAAGAGTTGGTGAGGAGAGGCTAACCTAAAACGCGTGACGGGTAAGGGGTGGGGGTGAGGGGCTCGGGGCCCTTCACCTCTGCGGCTGTTCTCGCCGTCCACGCTCCCCGAACGTAGCGGTACTCGACCCGCCTCCGCCAAGGTAGACCCTGGGGCAGGCGGTGCGTGCGCCCACGAGCGGCTCCGGGGTGAACGCCGTCGTGGACCTCGCAGGCGGGACCCTATTTCCCCGGACGTTCGAGTGGCTCGCCTCCCAGGGCTGGCTGGTGCTCGTCGGCCTCGCCGCGGGCCGCACGGCGGAGCTGGACCTCGGCGTCGTCCTCACTCGACCCCTGCGGATCGAGGGCACGGCGCGGCGGAGCCGAGCGCCGCGGCAAGCTCGGGCCGGAGCTCTTTGATGGCGACCCTGCGGTTGTGCCGCACGTCGCGCGCCAGGTACACGGTCGCCATGCCACCCTGGCCCAGATCCCGCTCAATGGCATGCGGCCGCCGCCTAGCATCTGCCTGGGGACGCGGGCCTGGGCATAACGAGGAGCGCCCGGAAGCGCGGCTCGTGCTCCAGCGGCGCGAACGGTGGATCGCAGCGCAGGTGCAGCTGGAAATGGAGGTCGGCGGCGGGGGTGTACCGGCGCAGCCAGGCGAGCGCGCGGTCGCCGTCGCCGAGGGCGGCCCAGGCCTGGGCGATGAAGACCGCGGTGTGGGCCGGGACCGGGTAGTAGGCCCCCGCGAGGGATTCGGCGCGCTGGATGATGCCGCGTGCTTCCCAGACGTTGCCGGCGCGGGCCTCGGCCAGAGCGCTGCCAGCCAGCGCATTGATCAGTTCCACGTCGGTACTGAGGCGCCGTGCGGCCTCGAACGCCGCCCGGCCGCGCATCCAGTCGCCGCGTTCCACGGCGACGAGGCCGGCAGTGTGCCGTCCCAGCAGGTAGTTGGGGTCCACCGCAATGGTGCTGTCCGTCCAGACCGCCGCGCTGTCGTACTGGCCATGCCAGTAGTGCCCCAGGGCGAGGAACGCGAGTCCCTGGGTGTATGATGGGTCCGCCATGACGGACCGACGCCAGGCCGACAGCGCGGCACCGAGATCGCCGGACTCGGCCAATGAAATGGCCAGGAAATGCCAGGCGTCGGCGTTGCTCGAGTCGAGGGCCAGCGCCCGCCGCATGGCCCGGAGAGTTGGCGCGGCGTCGGTCGGATCGACGTGCTTGCTGACGCGTCCCTGCGCCACCCATGCATCCGCGATGCGCGAGTCGAGCGCCAGCGCCCGTTCGACCGCGGCCACGGCGAGTTGCAGAACGCTGTCCGCGGCGACGCCCGGGAAGACGAACTGTCGTTCGTAGGCGCGGACGTAGGTCTTGGCCAGTCCAGCCCAGGCGTCGGCGTAGGTCGAGTCGCGCCGGATTGCGGCGGTGAACGCCTCGATCGCGTCACTCGCACCCGCGGACGTCCGCTTGGCATAGCTCCGCACCCCGCGTTGATACAGCGCTGCAGCCAACGAGTCGCGGGTGGTTCCCGTGCCGTTTCGCCGCTCTGGCGCCAGCATTGCGACCAGCGCAACGGTCGCGAGCAGAGCCAGCCCGCCGACCGCACCGGCGACCTGCCAGCGTCGTCCTCCCCACCGCGGCGCGCCCGGGGCCGCGGTGTCCCGGAGCGCCGCAGCGAAGGCCGCGACATCGGGGAATCGATCGGCGGAGACCCGCTCCAGTGCCCGGAGCAGGGCCCGCTCGACTGCCTCGGGCACTGTGGAGCGGACCGGGCGGATCGGCCGGGGGGGCTCGGTGAGCCGGCGGGCCAGGATTGCGTGGGGAGTGGGGCCGGTGAACGGAGGTTCCCCGGCCAGCATCTCGTACAAGACGCACCCAAGAGCGTAGAGGTCGGTCCTCGCATCAACGTCCGGCTCGCCGGTCGCCTGTTCGGGGCTCATGTACGCCGGCGTCCCGATTGCGACTCCGGTCTGGGTGAGCCGGCTGCCCGCCGCCTCATCCACCGCGCGGGCGATGCCGAAGTCTGCCACCACTGCGTGGCCGCCTTCGAGCAGGATGTTCTCCGGCTTGATGTCGCGGTGGATCACGCCCCGGCTGTGGGCGTAGCTCAGAGCGTCGGCCACCTCGCGCGCGATTTGCAACGCATCATCGAGCGGGAGCCGCGTCTCACGACGGAGCCGGTCACGCAGCGACTCGCCTTCGACGAACGGCATGACGTAGAAGAGGAACTCGGCGGGCGCGCCGGCCCGCCCGCTGTCATACAGCGGCAGAATGTGCGGATGCCGCAGATGCGCCGTGGTTTCGATTTCGCGCAGAAATCGCTCGGGGCCGAGCGCCGCGGCAAGCTCGGGCCGGAGCACCTTGATGGCGACCTTGCGGTTGTGCCTGAGGTCGTGGGCGAGGTAGACGGTGGCCATCCCGCCTGCCCCCAGCTCGCGCTCGACGTGGTAGCGGTCGGCCAGCGCGGCGAAGAGGCGCTGCGCGACGTCATTCACCGGGGGGAATCCTCTCGGCCACCCCGGCGCGGACGCAGGCGCCCAGCGTTGCCACCCGCGCCAGCCGCTCACGGAGGAGGGCGCGGCGCACCAGTCGATCGCGCCACCCTTGCGGCAGGACCGCCGTGGTCTCGGCGACTCCCTGCGTGTCGTAGCCGAACGTGGCGTGGAACATGGAGGCTTCACCGATGGAGCCGTCAGTCAGGTGGGCCATCCGGCCGTCCGCATCGCTGCTCATCGCGCGGACGCTCACCTCCGCGGATCGGGCGGCCTCCGGCGGCAACTCGCCGGCGACGCTCGCGTGGAGCGCCTGGGTCGTCGCGGCGCGTTCCCGCAGAATGCGTATCCAATTCACATATGTGACATATCTGTTTGCATATAGCAGCGCAAGCTATTTCGGCTGTAGTGAGATGAGACGAGCTCCGTGGGCCACGAGAAAGCGCTCATCCCGCCTAATCCGGCAAGGCGGTGCATCTGGGAGCGTGAGATTCCCCATCCCACGCGCCACGACGACGTGCTTGTACTCCGCCGCCTCCATCGGGCCGCGCAACGCGTCGGCCATCCGGCACAGCTCGGCCTCGTACCCGACCGTGGCGCCTCCGTTTGGCACTGTCCGCGCGTTCTTCCGGCACGAGCCGAGGGATCACCTAATCGCTGATCAGATTGGCCGGGCGCTCCTCCAGGTAACTCGCTCGCCGGGTGGCGCGGCCACAGAAGCGCCGCCTCCGTTCCGCATTGCGGGTCGCTCTAGGGGCGGCCACCAGCACCGGCGTGGGACTGCGGCGACCCTGTGGCGGTGGCCGGCGTCGAGCGGATCCACCGATGAAACAGATACGCACCGGCTCTCTTCAGGCTGGCCAGCCGGAACTCCGGTGCGCGTTCGGGCGGAAATGCCACACCTTCTACGATGCCAGGCCGGGGCGACCCGGCTGATCGTCCTGCCAGCCGCGGCGCCACGGTGAGGAACAGCTCGTCCACCAGCCCGTCAGCGAGAAATTGCCCGAGCAGCGTCGGCCCGCCTTCGTGGAGCAGCAGACGTACGCCGAACTCGGCGTACAAGAGCTTCAGGATCGCTGCCGCCGGGAGCGGGCTCTCATCGTCTGCCACCCGGACGCAGGTGGTGCGAAGGGCGGTTCCGTGGTCCGCAGCCAGACGGGCGCGGCCGGCGTCACTCGTCACGATGACGGTCTCGAGCCCGGCAGTGCGGAACGTGGGCTCGCGGAGATCGACCCGCCCACTCCCCGACACGATGACGTTGAGGGCGTGGGACCGCCGCTTGCCCAGAGCCGCACGCAGCTCGACGTACAGGGGCTCGGCCTCGGGAAAGATGAACGGCGCCGTACGCACGTGCCCGGCATCCCCATGCAGCGTCCCGCTGCCGACCATCACCGCGTCGGCGTAGGCCCGCAGCAGCCCCATGACGAACGCGTCCTGCCGGTTGAAGGCACTGATGGGACCTCCGCCGGACTTGCCGCTGATTCCGTAGGACACCACACCATCCAGCGTCGAGACGAAATTGGCCACGACGTGGGGCCGGGCCTGCGCCTCCGGAAACCACAGGTCGCCGCCGTACAGCTCTCGAAGGGGGCCCGATAGCGCGGGATTGGCGAGTGAAGGGGAGCCATCGAACAGCGTGACGAGCGCAGACATGAAATCGGCCGTCAGCGGTCCGCGTGGCCGAGCCCGCACAGCATCATGAACGCGTCCCGGAGTTGAGGATTGGCGTTGTAAACGCCGCGCGCTGCGTAGGTGCGGGTTTTCGAGTGGACCTCTCGCACGCCGCGGGCCTGTGTGCACGCATGGTGCGCCTCCACATACACCGCCACGCCTTGTGGCTGGATGCGCTCCATCAGGTGGCCGGCCACGTCGTGGGTGATTCGTTCCTGGGTGGTGAAGCGACGGGCGTAGAGCCGCAGTAGGCGCGTGAGCTTGGAGATGCCAAGGATCCGCTCACCCGCCACGTAGCCGATCCAGGCGCGCCCCTGTATCGGCAGCGCGTGGTGCTCGCACAGCGCGAAGAACGAGATAGGACCCTCCACGATCTGCTCCATCTCGTCGTTGGAACAGCTGCGGCATTCGCCCGGGAAGACGGTTTCCAAGTTTGGGTCGCCATCGTAGCCCGCGGTCATGTCGATCATTGCCCGCAGCCACCGCTTCGGCGTGGGAGCGGTCCCGGGCCGCTTGGGGTTCAGCCCGAGCCGAGTGAAGATCTCCATCACGTACCGTTCGAAGCGTCCGAGTTCCTCCGCGGAAAGGGGGACGCGTGATGTCCCGCTCCCGAACGCGCGGGTGTCACCCGTGGCCCGTGCCTCGTGAACTGCCGGAGGGGGCTCGACCGGCCGATCCACTGTCCGCGACGGCACGAGAGATCCATTGGACGCGGTCATGTTGCCTCCGGCAACCGGCGCTTCAGCCCCTCGAGGGCAACTGGGCCGCTCTCGGCAATGAGCGTGCGCGCTGCGTCCACCTGCCCCCAGGTATTCCACAGCAACACGCCGCGCACGCGCTCCTCGCTCAAGTAATAGAGCACGCCTTCGCGGAACGGTTGTTTCCAGTCGGCCACGATCTGGTGGCGTGCGTCGAGCTCGCCCACGGCTTCGTAGCCCAGCTCGTACAGGTCAGAATAGAAGAACGGCATGTGGTCATACCGGGCACGGTGGCCGGCCATGTTTCGCCCGGCCACGCGTCCCTGGGTCCTGGCGTTGTCCTCATGCTCGACCCGCATGCGGCGCCCAAGCGCCGGGCTGGGGAAGGAGGCCACGTCGCCGGCCGCGTAAACGTCGGGGTGGGCGGTGCGAAGCCACTCATCTACCACGATCCCGTTCTCGACCTCGAGGCCCGCCGCTCCGGCAATGCCGGCGTTGGGGACGATGCCGAGACCGGCGACCGCCACGTCGGCCACCAACTCGTCCCCTCCGGTGGTGCGGATGGTCACGCACCGGCCGCGGCTGGTGACCTCGGCGGCACTCTGGTTGAGCCGCACGTTCACACCTTTTACCCGGTAGAACTCAACCAGCCACGCCGACAGGTCTGGGGCGAACTGTCGCGCGGCCAGCCCCTGCTCCGGCACCAGCATCGTGACCTCGTTGCCCGACCACTGGAGAGCGGCGGCCAGCTCGGTACCGATGAAGCCGCCGCCGACGACTACCACTCGCCGGGGTTGCCTCGTGGCTTCCCGCAACCGGCGATAGTCATCGAGCGTTCGAAAGTAGATCACCCGATCCGACGCTCGCGTCAGAGTCCGGGGTGTGCCGCCCGTGGCCAGGAGGAGCTTACCAAACCGGTAGGTCGCGGCGCCGTCGTCCCGGACCTCGTGTCGCATGAGGTCGAGCGTCACGGCCCGTCGCCCGAGCAGCACTTCGACGTCCTCAGGGATCGATCGCCAGATGGCGTTCTCCTCCGCCCCCTCCTTCCAGAGAGCCTTGGAGAGTGGTGGCCGATCATAGGGGCGATACCGTTCGGCACTCAGCAACCCAATGCGGCCGTGAGGATCCACTTCCCGAATGCCCGCCAGCGCCTCGGCGCCCGCGAGACCGCCGCCAATCACCAGATAGTCGAACTGCTGCATGTCCCCTCCAAGGGCCGGGGCTTCTCCCGTAAGGGGGAGTTACCGGCGGAAGCGTCATCGAATTACCAGCGTGGCACGCATTGTCGGATGCAACTGGCAGATGTAGCCGAGCTCACCCGGCCGATCCGCCACAAACGAGGCCTGCTGGCCTCGCAGTAGAGTTCCCGTCTGTAGTCGAGTGGTGTCCATGGCGGTCGCCGTGTGTGGCACGATGTCGTGGTTGATCCACACGACCGTATCGCCCCTGGCAACCGCAAGCGTCGCCGGCTGAAACGCCATTCCCCGGATTTCGACCACGTGACGCCGCGGCGCCTGCGGGGCCGGGCCAGGAAACAGCCCGGTCCCCGCGAGGAGCAGCAGTACGAGCGCCGGCGTCACTTGGCCGACGCCAGCGTGGACTGAAGCTGCCGCGCGTGCTCGAGATGCGCTGCGACGGCCGGCCGCACATCGCTCAAGAGCTTCTTCAGCTCGGCGTTGGAGGATGTGGGAATCAGGACTGCGTCCAATGCATCGAGCACAGCCTGGTGGTAGGCGACCTCTCGAGCGACATACGCCCGGTCGAAGCCGTCGCCCGCCGCCTGCTCGATGGCCTTCCGCGCCTCGGCCGCTCCCTCGAGCAACGACCGGCTCACGGCGTTGTCCTGCGGCGTGACACCCAGCCGCGCCGCCAGGGCCGCGGCCTGCTGGTTCACGGCGGAATGGTCGGTGACCATCGTCTGAGCGAACTGGCGCACGGGCTCCGCGCGGGCCCGGCTCTGCGCCAGCCGGCCGAGCTCGATGTCAATGGCGTTGGCAGTAACTGCGACGTGAGCGACCTCCGGATCGGACAGATCCGGGGCCGGAGCCTGGGCCGAGAGCCCGGCCGGGGTGAGCGTGAGAATCAGCGCTGCGGGAATGGTGCCGGTGCGGAACATCGAATGCCTCCGAAAGAAAGGGATGGTGGAAGTCCTGACGAACAGGAGGATACCGCCGCTCCAGCAGTATGTCAAGTACTTACTGTAATTACTTTCCATAACCGGGGTCGCGGGGTTATCATTGTGCCATGCCCAACTGGCTCGAGAAACTGACCGGGGACACGCAGATCCGGTTGCTGTCCCTCCTGCGCCGCGCGCCGCGCACCATCACGGAGCTCGCCGCCGAACTGGGGCTCACGGACAACGGCGTGCGGGGCCACATCGCGGCGCTGGAACGGGACGGCATCGTGGAGGACGTGGGGGCGCAACGTGACACGGGCGGCAAGCCCGCCCGGCGGTACGGTCTGACCCGGGAAGGCGAGGAACTCTTCCCCAAGGCCTACGCCCCGGTGCTGGGCGGGCTGATCGCCGAGCTGGTCCGGCACCAGGGCTCGCGCCGCGCTGCCCATCTGCTCAGGGCCGTGGGAGCGCGGTTCGCCGAAGGCGCCGTGGTCGCGGGCGATGCGGCCGAGCGCGTCGCGGCGGGTGCCCGGCTGCTACAGGAGCTGGGGGGGGACGTGGAGGTGCGGCGGACCGGGAAGGGCTGGCACATCCAGGGATACGGCTGCCCCCTCTCGGCCGTGACCGCGAATCACCCCGAGGCCTGTCGCCTGGTGGAGGCCCTGCTGGAGCGGGTCACCGGCCTCCCGGTGTCCCAGCGCTGCGAGCTTGGCGAGCGGCCTCGCTGCGCGTTCGCGGTGGCTCGAAAAGGCGGCTGACCGCCGCAGGGGCCGCACCAGCGGCGCGGATCGCATGCTCGAACTCCTCACGTGTCATCTCTGGCCTGTTCGGCACGGGCCGTGGCATTGCGGGCCGGACCTCGCGGCCCAGGGCGGGGCTGGCCCGCGTGCTCGCGCTCGCCGGCAAGACGCAGGAGGCGCCGTGGTTGATTCAGGAGAGGCGCGTGGAGGCAGCCTGAACGGCATCTACCATCCGGCGGTGGCGACGGCCCTGCTCGCATGGCCAGTTTGGGTCGACGCCCGGGCCGGAATCGCGGGAGGAATCGCGGGAGGAATCAGGCCGGCCACGCCGGACTTCCAGATGGGTCTGTGGGCAACGAGGCAAGGTTCGATTGTGAGCACACGCTGACCAGGAGCTTCTGATCTTATGAACGCGCACGCCTTTTTCCTGACCGTCGTTGTGCTGGCAGCGCCAACCGCCGGCGCCGCGGGACAGGCCCCACTCGACGCGCCCTGGGATTCCGTAGGGAGCATTCTCCGGACCTCGGGGACGGCCACAGGCGACTATTACCGGTACGGGTGGCCCCGCCGCGACCTCACCGTGCGGGTCGGCGACGTCACCGTCTCGCCCACGCTCGCGCTCGGCGCCTGGGCCGGATTCAGCGGGGAGGCCGCCGACGCAACGGTAATGGGCGACCTCGTTTTGACGGCCAACGAGCTCAAACCGGTGCTTGCCGAGCTCGCGCGGCAACGGATCGCCGTCACCGCGATCCACAATCATCTCGTGGGGGAACAGCCCCCGATCACCTACGTTCACTTCCACGCTCAGGGCAACGCGCTCGACTTGGCTGGCCGGCTCGACCGCGTGCTCGCCCTGACGGCAGCGCCGCGCCCCGTGGCCGCGGCGCCTCCGCAGCCCGTGACCATCGATACGGCGCAGGTATTCGCCGCACTCGGCCTCAGGGGTCGCGCTCAAGGCGCGGTCGCCCAGGTATCGACCGTGTTGGTACCCGGGCAGGTGACGATCCACGGTCGACCCGTCACGCCCGCGCTCGGCTACGGCAGCCCGATCAACATTCAGCAGGTCGGGCCGGGCCGCGCTGTGGCAACCGGTGACTTCGCGGTGCTCGGTTCGAAGGTTGCGCCTATGCTAGATGCGCTGGCGGCTTACGGCATCACCGCGACGGCGGTGCACAGCCATCTTGTCGGTGAGCAGCCGCCGATCTACTACATCCACTTCTGGGCCGACGGGCCGTTGGCCGAGGTGCTGCGCGGCCTGCGGGCGGGGCTCGACGCGGCGCGCTAGCGAGCCGGACGGCGTCGGGGTGCGTGGTGCACTCGCGGGCTCGTCAGGCGAGCTCGAAGCGATCCAGGTTCATCACCTTGTTCCAGGCGGCCACGAAGTCGTGGACGAACTTCTCCTGCGCGTCCGCGCTTCCGTAGACTTCGGCCAGGGCCCGGAGCTGAGAGTTCGAGCCGAACACGAGGTCGACCCGGGTGCCGGTCCACTTGCGTTCGCCGGTCTTGCGGTCGCGGCCTTCGAACACGTCCTTGGCGTCCGAGACGGGTTTCCACTCCGTGCCCATGTCGAGCAGGTTCACGAAGAAGTCGTTGGTCAAAACTTCCGGCCGGCGGGTGAACACGCCGTGCCGGGTCGCTCCGACGTTGGTGTTCAGCACGCGCATGCCGCCGACCAGGACCGTCATCTCCGGCGCGGTTAGCGTGAGTAGCTGTGCCTTGTCAACCAGCAGGTGTTCGGCCGGCACGCCGGGGTTGCCCTTGACGTAGTTGCGAAAGCCGTCGGCGACGGGTTCGAGCACGGCGAAGGACTCGACGTCGGTCTGCTGCTGCGAGGCGTCCATGCGCCCCGGTGTGAAGGGGACCGTCACGGCGTGCCCGGCCTGCTTCGCCGCTGCCTCGACGGCGGCGCAGCCACCCAGGACGATCAGGTCGGCCAGCGACACCTGCTTGCCGTCGGACTGCGCGCCGTTGAACGCGCGCCGGATCCCGTCCAGCGTCTTCAGCACGTGCGCGAGTCGCTCGGGCTGGTTGACCGCCCAGTCCTTCTGCGGGGCGAGGCGGATGCGCGCACCGTTGGCGCCGCCGCGCTTGTCGGAGCCACGGAACGTGGAGGCGGACGCCCAGGCGGTGGACACCAGTTGGGAGATCGTCAACCCCGAGGCCAGCACCGTGGCCTTGAGCGCGGCGATGTCCGCATCATCGATCAGCGGGTGATTAACCGCTGGAATGGGGTCCTGCCAGATCAGCTCCTCGGACGGCACGTCCGGGCCGAGGTAGCGAGCGCGCGGGCCCATGTCGCGGTGGGTGAGCTTGAACCACGCGCGGGCGAAGGCGTCGGCGAAGGCATCCGGGTGCTCATAGAAGCGCCTCGAGATCTTCTCGTAAATCGGGTCGAGGCGCAGCGAAAGGTCGGTGGTCAGCATGGTGGGCGCGTGACGCTTGGCGGGGTCGTGGGCGTCCGGAATGGCGCCGGCGCCCGCGCCGCCCTTGGCCGTCCACTGATAGGCCCCGGCCGGGCTCTTGGTCAGCTCCCACTCGTAGCCGAACAGGTTCTCGAAAAAGTTGTTGCTCCACCTGGTCGGCGTTGTGGTCCAGGTGACTTCCGGACCGCCGGTGATAGTGTCACCACCCTTGCCGGTGCCGAAGCCGCTGATCCAGCCGAGCCCCTGCGCCTCGATGGGCGCGGCCTCGGGCTCAGGTCCCACGTGCGACACGGGGCCCGCGCCATGGGCCTTGCCGAACGTGTGGCCGCCGGCGATGAGCGCCACCGTCTCTTCGTCGTTCATCCCCATGCGCCGGAAGGTCTCGCGGATGTCACGCGCCGCGGCGATGGGGTCCGGGTTGCCGTTCGGCCCCTCGGGGTTCACGTAGATGAGGCCCATCTGGACGGCGGCGAGCGGATCGGCGAGCTCACGGTCGCCGCTGTAGCGCTCGTCCGCCAGCCACGTGCCCTCGGGGCCCCAGTTGACGGACTCGTCGGGCTCCCAGACATCCGCGCGCCCTCCGCCGAAGCCGAAGGTCTTGAAGCCCATCGACTCGAGGGCGACGTTGCCCGCCAGGATCATCAGGTCAGCCCAGGAGATCTTCCGGCCGTACTTCTGCTTCACAGGCCAGAGCAGGCGGCGCGCCTTGTCGAGGTTGGCATTGTCGGGCCAGCTGTTGAGGGGCGCGAAACGCTGCTGGCCGGCACCGGCGCCACCGCGGCCGTCACCGATGCGGTAGGTGCCGGCACTGTGCCATGCGAGGCGGATCAACAGCGGCCCGTAATGGCCGAAGTCCGCCGGCCACCAGTCCTGCGAGTCGGTCATCAGCGCCCGGAGATCCTGCTTCACCGCCTGAAGGTCGAGGCTCTTGAACTCCCGCGCGTAGTCGAAGTCATCGCCCATGGGACTGGACAGGGATGAATGCTGGTGCAGGATCTTCAGGTTCAACTGGTTCGGCCACCAGTCAAGGTTGGACTTTCCACCGCCGGCGTGATGGAACGGGCACTTCGTCTCGGTCGCCATGTGTAATCCCAATCCTTAGGGGATGTTTGCTCACGTTCTGGTACCGCGGAAGATGCCAGCGCGGCCGTGATCGGTCCAAGACATCATTTCGATGAATGTGATAGGTTTCGTCTATGAACCTCGGGCTCCACCCCTTCACGCTGCGGCAGCTTCAGTACGCCGTCGCGGTCTTCGAGTCGCTCAGCTTCCGCAAGGCCGCCGAGCGTTGCCACGTCTCGCAGCCGTCGCTCAGCGCGCAGCTCGCTCAGATGGAGGAAGCGCTCGGCATTAAGCTCTTCGAGCGCGACCGGCGGCGGGTGCTGGTCACGCCCGCCGGCCGCGCCTGCATCGAACGGGCGCGGCTCATTCTGCGGGAGGCCGACGACCTGGTGGATCTCGCGCGCCGGTCCGGCGATCCGCTGGCGGGGACGCTGCGTATCGGCGTCATCCTCACCGTCTCACCGTATCTGCTGCCCCGCCTGGCCTCCGCGCTGCGCGCGGCCTATCCGCGCCTGACCGTGCTGTGGGTGGAAGACAAGACCGCGGCGCTGGTGCGCAGCCTCGAGGCGGGGACGCTCGACGCCGTGCTCCTGGCGCTTGAGGCCGATGTCGGCGACGTCGAGCGCGAGGTGATTGGGCCGGACCCGTTCGTGCTCGCCACCCCGAAGGGTCATCCCCTCGGGGCGAAGACGTCCCCCGCGAAGACCTCGGAGCTGCGTGACCAGGGCGTGCTCCTGTTGGACGATGGGCACTGCTTCCGGGAGCAGGCTCTCGCCCTCTGCGCCGGCGCCAGGGCGAAGGAGCTCGAGTTCCGGGCGACGAGCCTCTCGACGCTGGCGCAGATGGTGGCCGGCGGCGCGGGCGTGACGCTGCTTCCCGAGCTCGCGGTCCCGGCCGAAGCGCAGCGCGCGGAGCTCGTCATTCGTCGGTTCGCGCGCCCGGCACCGACGCGGACCCTCGCGCTCGTGTGGCGGAAACGCTCGCCGCTCGCCCCGGCGCTACGGCAGCTCGCCGGAACGGTTCGTACCATCTACGCTCACGGGGAGCCGCCGCGCTCTCGCGGCAAGGCGCCGGAGACGTCCGCGAAGGTTCTCCTGGATCGTCCAGCGCGTGTCGGTCGGACCCCTGCGCGGCCCCGTGGGACCCGACGGGGGGCATGAGCGTTCAGCCTGCGGGTGACAGGCGCACTGACGCGCCCCGTGGGGACATCATGATGCCTGCATCAGAACCACCTTGACGCTCGATCCCGACGTGGCGCGGCTGCTTCGGGAGGAAGCCCATCGCCGGCGCCGGCCCTTCCAGGACGTCGTGAACGAGGCGATCCGGCGCGGTCTCGCCCCGACCTCGGGCGCGACGGCCGCGGGCCGGTATCGCCTCCGCCCGCACAAGACGACTCTGCGGCCCGGGATTGACGCGGTGGGGCTGAACCGGCTGGTGGACGAGCTGGAGGATGACGCAGTGGTCGCAGAGCTCCGGCGCCGGCGGTGATCGTCCCCGACGTCAACCTCCTGCTCTACGCGGAGATCGACGCGTTTCCCCAGCACGCGCGGGCGCGGCGGTGGTGGGAGGGCGTCATGAACGGCGAGCGTCAGGTCGGAATCGCTCCGGTCGCCCTGTTCGGCTTCCTCCGCCTCGCGACCAATCGCCGCGTGCTCACCGAGCCCTTGCCGATCGAAGACGCCATCGGGCGGGCGCAGCGCTGGCTGGAACGCCCGCACGTGGTGTTCCTGGTACCGGGGACGCTCCACCTGGAGACGGCGTTGAGTGCTCGCAAAGATGACGAGGGGCATCGGGGGAGTTGGTTACGTGACTACCCGTGACTACCTTTGGTGTATGAAGACCGTCGGCGTCAAGCAGCTCAAGGCCCGCCTGTCCGAGTATCTCCGCATGGTCCGCGCTGGCGACTCGGTGCTCGTTACGGACCGCGACGAGGTGGTGGCCGAGCTGCGCCCGGCAAGCCGGCGTCCCGCTCCGCGGGAGGGCGTGGACGACGTCCTCCAGGGCCTTGCCGAGCGAGGGGAAATCACGCGCGCGGTGCAGGAGAAGATGACTTGGACGTGGCGTGTCCGGGGGCTGGGCCTGCCGGCGGGAACGGCAGACGCGCTGCTCGACGACCTGCGCGCTGAGCGCGCCCGGAGCGACAGCTGACGCCGCTCTACGTCGAAACGTCGGCCGTGCTCCGCGCGGTCCTGGAGACGGGTACAACGCCGGCCTTGGAGCGACGGCTCGCCGAGGCGTCCGTGCTGCTCACGTCGCGCCTGTCCCTGGTGGAGGCGGCGCGAGCGCTCCTCCGCCTGCGGCGAGACGGCCGTGTGGCGGAAACCGCGCTCGCCGACGCCGCCCGCGAGCTGGCCGATCTGTGGAGCCGGTGCGAGATCTGGGAGCTCACCACAACCGTCTGCGATGTCGCGTCCCAGGTGGCGCCCCTGCACCCCCTGCGCACGCTCGATGCGCTGCACCTCGCGACGTTCCTGGAAGGACGGCGCCGGCTGCCCGGTTTGCAGATGCTCACGACTGACCGGCGTCTCGCTGCCGCCGCGACCCACGTCTGAAGAGGGATCGCGACCGCGCCACCCAACCTCCAAGAGAAACACCTTCTCCGCCGTGCAGCGAAGAAGGTGTCCGTGCTCTACTCCCCGAATGTAACAGTATTAGATCCGGCCGAGGATGGGCCGAGCCCGAGATCTGGTTCCACATCGTACACGTGGCGATGGACGCCGGCAACGGCGGGCCCGTGGCCGCCTACCGCGAACAGACGGTCGAGATCGCCCTGGGGCCCAAGGGGGCGTTCGAGAACGGCAACGTGGGCACCCTGACGCGCCGGGTGGCCGCCGACCGGGTGATCCACGCCGTTCCGACGAGCGGTCTCCACCGGAAGCCGCCCAAGGCCCCGAAACGCCCGGGTGGTCGAGCTGCTCCGGAAGGTTCTGGAGTGGCAGGCGCTCCTCGAGTCCGGCGAGGTCCGCAACCAGGCCCAGGTCGCGCGCCGGGAGGGGATCACGCGTGCCTGGGTCACGCAGGTGATGGGCGTGCCACAGCTCGCGCCCGAGACCCAGCAACACATTCTGTCGATGCCCGGAGCGGTTTGGCGGCTGGTGATCACGGAGCGGGCGCTGGGCCGATTGCGCAGCTCGCAAGCGGCGCAGACCAAAGCGCTGCATTCCAAGAATTGATCCGACATCGGCCGTAGATCGGTCCCGGGGCCGCCGCTCTATTAACGGCCTTCTCTATCTTCGTTCCCGCAGAACCACGTGCTAGTCCCGCACCAGAAGCGAACGGTGCAACTCTGCGGCGAGCACCTCAGCGTCTGGCATAATTGCGAGTGGGCGACCCCAAGTCGCCTCAAGTGGCGCATCGCCCCATCGCGATCCGGAATGTTCAGTAGGTACTTTTTCAGGCAGCTGGCACCGACCCGTTCGCAGAGTGGCTTTGGGCAGCTTCCATGGACAGTGAAATAGCTGTGCTGAGCAGCCATTCGAGGATGGATGTTTGGGAGGCGGCGGTTCTTAGGCCGCTTGTCCTTGTCGCGCGGGCCGAAGGAGTCGGCGTGCTGGGGGTCGCTGCGGAAGTGATGGACATAGACCGTCTTGTTGTCGCGCTGCTGGATTAAGCCCTTCTTGTCCTTGCGGTCGCGCATCGTGACGGCTGGGATATGGTAGATCGCCGTCGGCCGTCCGGTGCCGAAGCGGTTCCGCACCACCTCGAAGTAACCGTTGCCCAACGCCTCGAAATCCGTGAGGACGTTCTCCAGGATCTCACCCCACGTCATCTCGTCGTTGGGGTGGTTGAAGAAGTCCTTGAGAACCTGGTTGTTCTCGGGCTTCGGCTTCTTCACGCCGTCCGGCACCACGAAGTCGAACCCGAGCCCAGCCGTCGAGATGGCCTTGGGCTTCACCCAGCGGTAGTGCCAGGTGTTGATCTCGAGGAAGACGCAGAGGGCGTCGAGGTTGTACCACTGGGCGTATTCGAGACTTGGTGGACAGACATTGTCAGGAGGCGTCAGATCGCGACGCGCCGGGGCATGTATCGTTACGCCGCTGCCAAGAAAGCGAGGAGGGCACCAAGGCCAAGGACCCTTGGGGTCCGGCCTGAGCCGAGGTGCGGATAAGGCGTTAGATCGTGGCCGCGCGCGAACCGGATGTGGAGACGTGTTCCTTCGAGGACGCCGAGGAGCTTCTCGCAGCGTGTGCAACGCCATTCACGCGTCACCGCCTATCCCCCTGTCCGTTGCGCGCAAACCAAAAGACCCCGAGAGGCAGGCCCGGTCGGGGGCCTCTCGGGGTCCGGGTTCGCGCGGTTCTTTACGTCACCGCCCCGGACCGCCTGCCTTGCCTTCACGGCGAAGGCGCGACAACAGGCGTCGCGGGCGCGACAGGAGGCGTCGCGGAACGGGGGGGAGTGTTCAACCAGAGAGTCCCGGACGCTCGTCCCGGGTTTCAGCTCGACGTACGCGGCAGCCTTGCTTCATACGTCGCGATGGCACAGGCTTATTGCGGATTCGGCGGGCTCGGGTGAGACCGAGCGTGAGGTTCAATCTTGCTTTGGTGAGGACTGGTTAGGTGACGCTGCTTGCGGAGGTGTGAGTGAACCCATGCCGGATCAAGGGGCCATGGACGGACGGCTACACGCTGGACGACCACACCATGTCCAGTGTGCTCATCGGTCACGACGAGTTCGGGAACCCGGTTTTCGACACGAAGAGATCGAGGCTTGGCGAGTCGCTCTTCCAGCTGAAGTATAGGGGTGACAGGACCCAGGTTCGCACCTTGGCCGAGGCGGCGGCCGCCTTCATCAGGCAGCACGACGTTAGACCCGAGGTCATCGTTCCTGTCCCCGCAACACGAGTGAGAGCCTTCCAGCCGGTGACTGCGGTCGCAGAGGCCCTAGGTCGCGAACTCGGCGTTCCAGTAGATACCGAGGCCCTGAAACGCACGGCTAAGGCCCGGGAGCTCAAGGGGGTGCTCGATCCCTCCGAACGGGCTAAACTATTGGATAGCGCATTCAGGGTCTCAGCTGCGCAGATGCAGGGAAGGGTCGTGCTTCTTTTCGATGATCTGTACCGTTCCGGCGCAACAATGAACGCTGCGGCCCGCCTCCTTCTCGGCGCAGGCCAGGCGCGTGCGGTGTTCGCCCTAGCGCTCACGCGGACGAGGACTAAGCGATGACTGCGGTATTCGTTGGCGGATCGAGACGCGTCTCGCGCCTCAATCAAGCAATTCGGAAACGCCTTGACGAGCTGATGAGCCGCGGCCTGAGCGTGTATGTGGGGGACGCCAACGGCGCGGATCGCGCGATACAGCGCTATCTCGCCGCTTCGCACTACAAGTCCGTGACCGTCTTCGCAGTTGAATCCCACCTGCGCAACAACGAAGGCGACTGGCACGTCCAGTTCGTCGCTCCACCCAAGAATGCAAAGGGTTACGACCTTTACGCCGCGAAGGATCGGGTAATGGCCGAGCTCGCCGATGCCGGGGTCATGCTGTGGGACGGAAGAAGTAGGGGGACGCTCGAGAATATTCGGGCGCTTCTTCTTGATGATAAACCCATTGCGCTCTACTACGCACCTAAGCGGAAGTTCCTGAGCCTGCGATCGGCAGCTGACTTTGCACAGGCGTTCCCAAACATTGCCCTGAAGCTGCAGGCGGACGTCGCGGGGTCTAGGCGACCCAAGGCGGCACAGGCTCACTTGCTGGGTGCTCTTTAAGAACCTCGGCGAGCGCGGGGACACGTGACCGAGCAAGCAACTCTCGGCGCCTTGAAACGGTTGGATGTCCGCACCATTTGGCCAAACGAGGCCAAGGACTTCACGCCCTGGCTGGCCGAGAACCTATCAGCCCTGGGCGAGGCGCTCGGCATGGACCTCGAACTCCAGACGCAAGAGGCTCCAGTCGGTGCTTTCTCGCTCGATGTCCTCGCTCGTGATCTCGGACGCGACCGCCTAGTTGTCATTGAGAACCAACTGGAACCCACTGATCACGACCATCTTGGCAAGCTCCTCACCTACGCGGCTGGTCACGACGCCGGTGCCATGATATGGATTGCGAAGGAGATTCGAGAGGAGCATCGCCAGGCGATTGATTGGCTCAACCAACACACAGACGGCAACATCGAGTTGTATGCCGTGGTGGTCGAGATCATTCAGATCGACGACTCCCGACCTGCCTGCAGCTTCAAGCCCATCGCATTTCCGAACGAGTGGCGCAAGTCGGCGATTGAATCGAAGGAAGGCGGCGCGACGTCTGAGCGCGGGGAGGCCTACCGCCTCTTCTTCCAGGATCTGCTTGACGAGCTACGCGAGAAGCACCGTTTTACCGGTGCACGGGCCGGCCAGCCACAAAACTGGTACTCCTTCGCTTCTGGGTTGAGCGGCATCCAGTACAGTTTCAGCTTCGCTCAGCAGGGCCAAGTGCGAGCTGAGGTCTACATTGACCGGGGCGACGCCAGCGCGAACAAGGAGCTCTTCGATAGACTACACGCCACGCGTGAAGCCATTGAGCAGCACTTGGGCGAGACCCTGCAGTGGGAGAGGCTTGACGGTCGCCGTGCCTGCCGGATTGCCGTCTACCGGGCAGGCTCCATCGAGAACGACACTCAGACCCTGCAGGAGATCAAGGCCTGGGCAATCGAGCGTCTTCTCCGTCTCAAGAAGGTGTTTGGCCCCCGCCTGGTCGCGGCCGTAAAGTGACCGTACCGCGTCGGCGCCCCTCAGGGCCGGGTGCGGTTTAGGACTATACGTTCCGAGCACGTGCTCGGGGTCTTTCCACTCCTTCAGGTCATCCCGCGGCCCCGTGTAGAGGAAGACGTGCTGTTTTCCCCAAGGTGCCACCGAGTCGAGGAAGTCCTCAGCCCCGCGTAGGTGACCTGGCCTTCCCTGAGGGCCTCTTGAAGCCGCGACCGCAAGTCCGGCTTCGTGCCGGAAACGGGCAGGTCGACTCGTTTCACAAAGTCCCGGATGTGCGACTTCCTGAGGGCAAGCACGAAGTCGATCAGAGCCTCGCGCTCCTGTGCGGTGTAGTCCGGGGGCTCGAGCAATCTGACCGGTTCCATGCGTGTGATGCCCTCCTTTCGCTTTGTCCTACTCTACCTTCGCCGACTTCCCGATGGCGGCCCCGATGATGCCGCCGATGAGCGCGCCCGGCGGGCCGAAGAACCGCCCCCCCGATTACCGCTCCAGCGGCGCCCCCGGCCAGGGCGTTGCGCCTGTTCGCGGTCGCACGCTTCTCCCGCGACAGCGGCGCCCGCGTGCGGCCGTTGCGCGCTCGCGCGGTCCACGTCGAACCGTCACACTTCTCGCGGTTGCATGGGATGCACGCGGCGTAGAGGTTGTTCAGCCGCCCGGTCCTACGAGGGGCAGCACGATCCACTGGTGTCGGAGGTGCTCTTCCAGAAGGCCAACGAGGTCCTCCAGGAACGGCATGAGGATCTCAAGGGCCGACAGTGGCACAACGGCGACGAGCGGTTGCTCACGGGCATCATCAAGTGCGCCCGCTGCAACAGCCACATGTTCGGCGGCGGGGGCTACAAGAAGGGCGTGCGCATCCCCTACTACGTCTGCTCGAAGCGGTTCAACGACCACGACTGCGAGCGGGACTACGTGCGGGCCGAGCTCCTGGAGACGGCGGTCATCGAAGACATCGCGGCCATGTTCCGGGACGAGCAGTTCATGGCGCGCGTCTGGGCGGAGGCCAACAAGCGGTTGGGCGCCGAGAAGCCGGTCCTGGAGCGGGAGATTGGCAAGGTCGAGGCCCAGGCTTCCAAGGCCCAGGCGTCGATGGACCGCTACTTCGAGGCCTTCGAGGCTGGAACCCTTCAGGCGGAACTCTGCAACGAGAAGGTCCGGGATTTGCGTACCCGGGTGGAGGAGCTGGAGGCCGAGAAGCGGGAGCTCGAGGCCCGGCGGGAACGGCTG
>DATMAW010000110.1:0-3652 GCA_035559715.1 Gemmatimonadales bacterium | reverse complement strand
GGACGTCACCGCCGTACCGATTCGAGTGATCACAAGCGGGTTGGCCAGATGTTGCACCTGTCGACAGCGCTCGGCTTCGCTACCACCGCGGATCCTCATGATCCCAGCGGACTAGTCGCATATCATGAGGCATGGGCAATGAGCGCTGCGATCATCAGTGGGTCGCTCGCGCCGACATCCAGCTGCGGGTGGGCCTGAGGCGCGCGAGTCCGTACTGGAGCATGCCGGCATCGCCGCGAGGTAAGGAAATCCGCGGCAGGCTCGTCGAAGCAGAAGCCGGCTACACACGATGTGATGGGCAATCTACGAGCTCAAAGTACTGTATCTAGTAGTCTACGGTTGACAGTTCGAACGCGGCCTGGGTATAACCGCGGGCGTGGGGTGACCCAGAGCCACCTTCCGTTTCCTGCGACCCGTGAAGCTCGCGAGTGGCTCAAACGCCATTTGCATCACGGTGATGCTCTTGACGTCTACCGGGACTGGCCGGCGCCAGCTACCATCATCTCGGACGGTGCCTATGGCGTCGGCGGGTTCCCAGGGGACCCCCGGACCCCCGAGACGCTAGGTGCATGGTATCGCCCGCACGTCGATGCGTGGTCGAAGTACGCCCGTCCTGCAACGACTCTTTGGTTCTGGAATACCGAGATCGGTTGGGCGATGGTCCATCCCGTGCTGGACGAGTACGGCTGGGAGTACGTCGAGACCATCGTGTGGGACAAAGGCATCGCGCACATCGCCGGCAATGTCAATGGCGATACCATTCGCCGGTTTCCGGTCGTCACCGAGGTCTGTGTGTTTTACCGACGCCGCCTCGAATTTCCAGTACCCAACGGAGTAAGGGCCGCAAAAGAATGGCTGCGCCATGAATGGCGACGTGCCGGGCTGCCGCTCAACAAGGCGAATCAAGCATGCGGTGTGAAGAACGCGGCGACACGCAAGTATCTGACGCAAGACTGGCTTTGGTATTTTCCGCCGCCCGAACACATGAGCCGCCTCGTGGCGTATGCCAACGAGCATGGCAACCCCAACGGGAAACCGTACTTTTCAATTGACGGCCGACGGCCGGTGACGGCGGAGGAGTGGCGCTCACTACGAGATGTCTGGACACATCAGCACGGAGTGACGAACGTTTGGAGTCACCCGCCGCTGAACGGGACCGAACGGTATCGGGGCAACGGGAAGCGATCGGCACCGCGCGTGCACAACCCTGGCAAGAACGCCGCCGTCCATCTAAACCAGAAGCCAGTGGAGTTCATGCGTCGGATCATCTCGGCATGTACGCGCAAGGGCGACGTCGTGTGGGAGCCATTCGGCGGTCTATGCTCAGCAGCAGTCGCTGCGATCGCGCTACGTCGCGAACCCTACGCAGCCGAGCCAGTCGACGATTTTTACGCTCTAGCCGCCGAACGGCTCAGCGACACCCTGGAGTCGGTAGTGCTGTAGAATCAGCGGGTGCCGACCGCGCCGAAATCACGCGAGCCTGCCACGGGTGACTGGCGGTATGAGCTCTGGACCCGTACCAAGGAGGCGCTGTTGTCACTCCCCGGATACTTCCTTGCGCCCGACATAAGAGTAGCGGGGATCTATGCGACTGAGGTTTTCACGCTCGGGGCTACGCTCGGCGCCACGATCGAGGATCAAGTCGTCACGACCCTGAACCGCATGAGGCGCGTGTGGGATCCAGCGGACAAGTACCCACTCTACACCTTCGTCCGTCAACCGCAGACTTTCCCCGATGTCCTCCTCATGCAGCCAGGTGAAACGACCGGCAAACAGAACATTGCGTTCGGAATTGAGCTGAAGGGCTGGTGCCTCCTCGCGAAAGAGCAGGAGCCTTCCTACAGATACAAGGTCACACCGGCTGCCTGTACCGATTGGGACCTACTCGCGGTCGTTCCATGGCACCTGTCCGATGTGATTTCGGGGACGCCGAGGGTGCTCGCGCCGTGGATCGCTCCGGCTCGACATGCCGCCGAGTACCGAAACTACTGGTGGCAGCATCTACGCAAAACCAAGGCGTCCACGGAAATTCGATCGCCAAAAGGGGCAACGCCCTACCCGAGTGCACGGGACAAGGTGCTGGACGATCCGGTCAGCGATGCCGGCAACAACTTCGGCCGCATCGCTCGCACTGGCCTCATGGACGAGTACAAGAACCTCGTGTTTGAATCGCTGATCGCTGGGATCCCGGCGAAGTATTGGTGGGAGTTCCTCAAGGCGTTCCAGCAGAAGCCGGATCCGGCTCGCATCGCTGCCGCACTCAAGAACATGGGCAAAGCTCAGAAGGACGCTAACGCTAAACTCGCGTCGAGGATCGCGAGGCGCGTACTACTGATGCTGCGAGACGCGGAATGAACGTGTTGGCTCTCCTTCGTCGCCACGATACGAGTGCCTTTTATGATCGCGTTCGCCGGCGAGCTACCGTCACTGGTCGCGCTGATCCAGAAGCGCGAGTGCCAGCGCGCGGCGAGCCGCAGCAGCAACGGTCATGGCGACGTCCTGGCGTCATGCGCAAGGCGCTCACGCACTGGCAAAGGATGCTTCGTCAGCAGACCGGGCCAGCGCAACGGGCTCCACACGCCCCTACGCGGCCGGCTGGTGGACGCCCGGGCGGCGATTTCTACATCGAGGCGAGGGGCATCGCCGGCTCTGATCGCCGGCGTGTTCTGCCGATTGCGAGAGGGTGTGGTGGCCCCAACGGGATTCGAACCCGTGTTTCAGCCTTGAGAGGGCCGTGTCCTGGGCCTCTAGACGATGGGGCCGTGCGCGACAACCGCCACGAACGCCGTCGCTGCGCTTGGCTGGGGGAGGAGGATTCGAACCCCCGCTACGTGGTCCAGAGCCACGCGTCCTACCACTAGACGATCCCCCACCGGCGAGCGCAAGCTGCCGAGCGGCAAGGTCGAATTAGACCACACGCCTCCCGTGCAGGTCAACGCGGGTCGCCGAGCGGAGCAAGCCGAGCCGTGTGGGCGGGCCGCCTCAGCCGCTCGCGGCTTCGTCCTTCTTCACGTCTGTGAGCAGCACCCAGTCGTCGGCGCCCTCGGCGGGCGGCTTCTGGTTGGGGCTCGTGGCCACGACGCGGGCCCGGCTGGGCGAGAACCACTCCCACTGGCCGGCCGGCGCCCCGGCGTCGGTGGCCTCGCCCATCTCGGGGCCGGTGGCGCCCGCGTCGGTGCGCTCCTGGCGCCGCTCGCGCTTGGCGTCCTGGCGGGCCTGGCGGATCGCTTCCTTCTGTCTGCGCTCGAATCCGTAGTTGCGTCTGCGGGCCATCAGTCTCCTGGTGAGGGTGGGCCCCCGGGCAGCCCGGGTGGAGGGTTGTCGCGTCGGGGTCTGCCCGTCTGCGGACCCGACGAGGGCAGTATACCGTGGGCCTCGTCCTCGGCGGCGGCCGTCATCACCTGGTGGACGGCCTGGTGCAGGGCCGCCGCCGTGAAGGGCTTGGCGAGCACCGGGCAGGTCGAGCGCGTCAGGAAGGTCCACGCGGCCGGGTTGGCGGTGTCGCCGGTGATGAAGACGAACCGGTGGCCCAGCCGCGCGTCCAGCGCCCGCGCCTCCCTGTAGAACGACTGGCCGTCGCCGTCGGCCATCCGGATGTCGGAGACGATGAGGTCGTAGCCGAGGGGGCCGCGCTCGGGCGCGCCACCCGGGC
>DATMAW010000109.1:0-5013 GCA_035559715.1 Gemmatimonadales bacterium | reverse complement strand
CAACCCGCCGACGGCCCCGGGGCGGTCGTGGACCTGGTTAGGTCCGGTGTCTCCGCCGCTCTCCGCGAGCGCGCCCGCACGGTGATCGTGGACACGGCGGGCCGGCTGCACGTGGACGAGGACCTCCTGCGCGAGCTGATCGCGGTGCGTGACGCGACGAAGCCGCACGAGATCCTGCTCGTGGCCGACGGCATGACAGGGCAGGACGCCGTGCGCATCGCCAGGGGATTCCAGGACGCGCTGGGGCTCACCGGCGTCATCCTGACGAAGCTCGATGGCGATGCTCGCGGCGGCGCGGCGCTCTCGATCTTCGGCGCGGTGGGCGCGCCCATCAAGTTCGTGGGTGTGGGAGAGGGGCTGGAGGCGCTCGAGCCGTTCGATCCGGTGAGGATGGCGGGCCGGATCCTGCAGCAGGGCGACGTCGTGGGGTTGGTGGAGCGGGCGGAACGGGCCGTTGACCGCGACCAGGCGGAACGGCTCGCGAAGAAGGCTGTTTCCAAGCGCGGCATGGACCTCGGCGATTTCCTCGCCGCGCTGAAGCAGATCCAGACCATGGGGCCCATCGAGAGCCTCCTGGGTATGTTGCCGGGGATGAACGCCAAGGTGCTCAAGCAGGCCAAGGTGGACCCCAGGCGGCTGAAGCACGTGGAGGCGATCATTCTCTCGATGACGCCCGCCGAGCGCAGCCGGCCGGAGATTCTGAACGGTTCTCGCAGGGCGCGCATCGCGCGCGGCGCGGGCCGGTCGGTGCAGGAGATCAACCAGTTGCTCGCGCAGTTCGAGCAGATGCGGAAGATGATGAAGGGATTCGGGAAGCTGGGCCGGCCGTAGACCGGGGCGAGGAAAGGTGAGGAAGGGCGAGGAGGGACGTGGGGCGAGTACGAACGGATCATTGAGAACGGACAACGATTCCCATGGCAACACGAATTCGATTGCGTCGCGTAGGACGGAAGCGTGAGGCGATGTACCGCATTGTCGTGGCGGACAGTCGCACCGCGCGGGACGGCCGCTTTGTGGCCACCATTGGGCACTATCATCCGCGCGCCAAGCCCGCGCTGATTGACGTGGACCTCGAGCAGGCACGCGGCTGGCTCGCCAGGGGCGCCGTACCCACGGACACGGTGCGGTCGCTGCTGAAGAAGGCGGGCGTATTCAAGGCAGCCGAAGCCTCGTCCGCGTCATCGAGCGAGGCCTAAGGAGCCCAGCGTGGAAGCGACCCACCTTGTGGTGGCGCGCTTCCTCAAGCCGCACGGCATCCACGGCGCGGTGCTCGTGCGGGTGATGACCGACGAGCCGGACGCCGTATTCGCGCCGGGGCGGCGGTTGTGGCCGGTGGATGAGGATGGGCGGCCGGAGGGCGAGGTGCTGGTGGTGCGCCGCGGCCGCGCGTTCAAGGGGGGATGGCTGGTCGAGTTCGAGGGGCTCGTGTCGCGCACGGAGGTGGAAGCGCGGGGCCTCGGGTGGCTCGCGGCGTTGCGCGACGAGCTGCGGGAGCCCGGGCCGGATACGATGTACGTGCACGAGTTGATCGGAGCGGCTGTAATTGCAGAAGGCGAGCATCTCGGTTCGGTGCGTGATTTTGTGGGAACACCGGGCAACATGCTGCTCGTGGTGGAAGCGGCCGGACGGGAACACTTGATCCCGTTTCGCCACCCCATCGTGCGTGAGGTGGATCGCGCCGCTCGACGCGTGCTGGTGGATCTGCCCCGGGGGCTGCTCGATCTGTGACCATGCTCCGGGTGAACGTGGTCACGCTGTTCCCCGAGGTGTTCCACGCGGCCTTTTCGTCGAGCGTGCTCGGCCGCGCCGCGCAGGCGGGTCTGGTGACGTATCGCGTGGTGCAGCTCCGGGACTACACGCATGACCGGCACCGGACGGTGGATGACTACCCGTATGGCGGTGGCGCGGGAATGGTGCTGAAGCCCGAACCGTTCTTCGAGGCGCTGGACGATCTCGCGGCCGAGCCGCCGATTGTCCTGCTGTCGGCCAGAGGGAAGCCGTTCAAGCATGAAGACGCCGTACGCTTGAGTCTGGCCTCTGAGATCACGCTGTTGTGCGGGCATTACAAAGACGTGGATCATCGGGTGGCGGAGCGGCCGGGTGTGGAGGAACTGTCGCTGGGCGATTTCGTGCTCACGGGCGGGGAGTTCGCCGCGTTGTGTGTTGCGGACGCCGTGATCCGGTTGCTGCCGGGCGCGCTGGGCGATCACGAGTCGGCGGCCACGGACTCGTTCTACGAGGGGCTGCTGTCGCCGCCGAGTTACACGAGGCCGCCGGTGTATCGCGGGATGGAAGTGCCCGAGGCGTTGTTGTCCGGCAACCACGCGCGCATCGCGGCGTGGCGCAAGGAGGCGGCCGAGCGCCTCACCCGCACTCGCCGGCCGGATCTGTGGCAGCGATACGAGGCGGAGCACGGCTCCGCCGGGACCGATTGACCGAGGGATGACGTATGGACCGACTGCGAGAGGTGGAGCGCGAAGGCCTCCGCCAGAATGTGCCGGACTTCCGGGCCGGCGACACCGTGCGGGTGATGGTGCGCGTGCGCGAGGGTGACAAGGAGCGCCTCCAGGCGTTCGAAGGCGTGTGCATCGGCCGGCGGGGCGGCGGCATCAACGAGACGTTCGCGGTGCGCAAGATCTCTGCGGGAGTGGGCGTGGAGCGCGTCTTCCCCCTGCATTCGCCCATGATCGCCGAGATCGAGCTGGTGCGCCGTGGCCGTGTGCGGCGGGCGAAGCTGTACTATCTGCGCCGCCTGGCCGGCAAGGCCGCTCGGATCCGTGGCCGGCAAGAAACCGCAGCGACCGGTGGTCCGCCCGACGCTGAAGCGTGAGCGGGCGCTGTGGGCCCTGGGCCTGCAGCATATTGCCGGACTCGATGAGGTAGGACGGGGGCCGCTCGCCGGCCCCGTCGTCGCCGCGGCCGTCGTGTTGCCGCCCGACGGGCGCGCCATCCGAGGATTACGAGACTCCAAGGCGCTGACCGCGCTCCAGCGCGAGCGCGTGGGTCGGCTGATTCGCGCCCGCGCGCTGGCCTGGGCCATCGGCGCCGCGTCGGTGCGTGAGATTGACCGGTACAACATCCGCGGCGCCACGGCGCTCGCACTGCGGCGCGCGCTGTCTCGCCTCCCCTGCCCGGTGGATTACATCCTCCTCGACGGAACCGCGCTGCCGGAACTCGGCCGCCGGCACGAAGCGCTGGTGGACGGAGACGCCCGCTGTCACTCCATCGCCGCCGCTTCCGTGCTTGCCAAGCTGGTGCGCGATCGCCTCATGACCAACCTGGGGCGGCGCTATCCCGCCTTCGGGTGGGAGCACAACAAGGGCTACGGGACGCCCGATCACCTCGCGGCGCTCGACGCCGGTGGGCCCACGCGGCATCATCGCAGGTCGTTTGTGCCGGTGGTGCAGGTGAGGCTCCCGCTGTAGCACGATCGGCGGGCGGAGCGACCGAGCCCATCCCGCTCGGGTCGCCACCGGTGACGGTCGCTTGGAACCGGAGATGCGGCGAAATGAATTGGGGGCCGGCGAGCGCGCCGACCCCCACGGCGGACTGGAAGCTCTTCCTGTGGTTACTTCAGATGCTTGTTCACCAGCTTCGTCATCTCGAACATCGAAACCTGACGTTTCCCGTTGAACACCGCTCGCATGTTGTCGTCGGCGTTGATCATGCGGCGGTTCTTCTTGTCCTGCAGGCCCTTCCGTTTGATGTACTGCCACAGCTTCTTGGTGATTTCCGTCCGCGGCATGGCCTTGTCGCCGACGACCGCGGCCAGATGAGCGTCCGGTTTCATGGGCTTCATGAACGCGGCGCTCGGCTTCCTCTTGGACTTGGCCTTCTTCTTTGCAGGCATTTCTTCCTCGGAGAAGAGGTGACTTAGGGAGTACACCCAGCCGCCGTACGCCCCGAAAGTACCATGTTCCCTCGGGAGAACAAGGGTTTTCCCTCGGAAAACGGTGGGCGGGTGGGTCGGCGGATTGGCGTATCGCGCAAGAGGGAGACCGGGCGCCGCTACGATCTGCGACCCGCCGACCCGGACCCGCCGACCCGCCGACCCGCCGATCCGCCGACCCGCCGATCCGCCGACCCGCCTTGTCTCCCCGCTCCCGATCCCTGACCTTTCTCGCTCGGACCGGGTAGCTCAGTTGGTAGAGCAACGGACTTTTAATCCGTAGGTCGCGGGTTCGATCCCCGCCCCGGTCATTCTGCCCCCCCCGCAGTTCACCCTCCCTTCATCTCCACTTTACGCGCAGCCGGGCAGGCTTCAGGCATCCCGTGAGGACGGGGTCCCCGCTGCATTCTGCCTCTGAGAGCGGGGGCGATTGTTTCTCACCACGGTGGAGGTCTTCTATGCAGGGAACCACAGCACTAAGCGAACACATCCCGCGCGAACTCGGGTCCGCGGTGAGGAGGGATCGCTGGAGTCGCGCTCTGGCGCTCGTGACCGCCCTCGTCGCGACGGCGCTGGCCCCGAGTCTGGCGGCCGCGCAAGCCACGGTGAGCGGGCGCGTCACCGATGCCGCGGGCGACCCACTCGATGGGGTCGAGATGCTGATCGGGGCGCTCCGCGTCTCCACGCTCACCGGCCGGGACGGAACCTATCGCCTACTGATCCCCGACGCGCGGCTGGCGGGCGTCACGAGCGTCACGCTGACGGCGCGGCGCATCGGCTTCCGTGCGCAGCGCGTCGAGATCCAGCCGCGGCCCGGAGGGGAGATCACGCAGAACTTCCAATTGGTGGCCGATCCCTTCCTGCTGGACGAGGTGGTCGTCACGGGCCAGGGGCTTTCGGAGACCCGGCAGAAGCTCGCGGCCACGGTGGCCTCGATTGACGCCGAAGACATCCAGCGGAGCCAGGAACGGGACGTCGTCGCCGCGATGGCGGGCAAGGCCCCCAACGTGGAGATCGCCAAAACGTCCGGCGAGCCCGGCGCCGGCGTGTACATCCGCGTCCGCGGTGCCCGCTCCATCTCGGGCGGCACGCAACCGCTGTTCGTCGTGGATGGACAGCCGATT
>DATMAW010000108.1:0-48568 GCA_035559715.1 Gemmatimonadales bacterium | reverse complement strand
GGCACGGCCCCGCGGGCGGCGCCTGCCCCGAGGCCCGCGCCCGCTGCCGCATCGCGCCCGGGGGCGGGGGGCAGCACCACGCAACGCATCCGCGTGGAGGTCATGCGACAAACCAGGAGCCTGCGCGCGCTGACCGGCGCGTTGCTGGGACTCCTGGTCGTGGTCTCCGGCTGGTTCCTGTACGACGGTTACACGCAACGCCAGGCGCGCGCGCGTGAGGCCGCGGAGATGCAGGCGTTGCTGGACAGCATCGTGCAGTCGGCCGAAGCCGCCGTGCGGTCGCTGCGCGGCCAGGTGGAGGGGCTGGCGCAGGCGCTGCGACAGTCTCAGGCGGAAGTGGAGCAACTGCGAGCGGGCCTCGCGGCAGCGCAGGCTGCCGGCGACGAAGCCCAAGTGGCCGAGTTACGCCGGCGACTGGATGAGACCACGCAGGCCCTGCGCAATCAGCAGGTGGCCGCGCAGGTGGATTACCCCACCCTGTGGAAGCAGCATCAGGATGCGGTTGCGCTGGTGTACGTCGAGTTCGGTCCCGGCCAGGTGTTCACGGGGACGGCATTCGCGATCTCGCGCGACGGCGTCATGATCACCAACCGCCACGTTGTGGCCGGCGCGGACGGAACCCGGCGCGCCACGCGGATCGGCGTAAAGTTCGCAGACTCCGACCAGGTCTTCCCGGCGCGAGTGCTCGCGACGTCGTCCGAGGCGGACGTGGCGGTGATCAAGACGGAGATCCGTGGCGGCACGCCCGTCATTGGCGAGCTGGACACGCGGGGCAGCGTGCGCCCGGGTGATCCCGTGGCGATCATCGGATTCCCCCTCGGCGTGGACCTGCCCATGGACCAGGCCGGCGGCAGGACCGTGGCGAGAACCAGCTTCACCGCGGCCACGGTTAGCAAGGTCCTGGCCGATCGCATTCAGCTCGATGGCTACGGAGCCGAGGGCGCGAGTGGAAGCCCGATCATCAATCGGGAGGGACGGGTCGTGGGGATCCTGTTCGGTGGTCAGCCCGGCACGCAGGGCCGCATCGTGTTCGCCGTCCCCGCAGGCTACGCCGCCCGCCTTGCGGCGCCGCATCTCAACTAGCGCCCCTCGCGCAGTTGCCCCACCACCCAGCGCGCGGCCGCTCGTTGCATGAGCGGCTGCCCGTGCCAGGCGCACACCACGGGAACGTCACCGCCGATCTGCGCCATCAACCGCGGATGACCGAACAACGCCACCAGCGACGCCCGCGGTAGCAGTCGCGCGAGCGCCGCGACCGAGCTTGCGCCAAGAGACGCCCTGCTTTTCCACGAGCGCGGCTCGGCATAAACCAGCACGATGCGTGAGCCGCCGGGCCCAAGCGCCAGCCCGGCATCCTCGAGCGCCTGGGCGAACAGATCGCGCCGCCCTACCTGGTAGGGACCGCCCACATCGTCGTCCACGATCGCGATGTCGAGCGGCTCGCGGAGCGACATCTGTTCCCCGCGAAGCAGATGAACGGCAAGATCGGCCACCGCGTCGGCGAACGCCGCGTGCTCCGCCGTGTTCGGCTCGGGGGGGTGGGCCCCCGGCGTTGGGCCAGCCGCCACCGCGTCGGCGAGCCGGGCAACGCGCGCCAGCGCATCATCCACGCGCGCCCGCGGCAACTGGTCAGGCGCCGCGCGCTCCAGTGCCCGCGCGGCCGCCAGCGCGTCCCGCGGATAGAGCAACGCGTCCACTCCGGCGGCTACCGCCTGCACCACCGCGCCGCTCGAGCCCCGGCCGCGCAAGATGCCCTCCATGATCAGCGCGTCGGAGACGATCACGCCGTCGAACCCCAGCTCAGCGCGCAAATGACGTAGCACGGGAGCGGACAGCGATGCCGGCAACGCGCTCGCATCCCACGCCGGGTACGCCACGTGCGCCGTCATGACCGACTTCGTCCCGGCGCGAACGGCCGCACCGAAGGGCTCGAGATCCGCGTTCAGCGCGTCGCGCGGCGCGTCCACCACGGGCAGCGTGGCATGACTGTCCGCAGTCGTGCGCCCGTGACCCGGATAGTGCTTTGCGCTCGTGGCGATACCATGGGCCTCGGCGGCCCGTACCCACGCGGCCACATGCTCGCTCACGCGCGCGGCATCGTCCCCGAAGCTTCTTGTCTGGACGATGGGATTCTCGGCCTCCGTGTCGAGGTCAGCCACAGGCGCGTACACCCAGTTGAGCCCCACGGAGCGCGCTTCGGCGGCCGTGACGTCCGCGCACCGCGCCGTGATGTCGGCCCGTCCAATGAAGCCGAGCGCGGCAGGCGGTGGGAGATGGGTGAGATCGGGGAACTGCTGGCCCGCCCCGCGCTCGAGATCAGACGCGAACAGCAAGCGATGCGGCGCGGCGGAGGCGACATCACGGGTCAAGTCTCGAACCGCAGCCGCGTTTCCACCGAACAGGATGTAGCCACCAACGCCCAGGTCCAGCGTCGCCTCGATCCGGCGCTGTTCGTGCCGAAACCCCGTGCGCGGGCGCCAGCGCAGGGCCGGCAGAATCAGCCGCGCGAGCGGGTTCACGCCGGCGTGACGCGGCCCAACACCCTGGCCCCGCGGGCGCCGGTGGCGGACGGCACGTTACCCGGCTCGCGGCGCATCGTCCGCCAGCCGAGGAACGCGAATGCGACCGCTTCCTTGGCGTCGCCGTCAAAGAACTCGGCGTCGAAACGGCGGAGCGGCATGCCGCCGAGCAGCGCGCCGAGCCGCGCCATGAGGTGGGCGTTGCGGGCGCCACCTCCCGACGCCAGCACGTCGGCGCCGCTGTTTCGAGCCCCGGGGAGCCACCGCTCGATCTGCGAGGAAATGGATCGGGCCGTGAGTTCCACGGCGGTGGCGATGACATCCTCCGGCGTGGCGTCGGCTCGGTTGGCCCGCACCCGTTCGATGAGCGTGGCCGCGTACGCCTCGCCAAACACCTCGCGCCCGGTGCTCTTGGGCGGCGGTGCGGCAAAGAACGGATGCCCGAGCAGTTCGCCCACCACGTCGCCGTCCGGGCGCCCTCCGGCGGCGCGGCGGCCATCCTCGTCGAACGTGGCGCCCGGCACCAGCGCTCGAACGACCGCATCAATCACCGCGACGCCCGGGCCCGTGTCGAACGCGACGACGTCGTCCGTGGATCCGCGCCGCCGCACGTACGTGACATTGGCCATGCCGCCGATGTTGAGCAGCACGCGCCCGTGATCGGGATGACCAAAAAGCAGCGCGTCGGCCAGCGGCACGAGCGGGGCGCCCTGCCCTCCCGCGGCGATGTCCCGCATGCGGAAGTCGCTCACCACCGGGACACCAAACCGCTCGGCCAGAATGGCGGGATCTCCCAGTTGCAGGCTCACGCGGCCGGGCTCGTGCCACACCGTCTGTCCGTGCGACGCGATGCCGGCAAGTTCCGCGGGCTCCACGCCAGCCTGTTGCAGCAGGCGCTCGGTGCTCGCCGCGAAGCGTTCGCCGAGCCATGCATGGAGCAGCGCCAGGTCGCGCGGACCACCTTCCCGCATGGCGGCGAGCAAGTGCGCCCGGTCTTCCGGATCGTAGGGATCGCTGCGGAACGCGATCAACTCGAACTGTGAGGGCGGCTCGAGGCGAACGAGCGCCGCGTCCACGCCGTCGAGCGACGTGCCGGACATGAGACCCACGACGAGCGACTTCACTCGACCGGCGGCGGGTCGCCGATGACCCGCCGAATGAACCCGCCGGCTTCACCCACCAGTCGTTCCGCGGTCTTGCGGTCCACGCCGCGCTTCACCATGACGATGGCAAGCTTCACGCTGCCTCCTGCCTCCTCGATCGCGCGGCGCGCGGCCTCACGCCCGACGCCGCACGTCTCCATCACGATTCGCTCACCGCGATCGCGCAATTTCTCGCTCCACGCCATGAGGTCCACCATCAGGTTGCCGTAGCATTTGCCCAGACGGATCATGGCCCCCGTGGTGATCGTGTTCAGCACGAGCTTGGTGGCGGTACCGGCCTTGAGGCGCGTGGATCCCGTCAGCACTTCGGGACCGGTGCGCACGGTGATTGCGACATCGCAGGAGCCCGCGACCTCCGCCGGGGGATCCGAGCACGAGAGCAGGACCGTGCGGGCGCCGCGGGCGCGCGCCCGCTCCAGGGCGGCACGGACGAACGGCGTCGTGCCACTCGCCGCGATGCCGAGAACCACGTCGCGCGGCGAGACGCCAGCCTCGTCCATCGCGACGCGAGCGGCGGCGGCATCGTCTTCCGCGCCTTCCTGGCTCCGGAACATGGCGTCGCGGCCGCCGGCGATGATACCGCGGACCATCTCGGGCCGCGTTCCGAAGGTGGGAGGGCATTCAGCGGCGTCCAGCACGCCCAGACGCCCGCTGGTACCCGCCCCGGCGTAGATGAGACCACCGCCGGCCTGAAACGCCATCACCACCAGGTCAATGGCGCGCGCGATCTGCTCGCGCTGTGCGTGGACCGCGTCGGCGATGGTGCGATCTTCGGCGTTCATCAAGTCCACGATCTCAAGCGTGGACGCGACGTCAATGCCGGTGGTTCGAGGGTTGCGTTGTTCGGTGAGGCGGGGGTCGAAGTACGGAGCCGGGGTCATTCAAGGGAGCGGCGCAACAAGGCGCCGGAGGCATTGAACCCCCCGGCGCCCGTGCGCGCCCAACGTCAGGACGTCACTT
Source organism: Gemmatimonadales bacterium (assembly GCA_035559715.1). GTDB lineage: Bacteria > Gemmatimonadota > Gemmatimonadetes > Gemmatimonadales > GWC2-71-9 > JACQHC01. The sequence continues at coordinate 43,926 of DATMAW010000108.1, read as the reverse complement.
CTTGCATGGTGAACGGGGCGGTGAGGACGATGCGCACCAGGCCACCCGCCGGCAGGATGATGTCCACGTCCCGCGTCGCGGCGGCGATACCCACGCCGGCCGCGGCGCCGGCCGCGGCGCCAACCGCCGTCCCCGTCTTGTTGCCGCCGATAATCCGCCCGGCAATGCCACCGACCACCGCGCCGGCACCCACCTTCGCGGCGTCACCCGCCGTGACACCACGGCCTTTCATGTAGGTGCCGAGGCTGTCCGTTCGCGCCTGCACCGCGTACGTCTTCCCACCGAATTGCACGCGATTGAACGTGAGCACCATACGACCCTGCCCACCAGGCGTTTCGGCCGGCGCGATGTCCGAGATCGTGCCCAGGAACACGGCCCCGGCGGGAATCACCTCCCTGCCCCGGGAATCCCGCACCGGCGCACCGGCGGTGGCGGTCACGGCCTCGCCCACTTTGTTGTGGCGCGAGGTGAGCGTGTCCGCGGCCCAGAGTTCGACGGTGGTGCCCTCTTCCAGGCTCAACGGCGCCGGGCGCGCGGGTGGCTGCGCGGGCTCCGTGCGCGGCCGCGTCTGCGGCTGCGTCTGAGGCTGCGGCCGCGGCGCGGGCGGCTGCGACGGTGTGGTCTGAGGCTCCGTGGCGGGTTGGTCGCTGAGTGTGGCCACAGACTCGGCCGGGGCGAGACTCAGGTCCCGAGCCGTCTCATCCTGACCGGCCTGCTCCCCACCACCACAGGCCCAGGCGGCCGCGACGAAGACCGCGGTCGTGACGCTCCAGCGGTGTCTCATGTCTGCCTCCATTGGTGCACGCTGCAATGTACCGAGTTGCTGCCGCAAGCTCCACCAACCCTCACAACCGCCGCCTCAAGAACTCCGGCGTCAGGGCCTGCAGCCATCCCGCGAGGACGGCGAAGTACCCCGTCATGACCAACAGTCCCATGGCTACGAGCAGTCCGCCCGCAAGTCGCGACGTCAGCGGCAGATACTTGCGAAATCCCTTGAACCACTCCAGGAACCGCTCCACCGCAGCCGCGGCCAGCAGGAACGGCACCGCGAGGCCCGCTGAGTACGCCAGAAGCAGTACTACCCCGCGCCCCAGGTCTTGTTGCGTGCTGGTGAAGAGCAGGATGGACCCAAGGATCGGACCGATGCACGGCGTCCAGCCGGCGCCGAACGCGACACCCACCAGCACGCTCCCAAGGTACCCCACGGGCTTGTCGTGCAGGTGGACGCGACGTTCGCGCGCGAGCGGGGCCCACTGCCAGCCGCTCAACAGGTACACGCCGAACGCGATGATGAGCGCGCCGCCCACGCGCTCGAGCCACACCTGGTTGTAGTTGAGCAACCGGCCCACGCCGGTCGCCGTCGCGCCGAGGGCCACGAAGATCGCCGTGAATCCCAGGACGAACAGCAGGGCGTGTCGCAGCGCCGTCCAGCGCCGCGTCCCTGCTTCCTCGAGCGACAGGCCGGAGATGAACGACACGTAGCTCGGAATGAGAGGCAGGACGCAGGGCGACAGGACGCTCAGCAGGCCTGCCGAGAACGCGATCACGAGACCGACGGACTGTCCTTCCATCGCGGACGCCTCAGCGTCTCCTCAACGCGTCATCCACAGAACACGACCGCGCTGACCACGGTGACCCAACGCCCATCGTCCTGCGCTTCCGCGGTGCAGCTGATGTTCATCGTCTTGACGATCTCGCCGGACAGGAGCCACTGCTCCCTCCGCTGGTCCCATGCCTGCTCGGAATCGAACGGCACGCCGAGGACGGTCGCCAGCATGCTGGCGGCCAGGTCCTCCGCGTAGTCGCCCGCCGATTGCTGGCGCTGGCCGAAGGCATGGTGCTCGGAGATATACCCGTGATGGTTTGGGTCCGCGGGGATCGCGAGACCGATGGCCGCGGCGGCGAGCCGCGACGGCTCGTTGGTCGAAGCTTCGGCCACCACGGCGAACACCACCTGGCCGGGCATGAGCATCTTTACGCCTTGTTCCCACGACACCAGCGTGCATTGCGGTGGGAAGATGGAGCTCACCCGCACCAGGTTGTATTGGGCGATCCGCGCGTCCCGCAACGCAAGCTCGAAGCTCGTCAGCTTCTCTCGGTGGCGGCCGACGCCTTTCGTGAGAAAGGCCTTTGAGGGCACGAACTGCTTGGGATCGATCACCGTGACGCGTCCTCAGGTAAAAGTGGCGCTGCTCCAAACCACATAGTCGTCGCGATCTCCGCCGGCGGGTCCGTCTCACCCGCCCGCTCCTGCACACCCCGAACCACTTCATCCACGATCGGCGCGGGACTCTCACCGACTTCCTCCACGAGAACGCGGCCCTGTCCGCGCTCCCGCCCCCGAACGATCAGCATGTAGCGCGCAGTGTACACGCGCAGCCGGTCCCCGTCGGCTCTCCGCCCCACCACCGCCGTCCCCCACTCCCGGTCCTCCTGGCGCACGGGCGGGAACACCCAGATCCGCTCCACCTCGGCGGCCGGGAACGCCTCCCCCACCGCCGCGGCGACGCGCGTCCATCCGAGTCCTACGCCCGGGCCGCTCGGGGCGCCCGGCCGTGCCCCTATTCCCATTGCTTCACGTGCGGCCACGCAATGGGCACGAAATCCTGTGCGTTCGAGAACACGCCGAAGCCAGGGCAAGTCCGGCCGAACAGCCGCTGAATGCCGCGCCCGGGTTCTCTCACCGCGACCTGCGTTTCTCCGCCCCGACGCCGCGGCTGGAGGGCGGCAAGGTCACCCGGCGGATCGAGCGTACTGACCCGGTGAGGGAGCCGGCAGGGTCGGCGCCAACGAGCTCGCAGTCGCACGTGGGTCGGCAGATTCGTGGCGCGGAAGGAACGGTCGGGCAAGACTCCGCCTGCTGGCAGCGGCGCGAACGTGGCATTCGGCGCGTCACGCAAGGGACCCGAGGTGCAATCGGGAGGCCGGTACTGGAAGCGGGGCGCGCCCATCGGTGAGCGCGTGAAGATAGGGGCGGCGGGAGAGCGTTTCAACCCGAGGGGATCAAAGCAGCGACACGGGATCCCGGTCGAAGGTCACGCGCACGGTTCCTCGCCGCGCCACCGGAAGGCGAGCGGCCGCGTAGCGCACGATGCGCCCTAGCCAGCGACGCTCTTCCGCCTTGAGCAGCACGTGCCAGCGCCATCGGCGCTTGACCCGTGCCAGCGGCGCCGGCGCCGGCCCGATGACGGTCACGGCCCCCGGGGCCCGCGTCGCGATCAACCCGGAGAGCCAATCGGCCGTCTCGCCGGCGCTGCGGCTCACGGCGTCCTCAGCCGGGCCGCTCACGATGACGTTCACCAGTCCCACGTGTGGCGGATAGGGTGGCGATCGCCGCGTCTCGAGCTCCGTCGCGGCGAACGAGCGGTAGTCATGAGCGGCCGCGGCCCGCAGGGCGTAGTGGTCCGGCCGCCGCGTCTGCACGATCACCTCGCCGCCGGCTGGCCCCCGCCCCGCCCGCCCGGCCACCTGGGCGATGAGCTGAAACGTGCGTTCCGCGGCCCGGAAGTCCGGCAGATGAAGCGCCGTGTCCGCATCCACCACGCCCACCACCGTGACCCGTGGAAAATCCAGCCCCTTGGCGATCATCTGCGTCCCGACCAAGAGGTCGATCTCACCCCGCGCGAACGCCGCGAGAATGCGCCGGTGCGACCAGCGCGCCGACGTCGTATCGGCATCCATCCGGGCCAGCCGTGCCCGCGGGTAGCGCTGGGCCAACCACCGCTCCAGCGCCTGGGTGCCAACACCGTGCGTCCGCGTCGTGGCCTGCCCGCACTTTGGACAACGTTGCGGAATTGCCTCTCGATGGCCGCAGTAGTGGCACCGCAACGCCTCGGGTACCCGATGCAGGGTGAGGGAAATCGAGCAGGCCGGACACTGGATCACCTCACCGCAGGCGGAGCACTGGACGAACTGCGCGAAGCCGCGGCGGTTCAGCAGGACCATCCCTTGTTCGCCGCGGGCCAGTCGTCGTTCGATGGCTTCATCCAACTCCTGGGACCAGGGCACGGGCCCGCTCTCCGCCACGCGCTGCGCCGTGCGGAGATCCACCAATCGAACGGCAGGCAGCTCGCTTGCCGCGACCCGCTCCGGCAGCTCGATCACGGCGATTCGGTCCCGCGCCGACCAGCTCTCGAGCGACGGTGTGGCGCTGCCCAGCACCACACGGGCGCCCTCGATCCGGGCGCGGGTGAGGGCGATGTCGCGGGCGTGGTACCGCGGCGTCTCGCCGTTTTTGTAGCTGGCATCGTGTTCTTCGTCCACGACGATCGCGGCCAGGTGCGGCACGGGCGCGAAGACGGCCGAGCGGGCGCCCACCACGACCGACTTCCGCCCTGCGGCGATCGCGCGCCAGGCGTCGGCGCGCTCGGCATCGGACAGCGCGCTGTGCAGCACGGCCACGTGGTCACCGAACACGCCGCGCACCCGCGCCACCGTCTGCGGCGTGAGGGAGATCTCAGGGACGAGGAGGATCGCTCCCCCCCCACGCGACACTTCGGGACGCAGCATCTCCAGGTACACGAGCGTTTTGCCGCTACCCGTGACCCCGAACAGGGTCGCCGCGCCTCCCCGTGGCAGGCCACCGAATTCGTCGAGCGCGCGGCGTTGCGCTTCGCTCAGCTCAGCGGGCGGCGGCGTGGCCTCCCGCGCAAACGGGTCGCGGAGCGCCTCGCGCACGCCATACGCCGCGAGCCCCCGCTCGACCAGCGCTCGCACCACAGCCGCGGAATAGCCAAGCTGCCTGGTGAGATGACGCAGGTCCGCCTCCCCGCCGATGGCGTCCAGGGTATCGTATAGCTCGCGCTGGCGGCGCGCGCGCGCAAACGCTCGTTCCCGATCCACGAGCGACGGCAGCGCGCGTGTGAGCTTCACCGTGCGCTCGGCCCCGGGCGAGGGCCCGAGGTCGGGCGGAATCACGTCGAGCGCAACCGCACCGACCCGAACCAGGCGCTGCACCGCGTCCCACACGGGCCGCTGGAGCGTCTTCGCCAGACGCTGCACACTGGACTTGCCGCCCAGCGCTCGCAGGGCGTCGGCCACCAGGCGACTGACGCCGCCCGGGGCTCGCCCGGCGTCCACCAGCCGCGCCACGAGTCGCGAGCGGCCCCACAGCGCCGCGGGAAGCATGGCTCGCAAAACGAGGCCCGTTGGCGCGCCGTAGTACCGGGAGGTCCATTGCGCCAAGGCCAGGAGCGCGGGGGACAGGAGCGGAGCATCGTCCGTCACAAGCAGAATCGGACGAAGCGACGGATCGGCCGCCATGCCGGCTTGCAGTACGATGCCGACCATCTCCTGCGTGCGCACCGGTACCACCACGCGCATTCCGGGCGCCACGCGATCGGCGAGGGCCGGGGGAATGGCGTAGCGATACGCCTGCACGACCGGTAGCGGCAGAGCAACGGCACATGCCGATCGCGCCGGTTCGGTCATCGAGAGGCGCCTAGAGAAGTGCCGCGAGATGAGCCTCAGCCGCCAGGCGAATGCGGTGAGGCACGTATCCACCTTCGAGCACCGACGCGATGGGTGCGCCGTGCCGCCGCCACGACCGAATCCAGGTGGCGTAGTCTTCGGGCTCCAGCGTGAACCCGGCCAGGGGGTCACCGGCCATCGCGTCGAATCCGGCAGAGATGAGGATCAACTGCGGGCTCCACCCGTCGGTCGCCCGTACCACGGCTTCGTTCAGGTCCGCCACGTAGGTCGCGCGGGGCAATCCGGGCGGCCTCGGCACGTTGAAGATGTTCCCCACGCCACGCTCGGTCGCGCGACCCGTCCCGGGATAGAGCGGCCACTGATGCAGGGACACGAATCGGATCCGCGGCTCACGCTCCACCAGGTCTTGCGTGCCGTTGCCGTGGTGCACGTCCCAGTCCACGATCAAGACACGCTCGAGGGCGAACTCATCGAGGGCGGCCCGAGCCGCGATCACCACGTTGTTCAGGAGACAGAAGCCCATCGCCTCGCGTGCCGTCGCATGATGGCCCGGCGGGCGAATCGCGGCGAACGCCGGCACGCCGGCCAGGGCGCTCCGCATAGCGGCGACCGCCGCCCCGGCGGCGTACCGCGCGGCGCGAAGGCTCCCGGCCACCATCACCGTGTCCGCGTCCAACCGCCCGCCGCCCCGCTCGCTCACGGCTGTGAGCAATCGCAGGTACTCCGCGTCATGAACCCGGCCGAGCAGCGCGTCGTCCACCTCAGTGGACTCCTCGATGCTCACGCGTTCGGCCAGGGGAGAGGCCATCAGGTGCTGGAGAATCGCGCTGACGCGGCCAGCAGACTCGGGATGCCCCAGTCCGGCGTCGTGCTCGCGGTGCGATGGGTGCCAGAACACTCGCGCCTGGCCGGCCGCGCCGTGCGTCACCTGGGCCCCACTCAGCGCAGGGAGCCCTTCCGCACGGTGTCGCGGAGACGCTCGACCTCCAGCTTCATCGCCCGGCGCTGATCGCTGAGCTCGCCCAGCTGCTTCAGGTATCGGCGCCACAACACGAGCACGCTCACCGCTCCGATCGCGAACACGACGGCCCAAACGAACAGGACGGGCCGGCGACCCCATACGGCCGCCAGCCCGAGGAGAACGGCATCGAGCAACAGGAAGCCGACCGCCGCCACCATCCCAGCGCGCACGCCTGACCCCCGGCGCCGGCTCACCTCACCGGTCGGCGCCGCGCCGGAAGCACGATGAGAGGCGCCCCGTCCCGCACGCCCATGTCCGCGAGCGTGCGCCGCTCATCGATCACCAGGGCTCCGCGGAATTTGACCTCGTACTCGTCAACCGGCGGAAGTCGTCCCGTCGCCTGGCGCAGCGCGGCCGCTTTCACGTCGGCAACCGTGGCGGTCGGCGGGAACGAGAGTTCGACCGCATCCCACACATCGGGCACCCAGACGCGCACTCGCAGGAGCCGTGTGGCCGAAGCCGTGCTCGTGCTCATACGCCCTCGTTCAACGCGGGCAGCGTGGAAAAGAATCGGCCGATGGCCTGGTCGAAGAACAGCGACGATGCCCGCACTCGCGTGCCCCCAGCCGCGGGGCCGACCGCCACGGCGACCTCCTCACCACCCTGCCCCCGAAACGTCGCGAAGCTGAGCCCCTCCTTCTCCACGTATGCCGCATGGTGGGGGACCCGCTCGGTGAAGAACGTCTTGGCGCGTTCCAGCACGGCCTGAGCCGGCAGGGAAGTCACGGTCTCGTAGATCATGGTGCAAGAAGATACACGGGAAGGGGCGCGGAAGGAGCGGACAAATGCGTGGCAGTCGCCACGCGAAGCTACGTACTCTCTCGCCGTTCAAGCCGCCGCCGCAACGCGGCTTCCACCTGAGAATTGGGCACCGCCTCGGCCCCGGCGTCCCGCGCCGCTCGCAACAGGTCGGCCTGCACATGCGGGCCAAAGGCCAGGACGGGGACCCCCGCCGCCACGAGCGCGCGCACCCGCTCCACCGCCGCCGGCCCACTCAACTCCACGACCCCGATCGCTGCGGGCATGGCGCGCGCAATGCGGCCGCCCGCAGACCGGACCACGCCTTCCAGCTTCGCGCGGAACAGGAGATCCCGCGTCTCCAGCAAGACCGCCGGCTCAGTCGACGCGTCGGGCGACGACACGATACTCCTTCGGTGTGCCAGGCCGACGAAACAGATCGCGCACGCCGGGCTTCCGGCGCACGACCACGATCACCTGACCGGCGGGCTCGGGCTCCAGTCCCGCAACGTCGAGATAGAGCGGGGGCTCCACGCTCGGAACCGCTACTCGGTAGCGCCGCCCGTGCCACGGGATCTCGATTTCGGGAGGCGGACGCCGCACGACCACATCCCAGAACACGTCATCCTCGACGCGATAGACGCCCTCGTCCGCGCGCTCGCCGGAGAGATGGAACAACGGGTCGAAGGACTCGCCATCGGCTCGCCTGAAGTTCTGCTCGGCCGCCCAATCGTAGGCTTCGAGTTCGGCGGCGTTCGCCCGCCACTCGAGATGATGCCGCAGCTCGTGCAGCAACGTCTCCCACGCTTCTTCGCGCCAGTCGAAGCCCGGCCGCTCTCGTGCCAGTGCCTGAAACGACCCGTAATACAACACGACCCGGGACGGGACGGTCTCACCGCCGGTCTCGACCGGAATACATTCGCCCAACGTATAGACGCCCTCCCGCACGGGGTCCGGAACCGTCTTGGGACTCACCTCGATCCCGATGATTCCATCGAGGTACTTTGCCGGGACGTCCTTCGCGAGTCGGTCCACCAGTTGCCGGAAGTCCCTGAGTTGCACGGCCCGCTCACGGGATTGCCGGCGGCGGAGCGGGAAGCGACCCTGGAGCCGCCTGGCTCCTCGCGCGCGCCACACGCCCTGCGAGCCAGCGATTCGCAGCAAGGAGCACGACGATCAGCACGCCCCACTGCAGGAGGATCGTCCCCACGTTTTCGACGGCGAGTGGGTTGAGCCAGCCCTCCGGGTCCCAGCCGCGAGCCTGATACAGCCACCATCCCAGCAACACGATGGCCTGAAGCGGAACGAGAAAACGGATGACCACGTCCCACCACGCGCCGATGCGGATGTCCGAATGCTCGTGGTTCAAGTGCGCCTCGCGGAACCGGCGCACGCCATGCGCCGATACCGCGGCGGCGAAGAACAACCCGGAGACCATGAGGCCCACGCCCCACACCCAATCCTGATTGTGCAGCACGTCGAGCGAGAGCGCCGAGGGCACGCCGACGAGGAATCCCACCGTACCGACACCCCAGAGCGCCTTGCTGCGCGAAACACCAGCGTCGGCGAGCACGCGAGTGGCCAGCTCGATCATGGCCACGAGGCTCGTGAAGGCGGCAAAGAACAACGCCAGGAAGAACAGCACCATGAAGGAATGCCCAAATGGCACGCGCGCAAACAACTGAGGCATCCACACGAAGGTGAGCCCCTCGTTGCCGGCGCCGAAGATCGTTCGTTCAATCAGGTCGGCGGTGAGCGGCTGTCCCGCGCGAACGGCGTCCGCGAGGGCGGGATACGCGGCCAGGGCATTGGGATTCGCGGCCAGGTCCGCCACCAGCTCCGGGATGACGGCAAACACGGTGGACAGGACCATAATCCCGGCGGTGAGCGAGACGGTGTTGTTCGCCATGGGGACGATGAACGCGTTGAGGGCCGTGTCTTCCTTCTCCCGCAGGTACGCCGCGTAGCACAGAATCAGCCCCCACCCGGCACCGGTGTCCCACGCGTTCTGCGTGAGCGCCTCGATCCACACCCGGGCGTTGCGCAGGCCATGCCAGTCCACGGAGAACATGTATGCGAGCCCGTCACCGGCGCCCGGCAACGTGACCGCGCGCACGGTCAGCGCCAGCACCAACACGATCAGCGTGGGCATGAGCACCTTCGCGACGCGCTCGATCGCCCTCACTCCACGCGCGATGACCCACACGCCGAGGGCCATGGAAATCCCGTGCGTTGCCACGGGCCACGCCGATCCCGTGTACGCGCGCCAGAAGCCGCCCGGTTCTCCACGGGGGATTTCGCCCGCGACCGCCGCGACGACGTAGCGCAGCGTCCAGCCCGTCACCACGGAGTAGTAGAACATGATCGCGGTTGCCACGAAGGCGACGAAGGCGCCCATCCACGCCCACCGAGGCCCGGCCACGTCCATGAACGCGGCCACCGGCCCCACGCGGGTGGACCGGCCGATACCGAACTCGACCAGGAACAGGGGAATGGACCAGAGGAACAGGAAACACACCCAGGCTACGAGGAACTCGCCGCCGCCGTTCTGTGCCGCGATGCGGGGAAACCGCCAGATGTTGCCCGTGCCGACCGCCATGCTGAGCATCGCGAGCAGCATGGCCCACCGCGACGTGAATCGGTGCGTCACAGCTCCCTCCGGTCTGTGAGTAGTGTTTCAGCCAAGCAGGCGTTCGAGCCGCGACACCAAGGGCGCGAATGACAGCGGGGCCGCCGTGACCTCCTCCGCCAGGCGATCGGCCGCCACAGCCTGCCCCCGACTCATCAACTGCTGCACGTACGCTCCGGCCCGCGGATTGCGATGCCAGTCCACATCGAACCGCTCCGTCAGGGCCGCCGCCAACGCGGCTTCGAGCTGCCAGGCCCGCAGGTACCGCGCGGCGTAGAACCAGGGATCCACGTCAGCCAGGTAGTCGTCTCGAGGGTAGCGGAACAGCGTGGCAACGCTGAGTCGCTCCGCGTACTCCTCGGGGGCATCCGTGCCGTTCCCGTGCAGCACCAGTTCATAGCCCAGCTTCGCGGCGTAGCGGCGCACCGCATACAGCTCGTGCACCGCCAGCTCGAACATCAGCCGCGCCGCGTCGTCGCGGCTCAGCCGCGCGTATCGTCGCAGCCACCCCTCGCTGACGGTCATGTGATCCCACAGCATCGCGAAGCCTTCCGTCACCGAGTTGTCGCCCAGCCAGCGGGCGGCAAACGGCTGCGTGGCCTCAACGGAGGCATAGTGCAACGCATGGCCCATCTCGTGCCACAACGTGCGGTAGTCGGCATGCCCGCCGCGCGGCCGGAGCACGAGGTAGACCTCCTCCGGCACACGAACCGGCACGCAGAACGCGCGGGGCTGCTTGCCTGGCCGCTCGTCCGTGTCGTACGTGATCCGCCCGTGTTGGGTGGCGTCGAGCCCCATCTCGGCCATCTGGCGCCTGGCGGTCTCGACGATCGCCCCGCCGGGAAACGCGCCGTCGAACTCGCGGGCACGGAACGCCCACGACGCATCCGAGCGGACGAGCCCGGAAAGCGGTACGCCGGGAAGCCGGCGCCGCACCAACCGCTCGAGGCTGTCGCGGTACAGGTCCGCCGTGCCGCTCAGGAACGCTTCCGCCGCCCGGTTGAGCGCCACGAGATCAATGCCGGACAACGCGCTCACCGCCGACACGTAATCGGCGTACCCCAGCGCGCCCAACACGTCCCGCTCGCGCTCGAAGCGCATCTTCAAGAGCGGCGTGAGCTCAGCGGTCACGAGCGCGGCACGGCCCTCGTCAAGCGACATGCGCGCGGTCCGGTCCTCGAGGTTCACCAGCTCGATGGGAACGCGCAGGTAGGGAATCTGGTGGCCGCTCACGCGTACCACGGCCTGTTGCTCCCAGGCCAACTGTCGCTCCTCGATCCCGGACACGGCTCGACCCACGCGAAGGCCGACGATCCATTCGAGCAGGCGCTGGTCGCCGGTCTCGCGCGCACAGGCCAGCGCCTCGTCCGTCAGGAGCACGGGGTAGCGCGCGTAGATCGCCTCGAACGCCGCCTCGGCCTTGTGCCCCGAGCCGGTGAGGTAATACTCGCGCCCCAGTTCCTGATGGAGTCGTTCGCCCTCGGTCTCGAGCGTCCGGAGGTTCACTGCTCGAGGCGATCGCGCAGCCGGGCGGTGACCTGATCGAGAGACACCCGCTCCTGCGCGAGCGTATCGCGATCGCGGATCGTCACGGTGCGATCCTCAATCGTCTGCCCATCCACTGTGATGCCGAACGGCGTGCCCGCCTCGTCCTGCCGCCGATACCGCCGACCGATGGAGCCGCTGTCATCGTAGAACACCGGAAACCTCGACTTCAGGTCCTCGAACAGATTCCGAGCCACGTCCGGCATTCCGTCCTTCTTCACCAGCGGGAAGACCCCGGCCTTGATGGGCGCGAGCGCGGGATGGAGTCGAAGCACGACGCGCTCTTCGTCGCCCACCTTCTCCTCGTGGTACGCGTCCACCAGCACCACGAGCAACAGCCGATCAAGCCCGAGCGACGTCTCGATGATGTAGGGCGTGAACCGCTCGTTGGTGCCGGTATCCACGTACTCGAGCTTTCTCCCCGAGAACTGCTGATGACGCGCCAGATCGAAGTCCGTGCGGTTGTGAATGCCCTCGAATTCCTGCCAGCCAAAAGGGAACTCGTATTGAATGTCGCACGCGACTTTCGCGTAGTGCGCGAGCTCTTCCTTCGTGTGCTGATGGACCTGAAGCTTCGACGCCGTGATCCCCAGGGCCCGGTGCCACGCCATCCGCTGCTCCCGCCAATACTCGAACCAGCGCTCGTCCTCGCCGGGACGGACGAAGAACTGCATCTCCATCTGCTCGAATTCACGGGTCCGAAAGATGAAGTTCCCAGGCGTGATCTCGTTGCGGAACGCCTTACCCACCTGGGCGATCCCGAATGGCACCTTCTGGCGGGAGGACTGGAGTACGTTGAGATAGTTGACGTAGATGCCCTGGGCCGTCTCGGGGCGGAGGTACACCACAGCGGCCTCTTCCTCCACCGGACCCATGAACGTCTTGAACATCAGGTTGAACAGCCGCGGGGCCGTGAGCGTTCCGCGGCTGCCACACACGGGGCATTGGGCCGTGGGCTCCCCCGGAGTGCCCTTGAGCCGCGGATCGTCCGCACGAAACCGGTTCTTGCACTGCCGGCAGTCGGTGAGCGGATCGGTGAACCCGGCCACATGGCCCGACGCCTCCCACACCCGCGGGTGCATCAGGATCGCCGCGTCGAGTCCTTCAATGTCCTCGCGCTCCTGGACCATCGAGCGCCACCACCGCTCCCGCAGATTCCGCTTCAGCTCCACTCCCAGCGGACCGTAGTCCCACACCGATCCCAGTCCACCGTAGATCTCAGACGACTGGAAGACGAAGCCCCGCCGCTTGGCCAAGGAAACCAGCTTGTCCATTACCGTGGTGTCTGCCATGACGATCCAACTAGCGTGTGGATTGAGGAAACCTAGCCGCGGGAGCGCGGAAGATAGAGGAGACCCTACAGGGGCGATAGGGAAGCGACCCGCCTGAGCCCCACCTCCACGCGGCGCCTCAGCTCGGCGGCACTCCACCCACCTCCTCCGGTCTCGATCGCCACGCGCCCGGGCGGGGTCGCCTTCACCACGGGCGCAGCCAGCACCGCCGGCACGCCCCGGGCGGACGCCCGGGCCAGAACCTCTCCCGTAAGCTTGCCGCCGAGAGACGTGGCATCGAACCGCCCTTCCCCAACCACAACGGCACGGGCCTCCATCAGCAGCGAGTCGAAGCGAAGCCGCTCGAGCATCCACGCGGCTCCGGAAACGAGTTCCGCTCCAGCAAACGCCATCAGCCCAAACCCGAGCCCTCCGGCCGCACCGGCACCGCTCCGCCGGGAGAGCACGCCGGAGGGATCCACCAGCGCCGCCAGCTCGACGAGACCGCGGTCCAGGGCAGCGGCCACCTCGGGCGTGGCGCCTTTTTGCTCGGCGAATTGGATGGCGCCTTCGGAGCCGGTCAGCACGTGCCGCACGTCCACGAGCCCGGTAATCCTGGCCTCCGGCCGACGCCCCGGCCGAACGCTTGCCAGGTGCTCCAAGCCTCCCCCACCATCCGGAACGTGACGGCCACTCGAATCCAGGAACTCCCAGCCCCACGCCGCAGCCATTCCGGCTCCGCCATCCATCGTCGCGCTGCCCCCCAACCCCACAATGATGCGGCGAGCGCCCAGGCCCACGAGCGCATCGAGCAAGCCTCCCACCCCGCGCGTGGTAGCCCTGGCGGGATCGCGCTCCGCCACGCCGAGCAGGGAGAGGCCGCACACCAAACGTGACTCGACCACCGCCGTCTCACCGTCAAGCCAGCCGGCGCTGGCGTCCACGGGGGCCCCCAGCGGGCCCGCCACCACGTGAGACGTCGTCCGTGTGAACTCCGGCGACAGGGCATCGAGCAGCCCGTCTCCACCGTCGCTCGCCCGGAGAACGATCGGCTCGTATCCGGCCGCCAGGATCCCGTGCTCAAGAGCGGCGGCCACGGTACCGAGGTCAAGGGTCTCCTTGAAGGCCTGCGCGACGCCCACAACCGGGCGGTGTGGATTCACGGGGACTTCCGTATGATGGTCTCGCAAGCCGTGCCGACTCGCGTAAGCGCTTGATCAACATGTACTTGCGAACTTATATAAATACACATAAAATTACGTTGAAAAACGCTCACGGGCGCCCGGTACCCCCCTCCCCCCGGAAGTGCGCCGTGGGCGCCGGGAGGTCGCTATCGGCCTACTAGAAGGTATCCAACCGCACGCCCGCGCATGCGTGCGGGGCCACGTGCGTAGCGACCAACCCTGCGCCGCGCTTCCGCACGGCCTGGGTGCCATACTTGTGTCGCGAGGTCAACCGACCGTTCACCCTCACGCCAAGACCGCTGACCAATGAACACAGCCGGTGAGCGTCCCTCCCGCCTCACCCGAATCGTGCACCAGCGCGAGGTCCACCTGCGTGATCTCCTTGCCGTGGTGGTGGGCCACTGGCGGCTGGTGGCCTTACTGGCAGCCCTGGTCACGGGGGCATCGTGGTTCGGCAGCCGAAACGAGGTGCCGCGATATCAGTCGCAGCTTACGGTCCAGGTCTCCTCACCGAAGCAAGTCTTCGCGCGTCTCGATGATATTGACGTTGACGAGCTGGCGCTGCAGACCGACCCCGTACTCTCCGAGGCGCTGATCCTCACCACCCAGGCGCTCGCCCTGGAGGTCGTGGATGCCCTGGCGCTTCACGTCGAGCCGAACGACCCGCGGACGGTGCGGGATGAGGTATTCGCCGCGGTCACTGCCGACTCGGCCACCGTGCCGGGCCAATACTCCTTGGTGTTGCGGGGCGCGGAGGGCTATGAGGTTCGCGACGCGGCCGGGAACGTGCTCGCGGCCGCGAGCTATGATCAACCTGCCCGGATCCCCGGGGTCACGCTCACGGTCGTCCCGAGCGCCGAGCACAAGACGATTCCCTTCCGCGTGACGAGTCGCGAGGCCGCCGCTGCATGGGTGAGCGCGGGCCTCTCGTACCGGGTGCGGAGCGGTACCAACGCCGTGGACATCACGTTCACCGGCACCGACCCGTCGCTGGTCCCCAAGATCCTCAATGCCGCCGCCGTATCGCTCCGCGCAGACGGCGCACGCCGGGCGCGCGAGATCGCGGCGCGCAAGCGCGAGTACATCGCCCAGCAGCTGGCCAGGGCCGACGCGTCCTATCGAGCGAAACTGGCGGAGCTCCAGCAGTTCAAGGAGGGACAGCAGATCACGGACCTCTCCGTTGAAGAGCAGGCCGTTGTGCAATCCATCCAGGCGCTCGAGCAGGAGCGTCAGCTCCTGCGGGTGCAGGTGTCCACGCTGAGAGAGGCAACGGGAGCGGCTGACACTGCGATCGGTATTCAGACGCTGAACCGCCTGGCAGCCGTGGAGGGGATCGCCCAGAACGCCGCGCTGGGATTCCAGATCCAGAGCCTGCTCACGCTCTACGACGAGCGTCGCAGCCTCACCGCCGGCGCCCTTGGCCTGCGAGAGCGGAGCCCGCAGGTCAGCGCGATTGACGAACGGATTCGGCAGGGGAACACCGCGCTACGGGCCGCCGTCGCTGCGGCCCTGCAGAGCCTCGAAAGTCGCCAGGCGGCGCTCGATGGGCGGATCGCCGAGTTGCGGAAAGCGTTGAGCGCGTTCCCCGGTAAGGAATCTCGTATCGCGCAGCTGCAGCTGGAGACGAACATCCTGAACGACACGTACCGCTACCTGCTGGGGCAGTACGAGGCGGCGCAGCTGCAAGAGGCGACGATTGCGCCGTACATCAATCTGCTGGACCCGGCCTCCCCGTCCTACCGAGTCGGCACGACGCTCAAGCAGAAGCTGGTCCTCGGCCTGCTCGTGGGTCTGCTGCTCGGGCTGGGAGCGGCGTTCTTCCTGGAGTACCTGGATCAGACCATCAAGAATGCCGCGGACGTCGAGCGCGTCCTTGGCATTCCGGTCCTCGGACAGATCCCTGACGACGCAAGACTGCTGGCTGCCAATGGCCAGCGAGCCGGCATCGTGGTGATTTCACGCCTGCCGCCGGACGAGCCGGCGGCGGAAGCGTTCCGCGCCCTCCGAACCAACGTGACGTTCGTGGGCGCAGAGCGCCCGCTGCAATTCATCTCGGTCACGAGCCCCGGGCCCGGAGAGGGCAAATCCACGACCGCCGTCAACCTGGCCGTGGTCCTCGCTCAGAGCGGGCAACGCACCCTGTTGGTGGACGCCGACCTCCGGCGCCCCCAGGTCCACCGAGCGTTCTCCCTGATTCAGGATCCCGGACTCACGGACGTGCTTGTGGGCCGTCTGCCGGCGCGCGAAGCGATTCGGCAGGACGTGCAGCCGAACCTCGACATCCTCCCGAGCGGCCTCACGCCGCCGAATCCGTCGGAGCTTTTGGGCTCCCAGGCCATGCGGTCGCTGATCGCCGAACTGCGTCGGTCGTACGAGTACATCGTCATGGACACTCCGCCCACACTCCCCGTGACGGATGCCGCCGTCGTCGCGTCCAGCGCGGATGGGGCGATCGTGGTACTGCGGAGCGGGGACACCGAGGAGGTTCCCGCGCAGCGAACGATCGAGCAGCTTCGGCGGGTTCAGGCTAGAGTGGCCGGCGTTGTTCTCAACGCGGTAAGCGCGCGGCGAGATCATCACTACACGTACTACGCCTACCGTGAAGCGCCCCGGCGCACGCGCGTGAAGTCCGTCAAGTCGTTGCTCGCAGGCTGACCCCCGGCAGCGGGGCGCCGCTCAGCAAATGATCTGGTCTCTTCGGGACCCCACGCTGACGTATCGGATTGGCACCTGCGCGAGGTCCTGCAGGCGGTCGAGGTACGCGCGGGCCTGGGGGGGAAGATCGGCAAGGCGCCGCGCCGCCGTCGTCGGTCGCCGCCAGCCGTCGAGCACCTCGTAGACGGGCTTCACGTCGTTCAGCGACTGCACGTCCGGCGGAACATCATCCACCAGATCGCCATTCATGCGGTACCCGGTACACACCGGAATGCGATCCATCGAATCGAGGACGTCGAGCTTCGTGACCGCGAGATCTGTGAGTCCGTTGATTCGCACGGCATATCGCACCACGACGGCGTCGAACCAACCACAGCGGCGCGGTCGCCCGGTCGTGGCTCCGTATTCATCTCCCAACTCCCGTAAGCGCTCGCCGTCTTCCGCCGAGGCCTCCGTGGGGAGCGGTCCGTTACCCACGCGCGTCGTGTAGGCTTTCACCACGCCGACCACGGCGTCGATGGCCGTTGGACCGATGCCCGCCCCGACCGCGGCGCCGCCGGCCGTCGTGTTGGACGACGTCACGAATGGGTACGTCCCGTGGTCCACGTCGAGCAGCGCGCCCTGCGCCCCCTCGAGCAGCACGAATTCACCCCGCGCCAGCGCCTCGTACGTCATGCGGCCGGTGTCCGCGCTCATCGAGAGCAGCCGCGGAGTCAGGTGCTCCAACAACGTGACGTGCTCCTCCAGGGACGCCGGGGTCGCGCCCATGGACCCGAGCTGCCGGTTGGCCCATTCGACGCGTGCCGCAATCAGCTCACGCACCTGCGCCGGGTGACGCAGGTCCCCAACGCGCAGCCCCCGCCGGCCGATCTTGTCTTCGTATGCCGGACCGATGCCGCGACCCGTCGTCCCGATCTTCTGATCCCGCTCTCTGGCGTTGTCCAGCAGCTTGTGATACGGCAACACGAGCTGCGCCCTGGACGAGATGAACAGGCGGCCCGCTACCGGAACTCCTCTCGCTTCCAGCTCATCCACCTCGGATAGCAGCGTCTCCGGATCGAGGACCACTCCGTTCCCGATGAAACATCGCGTGCCCGCGTGAAGAATCCCGGAGGGGATCTGATGCAGGATGAACTCGTCTTTGCCCTTGACCACCGTGTGGCCCGCGTTCGCGCCGCCCTGGTATCGCACCACGACGTCCGCGCGCTCGGCCAACACGTCGACGATCTTGCCTTTGCCCTCATCTCCCCATTGGGCGCCCACGACGACGACGCACTGCCGCTTTGGTCCGAACACGAAGACCCCGAGGGAAAGGAAACTACGCGAGCCTGGCCCCGGCGCCCGCCCGCACGCCGGCCACTCCGGCCGCCGTCAACAACTCTGCGATCCGTTCGCGGTCCTTGAGCGCCACTTCGGCGAGCGGGGACCGCGGTGGCCCACCGGCCATTCCCACCACGTCCATGGCGGCCTTGATCCCGGGCGGTCCCATGCCCTGCACGATCTCCTGATGCAGGGGGCTGATCACTTCTTGAACCGCGCCCGCCGTCGCCCGATCCCCGGCGGCGAACGCATCTCGGATCCTGAGCGCCTCCCGAAACGCGAAGTTCGCCACGGCGAGAATACCACCCGCCGCTCCCAACTCCAGCGCGGCGTAGTACCGGGCCCCGGAGCCGATCAGCATCGTCCACCTCGGGGCCGCACCACGATAGGCCGCGAACTGCTTCAGGTCCCCCGAGGAATCCTTGGCTCCCAGCACGTTCTCGTGATCGGCGAGGAGCGCGAAGGTCGTTTCGGGGATCGTGATCTTGGTGTACTTGGGGATGTTGTACAACAGCACCGGCACGGGAGAGGCGTCCACCACGCGCTGGAAGTGCGCCGTGAGCGCCGCGGCCGACAGCGTGGAGCCGTAGTACGCTGGCGCCCGGACCAGCACGGCGTCCGCCCCGCCCTCCGCGGCCGCGCGGCAAGCGGCGATGGTCGCCCGCGTTGACTCTCTCCCGGCCCCGACGATGAACCAACGATCCGGCGGGATCACGTCGCGCACCCACGCGACCAGCTGGCGGTACTCTTCCTCACTCAGCAGTGCCGCCTCGCCCGTGGACCCCGCCACCACGATGCCATCGACCCCGGCGTCCAGCAGCGTCCGCACGTTGTCCCGCAACAACACCGGCGCGATGTCCCCGGTGGCGGCATCGAACGGCGTCGTGATGGGAACGAAGAGCCCTTCCAGTTTCCTTGTCATCCAGGCACCATCCCGGACATCCCGTCCGTGAAGCCCGCCGGGGGGTCGTCACCGCTTGACGCCGCCGCAACCTCCGCGGCGGTCGCCGCGCGCGAGCGCCGGCGCAGCGTCTTGAGCTTGAGTTCGAAGTCGGCCGGGTTGCTCGCCGCCGCCCGCGCGACTTCGAATGTCACCGTCCCGTCGTCCACCAAATCCATCAAGTGCTGGTCGAAGGTCTGCATTCCGTACTGATCGCGCCCTTCCGCAATGTAGTCTCTGATCTCTCCCACGCGATTCCGGTCGCGAATCAGGTCGCGGATCGTGGACGTGACGATCATGATCTCCAGCGCGGCCACGCGACCCTTTCCGTCCGCCCTCGGCAGCAGTCGCTGCGACACCACGGCCTGCAGCGCGTCGGCCAGCCGGATTCGCGCAATCTCCTGCTCTTCGGCGGGGAACATCGCCACCACGCGCTGAATCGTGGTCGTGGCGTCCGGCGTGTGGAGCGTCGAAATCAACAGGTGCCCGGTCTCGGCCGCCTTCATCGCCGTGTCGATCGTCTCCGCGTCCCGCATCTCGCCAATGAGCACGACGTCCGGATCCTGCCGCAGCGCCGCCCGAAGGCCCGACGCGAACGAATCCGTGTCGACGCCGATCTCCCGCTGGGTCACCGAGCTGTTCAGGTCGCGGTGCAGAAACTCGATCGGATTCTCCAGCGTGACGATGTGCTTGTTGAGCTTGGCGTTGATCTGGTTCACGATCGCCGCCATGGTCGAGCTCTTGCCGCTCCCCGTGACGCCCGTCACCAACACCATCCCGCGTTCGGCCTCCGCGATGGTCTCCAGCACCTTGGGGAGCCGCAGCTTCTCGATGCTCGGCACGTCGAACGGGATCACCCGCATCACGATCATGAACGACGAGCGCTGCCGCAGGATATTCACGCGGAACCGACCGACGCCCGGTGCGCCCCACGAGCAGTCATAGTCCCTGATCTTGTCGATCATCTGCCGGTCGGCATCGGACGACATCAGCTTGAGCGCGATGGCCTTCGTCTGCTCCGGCGTGAGCCGTTGCTTGGTAAGCGGCTGGAGCTTGCCGTCGATGCGCGCACGGAAGACGTCCCCCGCCTTGATGTGCAGGTCCGATGCCCCTCGCTCGACCGCGGCCTTGATGATGTTTTCCATTAGTACCCCGCGTTCACGTCCACGAGGTTGATCAGCCGCCGGCCCGATCGGTATCGGCGGATGTTCTCGACGATCAATGCCGTCTCCCGTTCCCAGAATCGCGCCGACACCGCACTCACGTGCGGCGTCACGAGGACGCGTGGATGCGTCCACAGCCGGTGTGACGGCGGCAACGGCTCCTCCGTGAACACGTCCAACACGCAGCCGCCGAGCCTGCCGGCATCGAGGGCCGAGAGCAGGGCATGCTCGTCCACGAGCGCCCCGCGGGCCAGGTTGATCACGAATGCTCCCCGGGGCAGCGCGCCGAGGACATCCGCATCCACGAAGCCGCGCGTCAGCGACGTGTGCGGCGCCGCGACGACCAGGACATCGACCCGTCGCGCCAGTGCCACGAGCGCCCGCTTGCTCGCTCCCCACACACGTGCCACCCCGCGAGGCCGCGGTCGCCGGGGGTGTCGCCGCACCGCGCTCACGTGCATGCCGAGCGCCACACACCGCCTGGCCACGGCAGACCCGATCCCCCCCAACCCAACCACTCCGATTCTCGTACCGGCGAACTCTCGGACCGCCACTCGCCCGTCCGTGAACGCGTCTTTTGCCCACCGACGCTCCCGCTGCGCCGCGGCAGCGTCGTGAAAGCCCCGAAGGCAATAGCCAATGGCGGCCACCGCCCAGTCCGCCATGGGTTCGGCGTTCACGCCGCGTGAATTCGTGAGCCTGGCGCCCGTCGCGAGAAACTCCGGCGTGAGGCTCGAGCCGACGCCCGCAGACCCGCTGTGCGCCCAGCGCAGCGACCCATTCGCCGCGGCGGCGACCCCGCGCGGGACCCCCCAACCAATGTAGACCTCTGCACCGCGCGCGGCACGAATAGCCTCGGGCGACCCGGAGCCTCCGTCGCCGTCGCTCGACGTGGGCGCCGCGATTTCAATCACCTCAAACCGGGCACCGAGCGCGCGCCGAATGGCCGTCACGGCCTCGGGCGGCACCTGCCATACGGGACGCGTGGACCGCAGGTCCACGACCACGCGGCGCGTCACGAGCGCGCCGGCGCAGAGTGCGCCGTGTTGTTCATTCGTCCACCGACAGCGTAAACGCTCCGGACGCTCTGAGCAGGGCGAGCTTGGCCTGGTCCTGCAGGCGCTGAGGACCCCGGGCATCGAGCTCCAGGATCAATCGGTTGCCACGAGGTTCCGCGTGAACGCCCTCGATCTCCAGACCGGCCTCTCGCACGATGCGCTCGACTTCCTCGGCCCGGCCGGGGGCGGCGTCCACCTCCACACGCAGGTGGGTCACAATCGCACGGCGCCGGAGCATCGGCTCCACCGCGCCGAGGAAGCGCAAGACGACCAGCACCAGCAGCGTAGCGCCGGCACCTTCGAACACGGCCCCCGCACCCACCGCCACCCCGATCGCCGCGACGAGCCAGATGGTGGCCGCGCTCGTGAGCCCCTGCACCGTGCCGCGCGTGTGGAGAATCGTCCCGGCTCCCAGGAATCCGACGCCCGTCACGATCTGGGCCGCGATCCGTCCCGGGTCGCCATTGCCCCCAGGGATGAAGATGGAAAGCTGCGTGAACAGCGTGGCCCCGACACAAATGAGAATGTTGGTCCGCAGGCCGGCCGGCTTGCCCCTCAGCTCTCGCTCGAGACCGACCGCACCACCCAGCAACACCGACAGGATGAGTGCGCCCAGCAGATCGAACCGCAAGGTTTCAACTAGTTCACCCCAGGTGGTCACGATCGCGCAGGGACCTCGGTCCGGGCGGCGAGCAACCCCAGGCGCTCTCGCACGCCTCGCATGGTCTCGCGGGCGACCTCGCTCGCCCGCGCGGACCCAGCGGCCAGGATCTCTCGCACCTGATCCGGCTTCTCTTTGAGTTCCCTCGCTCGCTCGCGTATCGGCGCCAAGGCGGCGGCGATGTTATCCGCCAACACACGCTTGCAGTCGAGGCAACCCCAACCGGCCGTGCGACACTTGCGCGCCACTTCATCCACCGTCTGAGCTGACGAGAAGTGCCTGTGCAGATGGTAGATGTTGCAGATCTCCGGAGTCCCGGGGTCGTTCCTGGTGATGCGCGCCGGGTCAGTGACCGCCGGCCGCAGCCGCTGCCAGATCACGTCGGGCTCGTCCAACAACCCGATCGTGTTGCCGAGGCTCTTGGACATCTTCGCCTGCCCGTCAAGCCCGATGATGCGCTTGGCCTCTCCCACCAGCGCCTGCGGCTCAGGGAAGAAACCATCCCCGTACCGGGCATTCCATTTCCGCGCAATCTCGCGCATCAGCTCGACGTGTTGCACTTGATCTTCGCCCACCGGTACGATCTCCGCCTTGTACAGCAGGACATCCGCCGCCTGGAGCACCGGGTAGTTCATCAAGCCCGCAAGCACGCTTTCCTGGCGCTGTGACTTGTCCTTAAATTGGGTCATCCGTTCGAGCTCGCCGACGGGCGTCACGGTCGTGAACACCCAGCAGAGCTCGGTGTGCTCAGGAACGTGCGACTGCACGAAGAGCACCGTCCGTTCCGGATCGATCCCCGCCGCCAGGAGGCTTGTGGCCATGTCCAGCGTGCGCGTCTCCAGAGCAGACGCGTCGTATTCCTGGGTGATGGCGTGGTAGTCCACGATGCAAATGAAGCACTCGTGCTGGTCTTGCAGCGCAACCCAGCGCTTCACTGCACCGAGGTAATTGCCGATGTGAAGCTCGCCGGAGGGTTGAATTCCGGAAAAGACGCGGGCCATTGGCGCAAACTATGAACCCCCTTTCGGCGCCGCAAGATGCTTGAGCACCACAACTTAGTCCGTGCGGCGGAGTCCGCCGCCCGTCGTGCCGCCGACCACATCCGCCGCGCGCGCACCGCCCCTCCGACAGTCTGGGACACGAAAGGGCCGCGTGATTTCGTCTCAGCCGTGGATCGCGAGGCGGAGCGGCTGATCGGAGAGGTCCTGCGATCCGCCTACCCCGACTCCGTCATTCTGGGGGAAGAGCTTTCACCAACCACGGACGTGGCGCGCGCACCCGCCACCTTGCTGTGGATTGTGGATCCCCTGGACGGAACGGCGAACTACCTCCACGGCTATCCCCAGTATGCCGTGAGCATCGCCGCGGTGGTTGACGGAGAACTCGTTGCGGGCGTGGTGCTGGACGTGGAACGTAATCGGCTGTACCGGGCGGCCGCGGCCGGCGGGGCATGGTGCGACGACGCGCGGCTCTCCGTGTCCCACGTTGGCGACCCCGGGCTCGCGCTGATCGGCACGGGGTTCCCATTTCGTACGCCGGATCTCGTGCCGCGATATCTGCGGCAGTTCACTGCGATCAACGGGATGGTCAGCGGGATCCGCCGTGCCGGATCCGCGTCGCTGGACCTCGTGGACGTGGCGCTGGGCCGGCTCGACGGATTCTGGGAGCTGCGTCTCGCCCCATGGGACGTGGCAGCGGGCACGGTGATCGTGCGGGAAGCCGGTGGCGTCGTCTCCGATGACGCCGGCGCGCCGGACGTCCTGAAGCACGGAGCCGTCGTGGCCGGCAATCCCGCGATGCACGCCTGGTTGCTCAAGGTGGTCGAGGAGTACTGATTCCCCGCGGCCAGTTCACCACGAGGAGCCCAAACGAATGACCCGGATTGTGGAATGCGTTCCCAACTTTAGCGAAGGTCGCAGCCCGGAGATCCTCGCGGCGCTGCGCGAGGCCATCGCGTCCGTGCCCGGCGCACGGCTGCTCGACGTGCAGTCCGACGCCGCACACAACCGCTCGGTCTTCACGCTGATTGGAGCGCCGGAGGCGGTGAGTGAGGCCGCGTTCCGCGCCATGCGGGTGGCCGCGCAACGCATTGATCTCAACCAGCACCGCGGCGAGCATCCGCGCATGGGCGCCACCGATGTCGTGCCGTTCGTGCCTGTCGAGGGCGTCAGTATGGACGAGTGCGTGACCCTGGCGAGGGCCCTGGGCGAGCGCGTGGGCCGCGAGCTCGGGATTCCCGTGTTCCTGTACGCGCGGGCGGCCGCGCGGCCCGATCGCGTGAGCCTCCCTGCGATCCGAAAGGGCGAGTTCGAAGGACTGCGCGACCGAATCGGCAGCGATCCCGACCGCACGCCGGACTTCGGCCCAAACCGCATTCACCCCACGGCGGGATGCACGGCCATCGGGGCCCGACCGTTCCTCGCCGCCTACAACATCTACCTGGACACGCCCGACGTCTCGGTCGCGGAGGCGATCGCCAGGGAGATCCGCGAGTCGAGCGGCGGGCTACCGGCCGTGCAGGCCAAGGGCTTCCACGTGGACGGTCGAGCCCAGGTCTCGATGAACCTGCTGGATATTGACGTCACTCCGCCAGCGGTCGTGTTCGCGGCCGTGAGCGAGAAAGCCGCCGCCCGCGGCGTGCGCGTGTGGAAGAGCGAGATCGTGGGTCTCATTCCCGAGCGCGCCGTGTGGGGCGCCGCGCAGACGGCGCTCAAGCTCGATTCGCCGGTGGAGAGTCACCTCCTCGAACGAAAGGTGCGCGAGGCGCTGGGACCCACGCTGGATGGGTGGATCGACGACCTGGCGAGCGGAGCGCCAACGCCGGGCGGGGGAAGTGCCGCCGCGCTCGCCGGAGCATTGGCCGCGGCGCTGGTGGCGATGGTCGGCCGGCTCACCACGTCTCGCAAGGCGTATGCGGCGGTGGCGGAGGAATTCGCCGAGATCACGAACGCCGCGGATCGCCTGCGCGCCCAGTTCCGCGATCTCGTGGACCGCGACGCCCAAGCCTACGAGAGCGTCATGGCGGCGTACAAGCTTCCGAAGGGCAGCGACGACGAGCAGCGCCGCCGCGCCGAAGCGATTGATCAGGCGCTGCTCGACGCCGCGACGGTCCCGCTCGAAACGGCGCGCGCGGCCGTCGAACTGCTCTCGCTCGCCCGCCGCGCCGCGGAAGCCGGCAACAAGAACGCCGTGTGCGACGCCGGAGTCGCCGCCCTGCTCGCCGAAGGAGCCCTGCGCGGCGCCGTCTACAACGTCGAGATCAACGTCCGCAGCCTTGCCAATCGTGAAGCCGGGTCGGCCCTCTCGCGAGAAGCCCGGGAACTCGACCATCGAGGCGCGGCGGAAGCCGGCGCGGCCGCCAGGGCCGTGGCGGCGGGGCTCGCAGGGGGATAACGAACGATCGCTCGATCGTTGCGGTCCCCCCTCCCCCCCGGCGGTTACTGCGAAGCGGCTGTTGTGACCGGCGCGACTGTGAGGAGCCGGGGTCCGGCAGGGTCGATCACTACGGTGTGCTCAAAGTGCGCGGAGAGGCTCCCATCCGCCGTCACCACGGTCCACTTGTCCGCCAACGTGCGGATCTCGGGGCCGCCCACGTTGATCATCGGCTCGATCGCGAGCGTCATGCCCTTCACGAGCCTGGGGCCGCGCTTGGGCTTGCCGTAGTTGGGAACCTGGGGTTCTTCGTGGAAGCTGCTGCCGATGCCGTGTCCCACCAACTCCCGCACCACGCTGTACCCGGCGCCTTCTGCCACTCGCTGAACCGCGTGACCGATATCCCCGACGTGGTTTCCCACCACAGCCGCGGCGATCCCGGCTTCCAGCGCCTCCTGCGTCACCTGCAGCAGGCGCTGTGCGATCTCGCCCACGTCGCCCACGGGCACCGTCAGGGCCGCGTCCGCGTGCAGGCCGTCCAGGAAGACGCCGCAATCGATGCTCACGATGTCCCCGGGCTCGAGCACTCGCCGGGTGGACGGGATACCGTGCACGATCTCGTCGTTGATCGAAGTGCACAGCGAGCGGGGGAACCCATACAGCCCCTTGAACGAGGGTCGAGCCCCCGGGTGGGAGCGAATGAACTCCTCCGCCAGACGATCCAGCGCGCCGGTGCTGACACCGGGCCGGGCCTGGGACGCCACGAGCTGCAGCGTATCGGCCACGATCCGGCCGGCCGCCGCCATCGTCTCGATCTCTCGCTCCGACTTGATGGTAATCATGCGCCCACTTTCACCCGAACGCGCTCGGCGATCTCCTCGATCGATCCCACGGCCTCGATCGGCACCAGAATACCGCGCTTCCGATAAAAATCCACCAGGGGCGCTGTTTGTTCCTTGTATACCACCAGGCGTTGCCGCAGCGCGTCGAGATTGTCGTCCGCCCGGCCGGCCTGGCCCGCGCGGCCCATGATTCGCCTGCGCAGTTCATCCTCGGGGACGTCGAACAACAGCACCTGGTCAACCTTGCGGGAGCGCTCCGCTAGCAGGCGGTCCACAGCCTCTGCCTGCGCCACGGTGCGAGGGAACCCGTCCATGATCACCCCGCGGGCGGCGGCCGGCGAACCCAGAACCTCCCGCAGCAACCCGATGATGACATCGTCCGGGACGAGCAAGCCCTGGTCCATGTACGACTTGGCCTGACGCCCGAGCGGGGTTCCCTTGCCGGCGGCGTCGCGCAGCAACTCGCCCGTGGAAACGCGGAGGATCTTCGTGCGCGCGGCGAGCAACTCGCCCTGCGTGCCCTTGCCGCAGCCGGGGGGGCCAAGGAGGATGATGTTCATGGCGAGGAAATGTCCCCGATGATGTCCGATATCCGAAGGCCTCGCCTAAGGTACACCGAACGACGGGCATCGGATATCGAGCCGGCTACATGAACCTCCGCCGGCCGCGGAAGCGCACCCGGCCCTGCTTCATGAAGTCGTCGTAGTGCCGCAGGTGAAGATGCTGCTGGATCTGGATGACGGTGTCGAGCGCCACACCCACCGTGATCAGCAGAGCCGTCCCGCCAAAATAGAACGGAACGTTGAAGTACTGATAGATGAAGAACGGCAGCAACGCCACGGCCGTGAGAAACAGCGAGCCGGGCAGTGTGACTCGACTGAGGACGTCATCAATGTAATCCGCGGTCGCGGCGCCGGGCTTCACGCCCGGGATGAATCCGCCCTGCTTCTTCAGGTTCTCCGCCAGGTCCACCGGGTTGAAGATGATGGACGTGTAGAAATAGGTGAAGAATATGATGAGCAGGGAGTACGTGACGTAGTACGGCACCGTCTGCGGCGCGAACGTGTCCGCCACCTGCCGCAACCAGGGCACGTTGCTGAACGTGGCGAGCGTCCCCGGCACGATGATGATGGACTGCGCGAAGATGATCGGCATCACCCCGGCGGAGTTGATCCGGATCGGGATGAACGTCTTCTGGCCCTCGCGGATACGACCGCGGCCCATGACCTTGCGGGGGATCTGCACCGGGATGCGCCGCGCCGCGACCGTGATCGCAATGACCCCGGCGATCACCGCCACCATGACGGCGATGAGCACCACGAGCCCGAGCACGCTCAAGACATTGGTCCGCAGGAACTCGAGCGTCTGGAACAGCCCGGGAATCATTCCTTCCATGATCGAGAAGAAGATCAGGAGGCTCATCCCGTTCCCGATGCCGCGCTCGGTGATCTGCTCGCCGAGCCACATGACGAACACGGCGCCCGTGGTGAGGGTGACGGCCGTGATCATGCGGAATCCCCAACCCGGGTTGACCACCGCCCCCTGGAGCGATTCGGTGAAGATGGCGAAGCCCCAGGACTGAAACGCCGCCAGCACGATGGTCACGTAGCGGGTCCACTGCGTGATCTTCTTTCGCCCTTCCTCCTCCTTCTGCAGCTTGTCCACGGCGGGGAACACCGCTCCGGCGAGCTGGAACATGATGGACGCCGAGATGTACGGCATGATGCCCAGGGCCAGGACAGTGGCGCGGGAAAAGCCGCCCCCCACGAACATGTCGTACACACCGAACAGCGTCTGCGCACCCTGGTTCCGCACGAAATCGCTCAGCACCTGGACGTTCACGCCCGGCGTGGCGATGTGCGCCCCCGCCCGATACACGGCGAGACACAGAATGGTAAAGAGGAGCTTTTCCTTGAGCTCGGGAACGGCAAACAGGTTGGGAATGCGGGGAGCGGTCATGCTCAGGACTCGATGCGCCCGCCCGCTTGTTCAATCTTGTTGCGGGCGCTCGCCGAAGCGGCGCAGTCCCGCACCACGTACGCGCGCGTCACGTCTCCAACGCCGAGCAGCTTGACGGGGCGATCGGATCGGGACACCAGGCCCGCCGCGAGCAGCGTCGCGGGCGTGACCTCCTCCGCCGGCAACTTGACCAGCGCCCGCAGGTTCACCACCTGCGCGCTGACCTTGAACGGATTGGTGAAGCCGCGCTTGGGCAGCCGACGCAGCAACGGCATTTGCCCGCCCTCGAAGCCCGGGCGCACATTGCCACTCTTGCGGGCCCGCTGGCCCTTGTGACCGCGTCCGGCGGTCTTGCCGGTGCCCGAGCCGGGCCCACGCCCTTTTCGCTTGGGAGCCTGCGACGAGCCACCTGCGGGACGGAGGTTATGCAGTCCCAGCGCGCCTGTCTCCGCCATCACGCCTCCACCGGCCGCACGCTCACCAGGTGCGCCACCTTGAACAGCATGCCTCGAATTGACGGTGTGTCTGCCACGATCACCTCATCCTGATGGTGCTTCAGGCCGAGCGCCGTGAGCGTCCGGCGATAGGTGTACGCATGTCCGATGCCGGAGCGGACCTGCTTCACGCGGATCCTGCCCGCCTGCGCAGTCTCCTGGCCGTGCCGCGGAGTCTGCTCTCCCTGTGTGGCTGGTTCCGCCGCGCGCTTCCGCGACCGAGGCTTGGCCGCCTTCGGCGCCTTCACCGCCGGCGTGTCAGCTCCTGACGACTTCTTCTTACTGGGCATGTGCCGGCTCCTGACGCGGCCGGTATCCCAGCGATCCCACGTCTACACCCCGCTCGCGAGCCGCCTGCTCCGGAGTCACCAGTCGCGACAACGCGTCCATTGCCGCCCACACCATGTTGTGCGGGTTTGTGGAGCCCAGAGACTTCGTGAGGACGTCCGTGATCCCCGCACACCCGAGCACGGCCCGCACCGGGCCGCCCGCGATGATCCCCGTACCCGAGGCGGCCGGCTTCAAGAGCACTCGCCCCGCGCCGTGGCTCCCCAGAATCTCGTGGGGGATCGTCGTGCCCTCTCGCGGGACGCGCACCATCGCGCGGCGCGCGGCTTCAACCGCCTTTCGCACCGCGTCCGACACCTCGTTCGCCTTCCCGGTGGCCACGCCGACGCGGCCCTCGCCGTCTCCCACCGCGACCAGCGCGCTGAAGGAGAATCGCCGACCGCCCTTCACCACTTTCGCCACGCGATTGATCGCAACGACGTTCTCGATCAGTTCCGATTCGCGCTCCCGCTCGCGCGGAGGCCGGCGATCGCGGCGCGGCTCTCGCTCTCCCGCCTGAGGCATGTTCCTAGAACTCCAGTCCGCCTTCGCGCGCGCCTTCCGCGACCGCTCGCACGCGGCCGTGGTAGCGGTAGCCGGCGCGATCGAAGACAACTCGTGTGATCCCGCGTTCACGCGCGAGCGCCGCCAACCGCTTGCCGACGGCATGCGCCGCGCCAACCTTGCCAGTTTTTGCCTTCTCCAGGTCCGGCGTCCGATCGCTCGCGGCAACCAGCGTTCGCCCGGCGTCGTCATCCACCAGCTGCGCATAGATGTGTTTCAGCGAGCGAAACACCACGAGACGGGGGCGTTCGACCGTCCCCGCCACGCGCCGGCGCACCCGCAAGTGCCGCCGATAGCGCCGCTCCTCGCGCGTCTTCGGAGAGTGAATGGGCCTCATGTCGCCGCCTTGGCGCCGGTCTTCCCGGCCTTACGCCGCACGCGCTCACCCACGTACCGAATGCCCTTCCCCTTGTACGGCTCCGGCGGCCGGATCTTGCGCAGGTCCGCCGCCACCTGGCCCACCAGCTCTTTGTCGATGCCGTCCACCTTCACCAGTACGTTGTTCTCGACGGAGAGCTTGATGCCCGCTGGGGCCTTGTACTCCACGGGGTGCGAGAATCCGAGCGCCAGTCGCAATCCGCCCCCGGTCGGCTCCGCCTTGTATCCCACGCCCTGAATCTCGAGCGACTTGCTGTACCCCTTGGTCACTCCCTCCACCATGTTGCGAATCAGGGCACGCGTGAGCCCATGCAGCGCCTTATGCCGCCCTTCGTCCGAGGGCCGCGTGATGGTGACCTGCGAGCCCTCCACGCTCACGCCCAGCTCGGGATGGATCGCGCGCTTCAGTTCGCCCTTGGGACCCTTCACCGTCACCTCGTTGCCGGCCACCGTGACCGTGACCCCGGACGGGAGCGGGACGGGCCGCTTGCCGACGCGTGACATGGCTGGCTACCAGATCACGGCGAGCAGCTCGCCACCGACGCGCTGGCGGCGGGCGTCTCGGTCGGACATCAAGCCCTGCGGCGTGGACAAGATTGCCATCCCAAGGCCGTTCTTGACCCTGGGGATCTCGCGCACGCGCACGTAGCGCCGAAGACCAGGCTTCGACACGCGGTGCAGCTCCCGAATCACCGGGGTGTCGCCCTGGTACTTCAGGTAGACGCGCAGGAGGCCGTGGCGCCCATCATCCAGCAGCTTGAAGTCCTGGATGTAATGGTTGTCTCGCAGCAGCCGCGCGATCTCCGCTTTCAACTTCGAGACCGGCATGTCGACTCTCCGGTGGCCTGCCAGGCAGGCGTTCCGGATGCGAGTCAGCATGTCGGCGACCGGATCCGTCATCGTCATATGCGCCCGTGCGATCCTTTCACCAACTGGCCTTGCGCACTCCGGGAATCTCCCCTCGGAGCGCGAGCTCACGGAAACAGATACGGCACAACCCGAACTTCCGCAGGTACGCGCGCGACCGGCCGCACCGCTGGCAGCGGCTGTACTTGCGGACGCCGAACTTCGGTGGCCGCTTCGCTTTCTCGATCCAGGACTTCTTTGCCATGGTCCGCCTTACCCGCGAAACGTCATACGGTCACCGTCGCCTGGCCCCGGAACGGCATCCCGAGCTCCCGCAACAGTGCCAGCGCCACGTCGTCGCGCCCCGCCGTGGTCACCACCGTGATGTCCATCCCATGGATCTTCTCCACCTTGTCGTAATCAATCTCGGGAAACACCATCTGCTCCTTGAGCCCCACCGTGTAGTTCCCGCGACCATCAAACGAGCGGGACGACAGCCCGCGGAAATCCCGAATCCGCGGCACGGCGACGTTGATGAACCGGTCCAGAAACTCCCACATGCGTGCGCCACGCAACGTCACCGAGGCCCCGATGGGCATCCCCTGCCGCAGGGAGAAGTTGGCGATGGACTTCTTGGCCCGGGTCACCACCGGGCGCTGTCCCGCGATCGCGGCGAGCTCCGCCACGACGGCGTCGAGCAATTTGGGAGTCTTGTGCGCCTGCCCCACGCCCACGTTGAGCACGATCTTCACCAACCGCGGCACTTCATGCGGGTTCTTGAACCCGAACTCCTGCATGAGCCTGGACCGTACCACCTGCTCGTAGTGCAGCCGCAGCCGTGGCGGCGGGCCCGGGACTTCCGGCCCCGTCTCCACCGCCGGGGCGGGCTCCGCCCCCTTTCCTTTGGGCTTCCCCTTGGTCTTCGTCTCTGCCATAACCTAGCGCTTCCTCGGAATCGGCTGGCCGGACTTCCGGCTGATCCGCTCCACGGTGCCGTCCTTGTCCTTCTGCCGCCGGACCCGCGTGGGCTCCCCCGTTTTGGGGTCGAGCAACATCACCTTCGACGCGTGGATCGGCGCCGGGAACGAAATGATGCCGCCCTCGGCCGTCTGCGTGGCGCGCTTGTGCTTCTTCACCACGTTCACGCCTTCCACCACCACGCGACCGCGATCGGGATACACGCGGAGGATCTGTCCTTCCTTCCCCTTGAACTCCCCGGAAATCACCCGCACCCGATCACCCTTGGTGACGTGCAGCTTCGGTCGCACGGGCCGCGGCTTGGGCGCCCCGCGGCGGCCCTTCCGATAGACGAGCGGCTTCACGTCAGATGACCTCCGGCGCGAGCGAGACGATCTTCATGAACTTCTTCTCCCGGAGCTCGCGCCCCACGGGGCCGAAGATGCGGGTGGCCCGCGGCTCGCCCTGATCGTTGATCAAGACCGCCGCGTTCTCGTCGAATCGGATGTAGCTCCCGTCCTTACGGCGCGTCTCCTTGGCGGTCCGCACGACGACCGCTTTCGCCACCTCGCCTTTCTTAATCTGGCCGGTGGGCAGCGCGTCCTTGATGGTCACGACCACAACGTCGCCCAGGCCCGCGTAGCGGCGCTTGCTGCCGCCCAGCACGCGGATCACGAGCGCCCGGCGGGCGCCCGAGTTGTCGGCGATCTTGAGTATGGACTCCTGTTGAACCACCGCCGCCTCCTACTTCGCCCGCTCCACGATCTCCACCACGCGCCACCGTTTGGTGCGCGACAGCGGCCGGGTCTCCATCAGTCGCACCGTGTCTCCCGGCAGCGCCCCGTGCTCGTCGTGCGCCGCCACCCGCTTCATGCGCGTGA
Source organism: Gemmatimonadales bacterium (assembly GCA_035559715.1). Lineage (GTDB taxonomy): Bacteria > Gemmatimonadota > Gemmatimonadetes > Gemmatimonadales > GWC2-71-9 > JACQHC01. Next base: position 11,691 of record DATMAW010000108.1, on the reverse strand, counting down.
CCTGCTTGCCGTACAGGCCGTGCGCGAACGTACGGGACAGCTCCACGACTACCGTCTTGGCCATTTTAGCGCTCACCACCACGCCCACGCGGACTTTGCGGCGGTGACGTGTCGTCGGCTCCGTCATTTCGCGCTCCTCTGCCGCAGGATCGTCTTGATCCGGGCAATGTTGCGCCGGATGATCCGTTGCTGAATGGGCGAGTCGAGGGCTTCCGTCGCCGCCCGGAACCGCAGCCGGAACCGCGCTTCTTCCAGGCGCGCGAGTTCGCGCCGGAGTTCGTCGATCTCGGCCTCCCGGAGCAGTGGGCCGCGCAGCGGCTTTTTCTCGGTGTCCTTCAGCGCCATGGATCAGTCACCCTCACGAATCACGAATCGCGTGCGAATCGGCAGTTTGGCCGACGCGAGCGCGAGCGCGGCACGCGCCAGGTCCTCCGGAATCCCCTCGAGCTCGAACAGCACGCGCCCGGGCTTCACGACGGCAACCCAACCCTCGGGGTTGCCCTTGCCCTTCCCCATCCTCGTCTCTGCGGGCTTCTTGGTGATCGGCTTGTCCGGGAAGATGCGAATCCACACCTTGCCGCCGCGCTTCATCTCCCGCGTGAGCGCCACGCGAGACGCCTCGATCTGACGGCTGGACACCCAGCCCGGCTCGAGCGCCATGAGGCCGAACTGTCCGAACGCCACCGTATTCCCGCGCGTCGCGTGCCCGCGCGTGCGACCCTTCATCATCTTGCGGTACTTGACCCGCTTCGGCGCGAGCATGTCCTCAGGCTCCCGTGCTGTACGTCCGGCCGCGGCGGTCTTCGACCACCTCGCCCTTGAAGATCCACACCTTTACCCCGATGGTGCCGTACGTGGTCTTGGCCGTGCTAGTGGCGTAGTCCACGTCCGCCCGCAGCGTGTGGAGCGGTACGCGCCCCTCGTGATAGCCCTCGGTGCGGGCGATCTCGGCGCCACCCAATCGTCCGCCGCACTTGATCTTGATGCCCTGGGCGCCCATCCGCATGGCGCTTTGCACGGCCCGCTTCATGGCCCGACGGAACGACACCCGCTGCGTGAGCTGATGGGCCACGCTGTCGGCCACAAGCTGCGCATCCAGTTCCGGCCGCTTGATCTCCTCGACATTGATGCCCACCTCTTTCCCCGTGAGCTGGGCCAGCTCGTCGCGCAGCTTGTCCACTTCCGCGCCCCGCTTGCCGATCACCACGCCCGGCCGCCCCGTGAACACCGTGACCGTGACCTTGCCCGGCCGCCGCTCGACGTGCACGTCCGAGATCGCGGCGTGCGCCAGCCGCGTGCGCAGGTACTTGCGCACCAGCTCGTCTTCCTTGAGCAGATCGGCCATGTCGCGCCGGGCGAACCAGCGCGACCGCCATGGCTTGACGATCCCGAGCCGGAACCCGTAGGGGTGCGTCTTCTGACCCACTTAGGTCTCCTTCCTCTCCGCCACGCGGATCTCCACGATGCTGGTGCGCTTCTTGATTGGCGTCGCCCGGCCCAGCGCCGCGGCGGTGAACCGCTTCAACGTCTGGCCCTCGTTCACCACGGCGTACGCGACGTACAGGCGATCCACGTCGAACGCGGCGTTGTCACGCTGCGCGTCCTGCTCGGCGTTCGCCACGGCCGAGCGCAGCACCTTCTCGACCTGCTTGGCCGCGCGCTTCTTGGAGAACTTCAGCGCGGCGTACGCCTCGTTCACGTTGCGGCCGCGGATCTGATCGACCACCAGCCGCATCTTGCGCGCCGACTGCCGTACCCCGCGCTGAACCGCCCGGGCCGCCATGCTACTTCTTCTCCTTCTCCGGGGGCGCGGCCGCCGGCGCGCCCTCGAGCGCCGCCTTGGCGTCGGCCGCCACCCTCGTGGTGTGCCCGCGGAACAGCCGCGTGGGCGCGAACTCGCCGAGCTTGTGCCCCACCATGTTCTCGCTGATGTACACGGGCACGAACTTGTTCCCGTTGTGCACGGCAATCGTGTGCCCCACGAATTCCGGCGTGATCGTCGATCCGCGGGACCACGTCTTGAACACCCGTTTCTCGTTCGCCGCATTCAGCGCGCGGATCTTCTTGAGGAGTGACTCCTCAACGAACGGACCTTTCTTGATGCTCCGTGCCATTATTGCGTGGCCTTTCCTCGCTTGCGACCTCGCACGATCAGCTTCGTGCTCGCCTTCTTCACGTGCCGCGTCTTGCGACCCTCGGGCCTGCCCCAGGGTGACGTGGGCGGGCGGCCGCCGGAGGACTTGCCTTCCCCGCCGCCCAGCGGGTGATCCACCGGGTTCATTGCCACGCCGCGCACCTTGGGCCGCTTGCCCAACCAGCGGTTCCGCCCCGCCTTGCCGATGCGAACCAACTCGTGCTCGGCGTTCCCCACTTCGCCGACGGTCGCCAGGCACTCCCCGCGCACCATGCGAACCTCGCCGCTGCGCAGCTTGAGGGTGACGTAGCCTCCCTCACGCGCCACGACCTGCGCGCCCGCGCCCGCGGAGCGACACAGCTGCGCCCCGCCGCCTCGCTTCAGCTCCACGCAGTGCACCGTGATCCCCAGCGGAATCTCGGCGAGGGGCAGAGCGTTGCCCGTGCGGATGTCGCTGCCGGGACCGGAGACGACCTGATCGCCCACGCGCAGATCGCGCGGATGCAGGATATAGCGCTTCTCGCCGTCGGCGTACGTCAACAGCGCGATGCGCGCCGTGCGATTGGGATCGTACTCCACCGCGGTCACCCGGGCCGGGATGCCGAACTTGGCCCGGCGGAAGTCGATCTTCCGATACCGCCGCCGATGGCCGCCGCCGCGGCGCCGCACCGTGACGTGCCCCTGGTTGTTGCGTCCGCCCGACTTGCGCAGCGGCTCGAGCAGCGCCCGCTCCGGCTCGGCCCGTGTCAGTTCGGCAAAGTCGGGAACGGATCGCAGCCGCGTGCCGGCGCTCGTGGGACGAAGTTGTCTCACTCCCATGGGCTTATCCCTCGAAGATCGCCAACGAGTCGCCTTCTTTGAGCCGCACGTACGCCTTCTTCCACCGCGGCCGCCGGCCTTCGAACCGCCCCTGCGTCTTGCGACGCGCGCGCTGCTGCAGCGTCCGCACGCGCACGACCGTAACGTCGAACAGCGCCTCGATGGCGCGGCGAATCTCGGCTTTCGTCGCGTCGGGGTGCGCTACGAACGTGTACTCCTTGCGCGTCTGATACAGCGCCGAGGACTTCTCCGTCACGAGCGGCCGGATGACGGCCTGATGGATCGATGGCATCGCCGTTCCCTACTTCGCTTTGTCCTTCTTCGCCGGCTTCTTCTTGGCCGGGGGCTTCCGGGCCGCGGTGCGAGCCTTCGGTGCCGCCTGAGCCCTGCCCGCGCGCTTCGCAGCGCGCGCAATGACGTGCCCGCCCAGCGCCGCCTCCTCCACCACCACCGCGTCCGCCCACAGCAGGTCGTACGCGGCCGCATCCGCGTATCGCATAACCCGCACGTTCGGGATGTTCCTCGCCGCGCGAAATACGTCCGGCCGGTGCTCGGCCGTGAGGAGAAGTACCTTGCGACCGGCGATTTCCATCTTCGCCAGCAGCTCGGCCACAAGCCGGGTCTTGGGCTGCTCCAGCGCCAGCTGCTCGATCACGTAGAGCCCACCCGCCTGCGCGCGTGCGTTGAGGGCCGAGCGGCGGGCCAACCGTCGCACCTTGCGCGGCAACTCGGTGCGGTACGACCGCGGCTGTGGCCCGAACACCGTGCCGCCACCGGGCCAGTGGGGGGCTCGAATCGATCCCTGCCGGGCCCGACCTGTCCCTTTCTGCCTCCACGGCTTCTGGTTGCCGCCCGAGACCAGTCCCCGGGTCTTCGTGGCGTGCGTGCCCTGCCGCTGGTTGTTCAGGAAGGCGCGGACCGCCTGATGCAGCACGACCTGATTCACCACGCCGTCGAACTCGGCGGGAAGCGCGTAGCTCCCTTTGCGCTTGGCTGCCGCGGTGAAGTGCGCCGCTTCAAGCATACCGGCCTCGTCCCCCGTGCTTGCGCACGGCCACGACGCCCCGAATGGGGCCGGGCACCGCGCCCCGCACGAACAGCAGATTGCGCTCGCTATCCACCCGCACCACGCGCAACCCCACTTCCGTGTGCCGGGCCGCCCCCATGTGGCCGGGCATCCGCTTTCCCTTGATCACGCGTGACGGGTCGGTTCCGGGCCCGACGCTGCCCGGCTTACGGTGCCGCGTGTTGCCGTGCGTGGCCGGACCGCCGCCGAAGCCGTGCCGCTTCACCACGCCCTGGAAGCCGCGCCCCTTGGTCGTTCCCGTGACTTTGACGAAGTCACCAGGCTGGAAGATGGAGACCGTCACGACCTGCCCTGTCTGTGGCGCCGCCTCGGAACCCGCCTCCACCGCAAAATCCCGGAGGATTGCGGGTACGACCTCCAGCCCGGCCCGTTTCGCGTGCCCGGCAGCGGCCCGCGTGGCGCGCTTCGGCTTGCGGCTCCCGAACCCCAACTGCACGGCGGGCGTGCCGGCCGCCGTCGGTCTCACCTGCACCACCGGACACGGGCCCGCCTCGATGACGGTGACGGGTGTGGCCCGCCCCTGATCATCGAACAGCCGCGTCATGCCCAGTTTGCGCCCAATGATGCCGTTCATGGCTATTCGACCTTGATCTCCACGTCCACGCCGGCCGGCAGATCCAGTTTGGTCAGGGCGTCCACCGTCTGGGGCCGGGCCTCGGTGATGTCAATCAGCCGCTTGTGCGTTTTCAACTCGAATTGCTCGCGGCTTTTCTTGTCCACGTGCGGGCTCCGCAGCACGGTCCAGCGCTGCACCTTCGTCGGCAGCGGGATCGGGCCGGACACCTTCGACCCGCTTTTCTCGACCGTGCGCACGATATCCGCCGCGGCTTGGTCGAGCACCGCGTGGTCGAAAGCTTTCAGTCGAATCCGGATCCGTCCGGCCATCCGCTCGTCCCGCCTTTCTGCCGTTTTCCGCCGTCGCCTTACGCCAGGATCTTCGTGACCACTCCCGCCCCCACCGTCCGTCCGCCTTCGCGAATGGCGAACCGCAACTGCTCCTGCATGGCGATGGGCGTGATCAACTCGATCGTCATCTTGGTGTTGTCTCCCGGCATCACCATCTCCACGCCGGGGGGCAGCTCCACTGAACCCGTCACGTCCGTCGTGCGGAAGTAGAACTGCGGGCGGTAGCCCTTGAAGAACGGCGTGTGGCGCCCGCCCTCTTCCTTGGTCAGGACGTACACCTCGGCCTCGAACTTGGTGTGCGGCGTCACCGATTTGGGCTTCGCCAGCACCATCCCGCGCTCGATCTCCGTCTTCTCGATGCCGCGCAACAGGAGCCCCACGTTGTCGCCCGCCACGCCCTCATCGAGCAGTTTGCGGAACATCTCGACGCCCGTCACGACCGTCTTCTTGTCCGCGCCGAAACCCACCAGTTCCACTTCCTCGTTCACCTTGATCCTGCCGCGCTCGATCCGGCCCGTGGCCACCGTGCCGCGGCCGGTGATGGAGAACACGTCCTCCACCGGCATCAGAAACGGCTTGTCCACTTCGCGCTCCGGCACCGGGATGTAGGCGTCCAGCGCATCCAGCAGCTCCCAGATCTTCTTCACGGCGTCCGGGTCGCCGGCGAGCGCCTTCGTGGCCGAGCCGCGGATCACCGGTACCGCATCGCCAGGGAACTCGTACACGGAGAGCAGCTCCCGGACCTCCAGCTCCACGAGGTCGAGCAGCTCCGCATCATCCACGAGGTCGCACTTGTTGAGGAATACGACGATGTAGGGCACGTTCACCTGCCGCGCGAGCAGGATGTGCTCCCGCGTCTGCGGCATCGGCCCGTCCACCGCGCTCACCACCAGGATGGCGCCGTCCATTTGCGCCGCGCCGGTGATCATGTTCTTCACGTAGTCGGCGTGCCCCGGGCAGTCCACGTGGGCATAGTGGCGCTTGTCGGTGCTGTACTCCACGTGGGCCGTGGCGATCGTGAGAATCTTGGTGGCGTCGCGCCGGCCCTGCGAGGCCGACGCCTTGGCCACCTCGTCGTAGCTCACGTACTTCGCCAGGCCCTTCTCCGAGGCCACCTTGGTCATCGCCGCGGTCAGGGTCGTCTTGCCGTGGTCCACGTGTCCGATGGTGCCCACGTTCACGTGCGGTTTGGTCCGCTCGAACTTCGCCTTCGCCATTGGTCTCCCCTTAGCCCTTGAGCTTGCTGATCAGCTCGTCCGCCTTGGTCTTCGGCACTTCCGCGTAATGTGAGAACTGCATCGTGTATATGGCCCGGCCCTGCGTCATGGATCGCAGCGTCGTGGAATACCCGAACATCTCCGCGAGCGGCACACTGGCCGCAATGACCTGCGCGTCTCCGCGCTGCGTCATTCCCCCGATCTTGCCCCGCCGGCTGTTGAGGTCGCCGAACACCTCGCCCATGTACTCCGACGGCGTGACGACCTCCACGTCCATGATCGGCTCGAGCAGCACCGGGTCGGCCTGCGAGGCCGCCTCCTTGAACGCCATGGACCCGGCGATCTTGAACGCCATCTCGCTCGAATCCACTTCGTGGTAACTGCCGTCCACCAGCTCCACCTTCACATCCACCACCGGGTACCCGGCCAGCACGCCGTTTTCCAGCGCCTCCTTGATACCCTGCTCCACCGGCCCGATGTACTCCCGTGGCACCGTGCCCCCGACGATCTTGTCCTCGAACACGAACCCCTGACCGGGCTCGGCGGGACCGAGATTGATCACCACGTGGCCGTACTGCCCGCGGCCGCCGGTCTGCCGCACGAACTTCCCTTCCACTTCCTCCACCCGCTTCCGGATCGTCTCGCGGTAGGCCACCTGCGGCCGCCCGACGTTCGCCTCCACCTTGAACTCCCGGCGCATGCGATCCACGATGATCTCGAGGTGCAGCTCACCCATCCCGGAGATGATGGTCTGCGCCGTCTCCGGATCCGTGCGGACGTGAAACGTCGGATCTTCCTCGGCCAGCTTCTGGAGGGCCGTGCCCAGCTTGTCCTGATCGGCTTTGGTCTTGGGCTCGATCGCGACCGAGATCACCGGCGCGGGGAAGCGCATCATCTCGAGGATGATCGGGTGGTCCTCGTCGCACAGCGTGTCGCCCGTCCGCGTGTCGCGCAAACCGATGGCCGCCGCGATGTCGCCCGCCCGGACTTCCGCGATCTCCTCCCGCTTGTTCGCGTGCATCTGGAGCAGCCGCCCGATGCGCTCCTTACGGTCCTTGGTGGAGTTGTACACGTACGAGCCCGCGTTGAGCACGCCGGAGTAGACGCGGAAGAACGTCAGTTTCCCGACGTACGGGTCGGTCGCGATCTTGAACGCCAGGGCGCTGAACGGCTCGTCATCGGACGCCTTCCGCTCGATGAACGTCTCGTCATGATGCGGCGCGTGTCCGCGCACGGCCGGCACGTCGAGCGGGCTGGGCAGGTAGTCCACCACGCCGTCCAGGAGCGGCTGGACGCCCTTGTTGCGGAACGCCGCGCCACAGAACACGGGCACGATGTAGCCGCCCACGGTGGCCCGGCGAATGGCGCGGCGCAGATCGGCCTCCGTGAGCTCATGGTCTTCCAGGTACTTGCCGAGCAACTCCTCGTCGTGCTCCACGGCGGCTTCCATCAGCTCGTGGCGGAGCTCGGCCACCTTGTCGCGGAAGGCCTCCGGGATCGGCCCCTCCACCCACTTGGCTCCCAGCGACTCGTCATCGTACACCACCTCCACCTGGCGCACGATGTCGATGAGCCCGGTGAACAACTCGCCCGAGCCGAGCGGGTACTGCACGGGGAACGCCTTGGCGCCGAGCCGGTCGCGGATCATCTCCAGGCAGCGATCGAAATCGGCGCCGACGCGGTCCATCTTGTTCACGAACACGATGCGCGGCACCCGATAGCGATCCGCCTGGCGCCACACGGTCTCCGTTTGCGGCTCCACACCACCCACCGCGTCGAGCAGGGCGACCGCGCCGTCGAGCACGCGCAGGGATCGCTCCACCTCGACCGTGAAGTCCACATGGCCGGGCGTGTCGATGATGTTGATCTGGTGCACCTCGCCGAACCGAGGCCACTGGCAATACGTGGCCGCCGACGTGATCGTGATGCCCCGCTCCTGCTCCTGCTCCATCCAGTCCATGGTGGCCGTGCCTTCGTGCACCTCGCCGAGCTTGTACGTGCGCCCGGTGTAGTACAGGATCCGCTCGGTGGTCGTGGTCTTCCCGGCATCAATGTGCGCCATGATGCCGATGTTTCGGACCTTTGCGAGCGGCATGGTGCGAGGCATAGAAACCAAACTGATCACCTATCGGTTACGTGTTGTCCGTTGCGACGCGTCTCTCGATCCAGCGAAAAAGCGGGGCGACCGTCGTCCGCCGCGCGGACAGGTCTCGCTCCGCAACCGTCCGGGGCTGCCCCCTGCGACGCGGGATCCCTTCGAGCAGGGTCCCGAAGTTGTTGGTCTGACGTTGAAGGGCGTGAGGGGTAAGGGGTGAGGAGTAAGGGGAACCCTCACCCCCTTACCCTTTGCCTCTCACGCTCCTGCTACCACCGATAGTGGGCGAACGCTCGGTTCGCTTCCGCCATGCGGTGAGTGTCTTCCTTCTTCTTGACCGCGTTCCCCTCGCCCTTCGAGGCGAGGATCAACTCCGCCGCGAGCCGTTCGGCCATCGTCTTTTCGTTGCGCTCACGCGAGTAGGCGAGAATCCACCGCATCGCCAGCGCCGTGCGCCGCTCCGGCCGCACTTCCACGGGTACCTGGTACGTCGCCCCGCCCACGCGCCGGCTCTTCACTTCCAGCACCGGTTTCACGTTGTTCAGCGCCTGCTTGAACACGTTCACGCCCGGCTGCTGCGTGCGCTGCTCGATCAGGTCCATGGCGCGGTAGAAAATCGTCTCGGCCAGCGACTTCTTGCCCCGCTCCATGACCGCGCTGATGAACTTCGACACGGTCTGACTGTCGTATCGGGGATCCGGCGGCACGTGCCGGCGAATCGCTTTCTGTCGCCGGCTCATTTCGGCCTCTTGGCCCCGTATTTGGACCGGCTCTGCTTCCGGTCATTCACCCCGGCGGCGTCCAGCGTGCCCCGGATGATGTGATACCGCACGCCCGGCAGGTCCTTCACGCGGCCTCCACGGATCAGCACGATGCTGTGCTCCTGGAGGTTATGACCTTCGCCGGGGATGTAGCTCGTCACCTCGAGTCCGTTCGTGAGCCGAACGCGCGCCACTTTGCGAAGCGCCGAGTTGGGCTTCTTGGGCGTGGTCGTGTACACCCTCGTGCACACCCCGCGCTTTTGCGGATTGGCCCGGAGCGCCGGGGCCTTTTCCTTCTTGACGACGTCGCGCCGTCCCTGTCGGACGAGCTGATTGATGGTCGGCATCCACGGTCCGAAAAAAGTGCATCCCGGCCAAGTCGAGGCCGGTTCCTCCAGAGCCTGTGAAAGGTAGAGGCCACTATAGGTTGGGTCAAGCCGTGCTATGGCCTCGGGGCGCGGATCTCTACCCAGGGTCCCTGCTGCCGAGCCTCCTAAGTGCAGCCTCCGAGCGCCTCCCGCATCTCGGCCGCGGACTGCCACCGCTCCCCCGGCTCGTGCTTCAGGGCACGCTCCAGCACCAGGCCCACGGCCTTGGGAAGGTCCGGCCGGAAACTCTCGACACGTGGCGCCTGCCGCCCGGCCTGCGCCTTGGCGATCGCCTGCTGTGTGGGATCGGCAAATGGAGGCCGCGCGGCCAGGCACTCGAACAGCAGGCACCCAACCGAGTAGATGTCGCTGCGCTGATCCAGATCGTCCGCGCCGAGGATTTGTTCCGGACTCATGTACGCCGTGGTGCCGACCGTGAAGCCGGAGCGCGTGAGGCGGTCCGTTCCAGAGGCCGCAACCGCCCGCGCGATGCCGAAGTCGAGCAGGACCGCCCCTTCCCGCGACAGCACCACGTTTTCGGGCTTCACGTCGCGGTGCACAATCCCCTGCCGGTGGGCCACGTCGAGCGCCGTGAGCAGATCGCAACCGATGCGCACCGTATCGCTGAGCGTGGCGCGACGCACGCGGTCCAGGTGCAGCCGCAGACTCGGCCCCTCGATGAAGCTCATGGCGTAGTAGATGAGGAAGTCGCGCTCTCCCCAGTCGAGCAGGCGGGCGATCAACGGGTGCTCGAGCTTCGACAGCATGGCGATTTCCCGCAGGAACCGCTCCGCGGTCACGCTCACCGACAGCTCGGGATGGAGGACCTTGAGCGCGATCTTCTCGCCCTTGGCGTCACGGGCGAGAAACACGCGGGCGGCGCCCCCCCGGCCGATCTCGCGCTCGACCGTGTACAGGTCGCTCATGGCCTGGCGCACCAGGCCCAGCATGTCGCGCCGAATGGGAAGTCCCGTCGTGACGGAGGGTGAACAACATCATACGCGGGTCCGGGCCCCGCAATAGCGCGAGCGCGCGGGGAACGGGCCTCAGCGCACCGGCACGCGCGTGCCGAACGGCGTGGCGCCGGCCAGCCGCGCGAAGAACTCGTACGCCGCCTCCGACGTGCGGCGTACCGCTTCACCACCGTTACCGCCGTACGTGGTCATCACAGCGAGCGCGTATGGCCGCCCCGGGAGGTTCACCAGCGCCCACACCGTCGTCACCCCTTCGATGCCGCCGGGCTTGAACGCAATGGGAATCGCGGAGGGGACCGGCGCCCGCACCGGTCCTCCCTTGGGGATTTCCAGGATCTCCCGCATCCGCCTGCAGGACGCGGCGGAGACCGGGAGTTCACACCTGGCAAGCCGCGCCATGAACGCCGCGGCTTCGGCGGGCGTCGAAGTGTTCTCCTCGCCGCGGGCCGAGGCGTCGGGCCGGATCATCTTGCGCCGGAGCCGAGTGTTCGGCATGCCAAGCCGCTCCATGTTGCGGTTCACCGCGTCCATTCCCAGCTCGTCGATCAGCATGTTGGTGGCCGTGTTGTCGGACAGCACGATCATCAGCACCGCCAGGTCCTCCAGCGCCAGCTCCGACGTGCCGTTACCGAACCATTGAATGACGCCGGAGCCACCGGTGCGCACCGCGTCGGTCACCGGGCGGCGCTGGGCGAGCAAGCCAGGCCGCTCGTCGGCCCGACGGAACAGCTCGAGCAGGATAGGGATCTTGATGGCGCTCCCCTGAGGCAGCACCAGACCGGCGTTCACGCCGATCGTCACTCCATCGGTGAGGTCAATCACCTGCGCGCCGTACACGCCGTCGAACTCGCGCGAGATCTGCTCTAGCTCGGCCCGGAACTTGGCCGCGTACAGGGCGCGCAGCGTATCCTGAGCCACGACGGCCGAAGGGGCCGACGCGGCGGATGCGGCAGGGGCGGCGAATTCGAGGGCGGACAAGAGCACCACGACGGAAAGCGCGGACCGAGTCAACGAATCGAGGCTTGCAAGGGTCATTTGGAAGCGCAGCGCCGTTGAGGCCAAAAGTGGACTGAAACGACCAGGCCGTAAGTTGCGAGCGCCCCATCGCCAGGCGAGAGGAGCATGGAGCGTGCTGGATCTGCCCATGCGCTCAATCATTACAAGCCCCCGGGCGGCCAGCCCGACATCGTCCACGTTGACCGTGCGATCGAGGAGAATCGCCTCATCCTCACGTTCGACCGGGACTCTGGCGAGCACACCGCGTGCCCGCCTCTGCCCCGGCCAACCGTGCTTCTGCGCCACGGACCCTGTCGGCGGGAAAACTCTGAGG